>DATBAU010000319.1:0-4588 GCA_036271355.1 Rudaea sp. | reverse complement strand
CGTCTATCTTGCGAATCCGAACAATCCAACGGGCACGTGGTTCGACGATGCGGAACTCGAGAAATTTCTGGCGCGCGTGCCGGGCAACACGCTGGTCGTCGTCGACGAGGCGTATCACGAATTCACCGACGCGCCCGGATTGACGACGGCCCTAAAATTTCTTGCGCGTCATCCGAACCTGATCGTCACGCGCACGTTTTCGAAGGCGTACGCGTTGGCGGGTTTGCGCTTGGGCTATGCGATCAGCGCGGCGGACGTGGCGTCGATCTTCGAGCGTCTGCGCGAATCGTTCAACTGCAACGGTTTAGCGCTCATCGCGGCGGAAGCGGCTTTGATGGATACGCAACACGTCGCGCAATCGAAGTCGTGGAATCACTCGGAACGCGAATGGCTCGCGGCGCGATTGCGCGAAAAAAATTTGCGAGTGCTGCCGTCGCAGACGAACTTCGTACTGATCGATTTCAAGACGGATGCCTCGCCGATCGAGAAAACATTGTTCGAAAACGGCGTGATTGCGCGGCCGATGGGTGGTTACGGTCTGCCGGAATACCTTCGTATCAGTGTCGGAACGCGCGCCGAGAACGAACGACTGCTCGCCGCGTTGCCATGAGCGGCGGCGGTTTGCGTTGGACGAGCGCGCGCTCGTCCGGACTGCGCGGCGAAGTGCGCGTGCCGGGCGACAAATCGATATCGCACCGCGCGATCATGCTGTCGGCGATTGCGGAAGGCACGTCGCGCGTCACCGGGTTTCTCGAAGGCGAAGACACGCGCGCGACTGCACGCGCGTTCGCGCAGATGGGTGTGCGTATCGAATCGCCGCGCGACAACCAACGGATCGTGCAGGGCGTCGGATTGCGCGGACTGAAAAAACCGCCGGCATCGATCGATTGCGGCAATGCCGGCACCGGTATTCGACTGCTGGCGGGGCTACTCGCTGGACAATCGTTCGATAGCACGTTGATCGGCGACGAATCGCTATCGAAACGTCCGATGCGGCGTGTGATCGATCCGTTGTCGACGATGGGTGCGCGGGTCGAGACTGAGCAAAATGGTTTGCCACCGCTTCGTATTTACGGTGGCGCGCATCTGCGCGGAATTTCCTACGAATTGCCCGTCGCGAGCGCGCAGGTGAAGTCCGCGCTGCTTCTCGCCGGCTTGTATGCCGAGGGCGAAACGCACATCGTCGAGCCGCATCCGACGCGCGATTACACCGAACGCATGCTTTCCGCGTTCGGATGGCCGATCGAATTCGGCGAAGGCTGGGCGAAGTTGCGCGGAGGACACACCTTGCGCGCCGTCGATATCGACGTGCCGGCCGATTTTTCGTCGGCGGCGTTCTTCATCGTTGCCGCGACAGTAGTCCCAGATTCGGAACTGACGATCATGAACGTCGGCATGAATCCGCGACGCACCGGTTTGCTGCACGTGCTGCGTGAAATGGGTGCGGATGTGCGCGAATCGAACGTGCGTAGCGTCGGTGGCGAACGCGTTGCCGATCTCATCGTGCGTTCGGCTGTGCTGCGGGGAATAGACGTCCCTGTCGTACACGTCCCGGATATGATTGACGAGTTTCCGATCCTGTTCGTCGCAGCCGCGTTGGCGAAAGGCACCACACGCGTCACTGGAGCGGCGGAATTGCGCGTGAAGGAATCCGATCGCATCGCGGTCATGGCGAACGGGCTGCGTGCACTCGGCGCGGCGATCGAAGAGACGCCGGACGGCGCGATCATTCGAGGCGGCCATTTTGTTGGTGGCGAAGTCGATTCCGCTGGCGACCACCGCTGCGCGATGAGCTTCGCGATCGCTGGTGCTGTCGCTTCCGCAGCCGTCAGTATTATCGATTGCGCCAACGTCGCGACGTCGTTTCCCGGTTTCGTCGAACTGGCTAATCGAAGCGGCTTGCGATTGAGCGCTTGAATTCAAAGGCTTAGACTGACAACTTCAAGGTGAGTGCAGGGACTTCATGGCCGCCGAAAAGATCGTTCCCGTGCTGACCATCGATGGACCGTCCGGCTCCGGCAAGGGCACGATCAGCCGCATGGTCGCCGATGCGCTCGGCTGGCACATGCTCGATTCAGGCGCGCTGTATCGGTCGGTCGGTTTCGCGGCATCGATGGAAGGTCTCGATCTGTCCGACGTCGACGCGGTGACCCGCTGCGCGCAGACCACGAAGATCTCGTTTCGCGATCCGAAGGACGGTGGCGAGACGCGCGTCATCGTCAACGGACACGATGCGACTGACGAAATCCGCACCGAAACTTGCGGGGCGGCGGCGTCGGCCATCGCGGCGATTCCCTCGGTGCGCAACGCGCTGCTCGACAAGCAACGCAGGTTCCGCAAGGCGCCGGGCCTCGTCGCCGACGGCCGCGACATGGGTACCGTGATTTTCGCGGATGCCGGTTTTAAGGTGTTCCTCACGGCCAGCGCCGAGGAACGGGCGAAACGGCGCTATAAGCAGTTGAAAGAAAAGGGGTTGGGGGTTACACTTGCCGCCCTTTTGCGCGAGATTCAGGCGCGTGACGTGCGCGATGCCGAGCGTCCCGTCGCCCCGCTCAAGCCTGCGGAGGGCGCAACGCTGATCGATTCGACCGGGATGCCGATCGATGCGGTAGTCGCTCTCGTGCTCGGCCTGATGCGGCGCAATCTCACGCGCTAAGCACGGATTCGCGAATGGGAAAGTTTCGAGTCCGGATGAAAGTCCGGGCTCACGGTCCCGTCATTTCGATGACGGGTTTTGCAACGGCACGGGAATGATCCCGGCCATAACGGGTGGATGAAATCCTCAATCCCCACATGGATTTAGGATGAAGTCTTAAGGTCAACTGGAATCCTCATGACAGAAAGTTTTGCCGAACTATTCGAAAAGAGCCAAACGCTCAACAAACTGAAGCCGGGCACCATCGTTTCCGGCATCGTCGTCGAAATCCGCAACGACGTGGTCGTCGTCAACGCGGGCCTGAAGTCCGAAGGCATCGTCCCCATCGAGCAGTTCCATAACGAGCAGGGCGAGCTCGAGGTGAAGGTCGGCGATGAAGTGAAAGTCGCTCTCGATGCCATCGAAGATGGTTTCGGCGAAACCCGCCTCTCGCGCGAGAAAGCCAAACGTTCGCTGGTATGGGACGAGTTGGAGAATGCGCAACAGACAAACGCCACCGTCACCGGCCGCATTTCGGGCAAGGTGAAGGGCGGCTTCACCGTGGACATCAAGGATGTCCGCGCGTTCCTTCCCGGTTCGCTGGTCGATGTGCGCCCTGTGCGCGATCCGGTCTACCTCGAAGGCAAGGAACTGGAATTCAAGATCATCAAGCTCGACCGCAAGCGCAACAACGTGGTCGTGTCGCGTCGCGCGGTCGTCGAGAGCGAGCATTCGGAAGAACGCGAACAGCTGCTCGAACGCCTGCAGGAAAACGCGGTGGTCAAGGGTGTCGTCAAGAACCTCACCGACTACGGCGCGTTCGTGGACTTGGGCGGCATCGACGGCCTGCTCCACATCACCGACATGGCGTGGAAGCGCGTGCGTCATCCGTCGGAAGTGGTCAACGTCGGCGACGAACTCGAAGTCCGCGTACTGCGTTTCGATCGCGAGCGGAATCGTGTGTCTTTGGGTCTGAAACAGCTCGGCGAAGATCCGTGGGTCGCCATCGCGCGCCGTTATCCGACAGGCACGCGCCTGTTCGGCAAGGTTTCGAACGTCACCGATTATGGTTGCTTCGTTGAACTCGAACCGGGCGTCGAAGGCCTCGTCCACGTTTCGGAAATGGACTGGACCAACAAGAACGTCAACCCGGCCAAGATGGTGCAGGTCGGCGACGAAGTCGAAGTGATGGTGCTGGACGTCGATGAAGAACGCCGCCGCATTTCGCTCGGCATCAAGCAGACGCAAGCCAATCCGTGGGAGTCGTTCGCGGCGATCCACAAGAAGAACGACAAGGTGTCCGGTCAGATCAAATCGATCACCGACTTCGGCATCTTCGTCGGTCTGGATGGTGGCATCGACGGCCTCGTCCACCTGTCCGATATTTCGTGGCAGAGCACAGGCGAAGACCTCGTCCGCAACTTCAAGAAGGGCGACACCGTTGAAGCCGTGGTTCTCGCGGTCGATCCGGAACGCGAACGCATTTCGCTCGGCATCAAGCAGCTCGAACAAGATCCGTTCGGCCAGTTCATGGCGGCGAACCCGCGCGGCAGCATCGTCAACGGCACCGTGAAGGAAGTCGATGCGAAGGGTGCGACGATCGATCTCGGCGAAGGCGTCGAAGGTTATCTGCGTGCCAACGACATTGCCAAGGAACGTGTCGACGACGCCACGCAGCATTTCAAGGTCGGCGACAAGGTCGAAGCGAAGTACACCGGCATGGACCGTAAGGGTCGCGTGTTGCAGTTGTCGATCCGTGCGAAAGACGACGACGAAATGCAGCAGGCGCTCGAAGACTATCAATCGTCTTCCGGCGGCACGACCAAGCTGGGTGCGTTGCTGAAGGAACAGATGAACAAGTCGGAATAAACGTTACGGTCCGCGAGCGGTTTCGCTCGCGGACCTGACGTCCGGCACGCGTCACCTGGGGTTGTTTGAAGTCACTTTGAGACT
>DATBAU010000318.1:0-9567 GCA_036271355.1 Rudaea sp. | reverse complement strand
CATCGAAGGCGGACGTTCGCGCACCGGACGTTTGCTTCAGCCGCGCGGCGGCATGCTCGCGATGACATTGCGCAGCTATCTGCGCGAATCGCGTCGGCCGGTGATGTTCCAGCCGGTGTACATCGGTTACGAAAAGCTGATTGAAGGTAATTCATACATCGGTGAATTGTCGGGCAAGCCCAAAGAAAAAGAATCGGTGTTCGGCCTGCTGAAAGCGTTCGGCATATTGCGCAAGCATTACGGAAAAGTCGTGGTGAATTTCGGCGAGCCTGTCGTGCTCGATCAGTTGCTCGCGAAAGTCGAACCGAACTGGCGCGATGCGGTGAACAGTCCGGAAGAAAAACCCGCGTGGCTGAATCCGGCGGTCGATGCGCTCGCCGAAAACATTCAGATCAACATCAATCGCGCGGCGGACGTCAATCCGATCAACCTGCTGGCGCTCGCATTGTTGTCGACGCCGAAACATGCGATGACCGAAAACGATTTGCTCGCGCAGATCGATCTCATGCGTTCGCTGTTCAACGAATTACCGTATTCGGATCGGCTGACGATCACGCCGCTCAGCGCGAAAGAAATCGTCGCGTATGGCGAAAAAATGGAATGGACGCGGCGCATCGCGCATCCGCTTGGCGACCTGATCGCGTGCGAAGGCGATAACGCGGTGTTGCTCTCGTATTTCCGCAACAATGTGCTGCACCTCACGGCGACGGCGGCGTGGATCGCGTGCTGCTTCCTCAACAACCGACGCATGGCGCGCGGTTCGGTGTTGCGGCTCGGACGGCTGGTTTATCCATTCATCCAGCAGGAGTTGTTCTTGCCGTGGGACGAAGAAGGATTCACGGCGCAAATCGAAGCGACGATCGAATTCTTCGTGCGTCACGGGTTACTCGAGTCGGTCGGCGAAGGCCGCATCCTGCGTCGTGGTCCGGGTCAGAGCGACAGTTCGTATCAGTTGCGCTTGATCGCGCACAGCATGTTGCAGGCGTTCGAGCGCTACTACATTGCGATTGCGGCGTTGGTACGCAACGGACCGCGCACGTTGAGTTCGGGCGAACTCGAAAATCTGTGCGCGATGACGGCGCAGCGTCTGACGTTGTTGCACGAACTCAACGCGCCGGAATTTTTCGACAAATCGTTGTTCCGCGGTTTCATCCAGCGACTGCGCGAACGCAAAGTGATCTGGCCGGATGCCTCGGGCAAACTCGATTTCGATACCGCGCTCGACGACGTCGCGCGCGATGCGAAGGTCATTCTCAGTCGTGAAATCCGCCACGGCATTTTGAAGCTCACGCCGGAACGGCGCGAATCGCTGGCGTCATCCGAACCGCCCGCGCCGCCTGCGCAGGACGAATAAGTTTTCGTCAGGCGTCGAGGTCGGGAATGAGTTGACTCTCGAGTTTGGCGATTATGTCCTTGAGTTTCAGTTTGCGTTTCTTCAATCGGCGCAACTGCAACTCGTCCGATCCGGCGGTGGTGCTCATGCGCGAAATCGCGTGGTCCAAATCCCGATGCTCGATGCGGAGATCGACGAGCGTTCTGTGAATTTCGGCGGGCGAATCGGTCACTGCACGTGTCCGAAAAGTGATGCGATCGGCCAGCGAGTCTAGCGGAAGCCAAGTAGAATAGGCAGGCCATGTCCGCCGTCCGTTCCACTGCCCAACGACGAGAATTCGAATCGCACAAACTGGGCGAGCGGCTGCGCCGGCTGACCGGTCAGGCGGTCGTCGATTTCAACATGATCGAACAGGGCGATCGCGTGATGGTGTGCCTCTCAGGAGGCAAGGATTCGTACACGCTGCTGACAATGTTGCGCCAGTTGCAGGCGAAAGCGCCGGTCGATTTCGAGCTGGTCGCGGTGCATCTCGATCAGAAACAGCCCGACTACGATCCGGATATTCTGCCGACGTATCTGCGCTCGATCGACATGCCGTTCGAGATCATCGAACAGGACACGTACAGCGTCGTGAAGCGCGTCGTTCCTGAAGGCAAGACGATGTGCGGACTCTGTTCGCGCTTGCGGCGCGGAGCGCTTTATAACTTCGCGAAAAAAAACGGATTCACGAAAATCGCGCTCGGGCATCATCGCGACGACATCGTCGAAACGATGTTCCTCAATATGTTCTACCAATCGACGCTGAAGGCGATGCCGCCGAAGCTGTTGTCCGACGACGGCAAGCATGTCGTGATTCGCCCGCTCGCGTACTGTCGTGAAACCGACATCGCCGAATACGCAGCACAACAGTCGTTCCCGATCATGCCGTGCAACCTCTGCGGTTCGCAGGAAACGCTACAACGCAAAGCCGTGAAGCAGATGCTGATCGATTGGGAACGCAAGCATCCGGGACGCACCGAGAACGTGTTTCGCGCGCTGACGTCGGTCACGCCGTCGCAACTGGCCGATCGCGATCTGTTCGATTTCGCGTCACTCGGCAGTCGCGACGCGAGCGCACGCGCGAATGTCGGCGACTGGCTCGGCACTTCCGATATCCCGACGGTCGTCAACGACGTTACCGCCTGAATTTTTTCACCTGGCCTTCCGGCCGAATTTCTTCTGGGGTTTTCTACATGTGGTTTCGCAATCTGACGTTGTTCCGTTTTTCCGAGAAGTCCGCGCGTGGCTTGAAGTCACTCGAAAGCAAACTCGATGGCCATCGCTTGCGCGAGGTCGGTCCCCAGGAACTCGCCAGCGCCGGCTTCATTTCGCCGTACGGTGTGGACGAGGAACCGCTGGTCCATCGCGTCGGCCACTATGCGCTCGTTACCCTCGGCCGAAATGAAAAATTGTTGCCGGGTGCGGTAGTTAATCAGGAGTTGTCGGCACGTTTGCAGAAGATAGAGACAAAATCCGGTAAAAGGCCGGGTTCGAAGGAGCGGAAACGGCTCAAGGACGAGATTATGACCGAGCTTCTGCCGCGAGCTTTCTCGCGCCGGTCGACCGTCCACGCCTATTTCTCGTTGGAAAACGGATGGTTAGCGATCGATTCGGCCAGCCGCAAGATCGCCGAAGAAACGGTCACACAGTTGAGACAGGCGCTTGGTACTTTTCCCGCGGTCCCGATGGCGGCCGAAAACAGTCCGCGGGGTTTGCTGACGGACTGGTTGATCCGTGGCAAGCTACCGGCGGGTTTGGCGCTGGCAGACGAATGTGAATTGCGGGATCCGGTGGAATCCGGCGCGGTGGTTCGCTGCCGCCGTCAGGACCTTGAAACCGACGAAGTGCGCGAGCATTTAAAGTCGGGAAAGCAGGTTTTCCAACTCGGCCTAACCTTCGAGGATCGCCTGAGTTTCGTGCTCGGTGAGGAACTCACCGTCCGCAAACTCCGGTTTCTGGACGTCGTCCAGGAGGAACTCGAAGACAACTCGGCCGAATCGGTCGTCGCCGAACTGGACGCCCGATTCGCGCTGATGACGCTGGAGCTGGAAAAGCTGCTCGAAAAATTCGAAAACTGGTTCGGCTTGCACAGGCCGACCGACAAGAGTTGAAGCGCGTTCGCCACGAACGGCCGCGCTGTTGGAAGGAAACATGACGGCCGTAGGCGAAAATCACTATCTCGAACTCCCTACCGATACGGGCAACACCATCAAGGTGTTGCGCAATGCGCATCCCCGCGCGCGACGGTTGCGGCTGACGGTGACGTCGGGCGGCGCGCGCGTGTCGTATCCGCACGGCACGCATCCGGCGCAAGTGTTCGCATTCTTGCGCAAGCATTCCAACTGGCTCGAACAGAAACTCGACGAACTGAAATTCGATCCGTCGGGACCTCCGGCACTCAAGCCGGGCGTCACGACACTGATTCCGTTGCGTGGCGAGACGACACGTCTGGTATGGCGCCAAGGTGCGTATCCGCATGTCGAGTTGAACGGCGATCGGCTTACGCTTTCGTTGCCGAAGCCGACCGCGAAATCGGCGGTGCCCGTCGCCAAAAATCTGCTGCGCGATTATCTCGAATCGCAGATGCGCCGCGATGTCTCGCGCTACATCGCGCGTTATGCGGAAGAACTGAACCGCGCGCCGCTGGGCGTGCGCGTGAAACCGCTCAAGAGTTTGTGGGGCAGCCTCGACACGCGCGACTGGATCACGCTCGATCTCGCGCTTTCGCTCGCGCCGCCCGAAGCGTTGCGTTACGTCGTCGTCCACGAGATGTGCCATCTGCGCATTCGCGATCATTCGCCGCGTTTCTGGGCCCTGGTCGGCACGTTTTGCCCCGATTGGAAGCAGCAGCGCGAGTGGCTCAAGATGAGCGGCCAGGCACTCAAGGCCGAGTTGTCGCGTCTGATCGGCAAGAACTAATCGTTCGCCAAAAATTCGTCGATCAACTTCGCGATCGGCGCCGCGTTCTCCAGATGCAGATGATGACCGCCGTCAATGCGATGGACGGCGATGTCGCGCACCTGTTCGATCCGGCGCTGCATCGTTTCGCGCGGCAAATACGGCGCTTCAGGTTGTGCGAGCACGAGCAGCGTCCGTGCTTCGATTCCGCGGAGCACGGCGAGAATCTGGTCTTCGGTGAAACGCACCGGTGTTGCCAACGTCAATCGCGGATCGGATGACCAGCTGAATCCACCCGGCACGCTTTTCAGTCCGCGCTGGACGAGCGCCATCGCCGCGTCGCGCGACAGTCCATTCACTTTGCTGCGGATTTCGATCGCATCGTCTTCGCGCGTGAACACACGCAATTTCTCCTGGAACGCAGCGCGCTGACTCATGCCGCGCCGCAACTGATCGAGCGATTCGCTCACAGGCGCCGCGATCGGTCCGAGTGCTTCGATCAGAAACAATTTATCCAGCGATTGCGGTCGGCACGCGGCAAACACGCTGCCCACCGTGCCACCGAGCGAGTGGCCGAGGATGCTGAACTTTTTCCAGCCAAGTTTCTCGGCGACCGCGATGACATCGCTGACGTAATCGACGTAGTGATACCACGTTCCCTGCGGACGCCATTCGGAACGGCCGTGACCGGGAAAATCGATGGCGACAATGTGGAAATGTGCACAAATCAACGGCGCGAGACGATCGAACGTCGCTGCGTTGTCGAGCCAGCCGTGCAGCGCCAGCAACGGTGGCAGCGAGTCGTCGCCCCACGTTCGCGCGGCGAGTCGGATATGCGGGAGATCGATCGTGGTCTCGCGCGGATCTGTCACGCCAGCCAACCGTGCGTGTGCTGTTCGATCAGCGAGCGCATGAGCGAGACATGATCGGCATCGTCGTTGAGCGCCGGAATGTACTCGAAGCGTTCGCCGCCGCCGGCCATGAACTGTTCTTTGCCACGGATGGCGATTTCTTCCAGTGTTTCCAGACAGTCGACGGCGAAGCCGGGACACAAAACCTGGATTCGCTTCACGCCTTGCTTCGGCAACTCGCCCAGCGTGATATCGGTGTAGGGCGTGAGCCAGGTTTCGCGACCGACGCGCGACTGAAATGTCAGCAACAACTCCGATTCCGTCAGACCGAGACGGTCACGCAACAGTGCGGCCGTTTCTCTGCAGTGTTCGGCATATGGATCGCCGAGACGCACGTATCGTTCCGGAATGCCGTGGAACGACAACAACAGACGATCGGCTCGACCGTTCGTTTCCCAGAATCGGCGCACGCTGTTCGCGAGCGCATCGATGTAAGCGTTCGTGGCGTGATAGTCGGAAACGGTGCGCAATTCGGGCACGTGACGCATGCGCGCGAGCGCGGCATGCACGCTGTCGAAGGCGGTGGCCGTCGACGTCGCCGAGTATTGCGGATACAGCGGCAAAATCAGGAATCGCCGCACGCCGTCGGCGATCAATCGTTCGAGTACGGACGGAATCGATGGATTGCCGTATCGCATGGCCAATTCGACACGAATGCCGAGATTCACGCACGACTGCCCGACTTTTTCCGTCAACGCCCGCGATTGCACGAGTAACGGCGAGCCTTGCGGCGTCCAGATCGTCGAATAGGCGTGCGCCGAACGCGACGGCCGAATGCGCAGAATGATGCCGTGGAGAATCGGCAGCCAAAGCCAACGCGGATAGTCGATCACGCGCGGGTCGCTCAGAAATTCGGCCAGATAACGGCGTACGGCCGCGGTGGTCGGCGCGTCGGGCGTGCCGAGGTTAACCAGCAGCACGGCCGTTTTGGCGGGGGTGACTGTATCGGCCATGCGGTGCTGTTCGCGTCCGGCGAACCCCATGTTGTAATGGGGACGAGGTTGTGATCGGAATGCGCGCCGGACCGAAGCGATAGAGGCGTCGCCCAGCGTGCTGGACGAGAGTGTACCAGCGCGTCGCGAGATTGGCTCTAAGGCTTTGTTTTAAAAGAAACAAGCTGCTAGACTCAAATTGCTGCGCCTTGCCCGGCGTGGCTGACGATTACTAATTAGAACGATAACGAGAACCACGCATGCCCCTGCGCGCATTCATCGCAGCGCTCGTGTTTGTCGTCGCCCTCGCTCCGGCGCGCGCGGCCGACACACTTGCGTACAGCGAAGCGTTCGACACGCTCTTTCGTGTCGATATGACTGCGCACACCGCCGCCAAGGTCGGGCAGGCCACGCCAGTCGGCGTCACGCGTTTCGCGAACATCGAAGGGTTGACGCTGACACCCGATGGCGCGCTGTATGGCGTTTCGGATGGTAATCCGACCAAAACGCTTTTGCGCATCGATCCCGCGACGGGTCTCGCCACCGCTGTCGGCACGCTCACGCTGCCCGGCGGCGACACCACCGGTCAACTCGATCTCGGTATGGCATCGACCTGCGACGGCAAGCTGTGGCTGTCTTCCGGCACGGGACTGTTCTGGCAGATCGATCCGAACACCGCCGCGGCGACGTTCGTCGGCAACCTCGGCGCAAAAATCACCGGCCTCGCCGCGCGCGGCAATCAGTTGTACGGCGCGGGCAGTCAGATGAACAACAACTTCTACAGCATCAACACCAGTACCGGCGCGGCGACGCTCCTCGGCGCCTACGGCACATCCAACTACATCACGACGACCAGCCCCGGCTTCGACGCAAGCGGCCACCTATGGGCCGCGCTGAATTACATTCCGCCGCCGCAGGGCGGCTCGTTCGCGCAATGGAGCGACCTCGCGCAGATAAACCTTGGCACCGGCGCGCTCGACAACACCGGTCCGATCACGGGCGATGCGGATTTCCAGACCAACTTTCTCGGCAGCTTGAAAGGACTCGCGATTGCCTCGTCCTGCACGGCGGCCGCGGCGGCGACCGCGCAACTGCCGACGTTGTCGTGGCCGGCACTCGGCATCCTGATTCTTCTGGTCGGCGGTTTTGCGGCGGTGCAGTTCAGCCGACGTTATTCGACGCTTTGATTACATCGCCTCGACCATCCGCGCGCTGCGCACCCACTTTTTTTCGAGGATTTGTCATGCGGCGATTGCTGAGTGTTTTCGTTTCCGTTTTTTTCATTGCATCGCTGAGCACCCATAGCGCGTTCGCGGGCGAGGAAGAAAATGCGCGCGCCAACAACGCCGTGCGCGTGTTGCGCGAAATAATGATGGCGCCCGACAAGCGGGTGCCGTCGGATCTGATGCACAGCGCGTACGCGATCGCCGTTATTCCGGACGTGATCAAAGCCGGATTCGTGATCGGGGGACGACACGGCGTCGGGCTCGTCGCCGTGAAAGGCGCGGACGGTACGTGGAGCAATCCCAGTTACGTCAGCATGTCCGGCGGCAGCATCGGTTTTCAGGCTGGCGTGAGTTCTACCGACGTGATCCTCGTTTTCCGCACGCAGCGCGGCGTCGATTCGATCGTGCACGGCAAGTTCACGCTCGGCGCGGATGCGTCGGTTGCGGCTGGCCCCGTCGGTCGCAATGCGCAGGCGGCGACCGACGCGCAGCTCAAGGCCGAAATCTATTCCTACTCACGTTCGCGCGGCCTGTTCGCCGGCGTCGCGCTCGACGGTTCGGTTCTCGCGATCGACAACGACGCGAATCAGGCGGTTTACGGTGAAGGCGTCACGCCGCGCCGCATCTTCGAGAATGGCGTAAGCAACGTACCCAACGCGGTCGTTGATTTTCGCGACCGCCTTGAGGAGTACACTGCGCGATAAGGGCCAGCGCGACGGCCGGCGATGACAATGTGTCGTCGCCCGATGCGGTGGCGCGTTGTTTCGTCGGCACCGAGTCGCTCGCACTGAATCGATCTGGAGAAAGTTATGGGTGGTAGCATGAGCATCTGGCATTGGATCATCGTGCTGGTGATCGTCGCGCTGATTTTCGGTACTAAAAAACTGCGCAATTTCGGCGAAGACCTCGGTTCCGCCGTGAAGAGCTTCAAGAAAGGCATGCAGGACCCCGAAATGGATCAGACCGCGCAACAGTTGAAGGCCGATCCGATCGTTCCGCCCGCCGCTGAAAAAACCCCGGCACCGGATTCGACCAACTCGACCGCGCCCTGATCGTTTCCCATGTTCGACATCGGCACCGGCGAGCTCGGACTGATCGCGCTCATCGCTCTGCTCGTGCTCGGTCCCGAGCGCTTGCCAGGCGCCGCGCGCACCGCCGGCGCGCTGCTGCGCAAAGCAAGGCAAAGCTGGAGCAACGTGCGCGAGGAAATCGAGCGCGAACTCGCGGCCGAGGAACTCAAAGCCTCGATGAAGAAAGCCGTCGAGGAAATCGATCCGCGCGCCGACATCCAGAAATTGCGCGAATCGGTCGAACAGCCGACACCGCCCGCCGCGCCGTCGCCCGACCATGAGCCGCACTGAGCCTGAGGAAGGTCAGGAACAGACCTTCATTTCGCATCTGGTCGAACTTCGCTCGCGCTTGCTCAAAGCGGTCGCGGGCGTTCTGATCGTCCTCGTTTGTCTTTTGCCGTTCGCGGATCGCCTTTATCAGTTCATTGCGCAACCGCTGATATCGCGTTTGCCGCAGGGTTCACAGATGGTGGCGATCGAAGTCGCCTCACCTTTCATGACGCCGGTGAAACTCGCGTTCGTCGTCGCATTGTTCGTCGCGATGCCGATCGTGCTTTATCAATTGTGGTGTTTCGTGGCGCCGGGTTTGTATCGTCACGAAAAGAAACTCGCCGTGCCGCTGCTCGCATCGAGCGTGCTGATGTTTTATCTCGGCTGCGCGGCCGCGTATTACGTCGTGTTGCCGAAAGTGTTCACGTTCCTGCTCGGCGTCACGCCGACCGGCGTCGCGATGATGACCGACATCGGACACTATCTCGATTTCGTGCTCACCATGTTCTTCGCGTTCGGATTGTGTTTCGAAGTGCCGGTCATCGTTTTCCTGCTCGCGTTGCTCGGCTGGGTGAACGTTCCGCAGCTCACGAAGCAACGGCCTTACGTGATTCTCGGCGCGTTCGTGCTGGCCGCGATCGTCGCGCCGCCGGATGTGCTGTCGATGCTGATGCTCGCCATTCCGATGTGCGTGCTGTACGAACTCGGCGTGCTGGCCGTGCGTATTTTTTTGCGCCGCAACGACGCCGCGGACACCTCGAAGGCGTCCACCGGCGCGTGACGCGCGCCGCCTGAACCGTTGTAAAGATCGAGGCGCGAAAGCCGCGCCAGCAGTGCATTTTTTGCGAATGCTGCAATTTGTCTTTTGCGACATCTTGGCATAGACTG
>DATBAU010000317.1:0-18231 GCA_036271355.1 Rudaea sp. | reverse complement strand
ATCAGGAAACCGCGCAAGGCGATCTCATCGTCAAGTAGATACGCGCATGCTTGGAACCGGTCTTCTTGTTTTTCGCGAAGTGCTCGAGGCGGCGCTGATCGTCAGCATCGTCTGCGCGGCGACGCGCGGCGTTCCGCATCGCGGTAAATGGATCGGGGTTGGTATTGCGTCGGGTGTTGTCGGCGCGATCATCGTTGCGCTGTTCGCCGATGTGATCGCGCAAGCCGTCAGCGGCATCGGCCAGGAATTGTTCAATGCGACCGTGTTGCTCGCGGCCGTCGTGATGATCGCGTGGCATGCGATCTGGATGTCGAGTCACGGGCGGGAACTGGCGACGCAGATGAAAGCCGTCGGTAGCGAAGTTCAGTCGGGCAGTCGGCCGTTGTCGGCGTTGCTGATCGTCGTCGCGATCGCGGTGTTGCGCGAAGGGTCGGAGATCGTGCTGTTTCTGTATGGACAGGCGGCGAGCGGCGCGAGTCCTTTGGCGATCGCGGGTGGAATTGCGATGGGTGTCGCGTGCGGAGTGGCGGTCGGCTTTCTGTTGTATTTCGGATTGCTCGGGATTCCGATGCGGTATTTCTTCTCGGCGACGAATTGGCTGATGTTGTTGCTCGCGGCAGGGTTGGCGTCGCAGGCGGCGGGATTCTTGATTCAGGCCGATGTGTTGCCGGCGTTTGGGAATCGCGTGTGGGATTCGTCGTTTCTGTTGACGAATACGTCGCTGGTTGGGAAGACGTTGCATACGCTGATTGGGTATGACGCGCAGCCGGCGGGGATGCAGCTTTTGTTTTACGCGGTGACGGCGATTGCTATCGCGGTGGGGATGAAGGTTTGGGGTGGTTCTAAGTCTATGACTCGGCGGGTGCACGCCTGAGTTCGTTGTGTCCGCGGAAGCGAGAATCCAGCGCGCTGTTCTCCGTCTCGCTCGTCATTACTGCGGAAGCGGGAATACAGCGACTTTGATTTTGATCTTCTTCTTTAGAGCAAGAGCTTCCGCCGCAAGCGGCGGGTAACTTTTTGCTTAACGGCAAAAAGTCACCAAAAAACGTTTTTTGATTGTTCGCTTAGGGTGTTGTCCGCAGACAGCACGTCCGTGCTGCTGGCTGCGGACCGCGCGCATCCCTGCGCGCGATCACCCTCGCTCCAAGCCAGGAAGTGACCGGTATCAAGCTTCTTGTAAAAGATGACTGCACGCCGTGCTCTCGCGGAGGGCCGGCAAGAGCAAGACAGAAAAAAAAGATTTTGCTCTTAACCTCACCGCCCTTGGCTTCGTGCAGTCCAGAGTTTCAAGAAGCTTGATACCGGTCACGCTCAGTCTGCGACGACGGTGATCGCGCGCAGGAAGCGCGCGGTTCGCGCACGGATCAGGGACGTCCGATCGCGAACAGCACCCTAGGTGAGAAAAAGAAACGTTTTTTGGTGACTTTTTGCCGTTTAGCAAAAAGTTACCCGCTCGTTCCGAGCGGAAGCTCTAGCTCAAACAACAAATCACATCCGAAACACACCAAAGCGCTGCCGCTCAATCGGTGCATTCAGCGACGCAGAAATCGCCAATCCCAAAACGCGCCGCGTGTCAGCGGGATCAATCACCCCATCATCCCAAAGCCGCGCCGTCGCGTAATACGGATGACCTTGACGTTCATACTGCTCACGAATCGGCGACTTGAACGCCTCTTCCTCATCTTTCGTCCACGTCTTGCCTGACGCTTCAAGCCCATCGCGCCGCACCGTCGCAAGCACGGACGCAGCCTGTTCCCCACCCATCACCGAAATGCGCGCATTCGGCCACATCCACAAAAAGCGCGGCTGATAACCACGTCCGCACATCGCGTAATTTCCGGCGCCGAAACTGCCACCAATAATCACGGTGAACTTCGGCACATGCGAACACGCCACGGCCGTCACCATCTTCGCGCCGTCTTTCGCGATGCCGGCATTTTCGTATTTCTTGCCGACCATGAATCCGGTGATGTTCTGTAAAAACACCAGCGGAATATTGCGCTGATTGCACAGCTCGATGAAATGCGCACCTTTGAGCGCAGATTCGGCGAATAAAATTCCGTTGTTGGCGACGATGCCAACCGGATAGCCGTATAAATGGCTGAATCCGCAAACGAGCGTCTTGCCGTAGCGTGCTTTGAATTCCTGAAAATCGGAGCCGTCGACGAGACGCGCGATGATTTCGCGGATATCGAAAGGTCTGCGCGTGTCGTGCGGAATGATGCCGTAGAGATCGCTTGTCGGATATCGTGGTTCTTCAGGATCGCGAATCGCGACCGGCAACGATTTGTGCCGATTGAGATTGGCGACGATGTCGCGCGCGATGGCGAGCGCGTGCTGATCGTTTTCCGCGAAATGATCGGCGACGCCGGATATCGAGGTGTGCACGTCCGCGCCGCCGAGGGATTCGGCGTCGACCACTTCGCCGGTCGCGGCTTTCACGAGCGGCGGTCCGCCGAGGAAGATCGTGCCTTGTTCTTTGACGATGACGGTTTCGTCGCTCATCGCGGGCACGTAAGCGCCGCCGGCGGTGCACGAACCCATCACGACGGCGATCTGCGGGATGTTGAACGAACTCAACCGCGCCTGGTTGTAGAAGATACGGCCGAAGTGTTCGCGGTCGGGAAATACTTCGTCTTGCAGCGGTAAAAATGCGCCACCGGAATCGACGAGATACAAACACGGCAAACGATTTTCCAGCGCGATTTCCTGTGCGCGAAGATGCTTCTTTACGGTGATCGGAAAATACGTGCCGCCTTTCACGGTTGCATCGTTGGCGACGATGACGACTTCGTTTCCTTTTACGCGCCCGATGCCGGTGACGATGCCGGCGCACGGCGCCTGGTTGTCGTACATGCCGTGCGCGGCGAGCGGCGAGAACTCGAGAAACGGCGAACCGGGATCGAGCAATGCGCGGATGCGTTCGCGCGGAAGCAGCTTGCCGCGTTCGGTGTGTTTGGTCCGTGCCTTCTCGCCGCCGCCGAGCGCGGAGGTTTCGAGTTGCGATGCCAGGTCGTCGACCACGCCGCGCATGTGCGTCGTGTTGGCCTGGAATTCCGGCGACTTCGTGTCGATCTGCGATTCGATGACGGGCATGGCGATCGGTCGGGAGGAGAGTCCGCCGAGTTTAACGGACGCGCCAACGAAAACGGCCGCGCGAGGCGGCCGTCGTTTCGATCGTGTTGCTGAAAATCAGTGACCAGTGTCTTGCTTGGCGGCGTCGGCAGCCTTATTGGTCGCGTCCTTCACGTCTTCGACGCCCTGCTTGGCGGTGTCGACGGATTGCTTCGCGGTTTCCTGCGCGTTCTTCGCGGCGTCGGCCGCTTGACCAGCGGAAGCGGCGGCTCCGCTGACATCGCCGGACTTTGCCAGTTCGGCCGCATGCTTCGCCGCATCGGCAGCTTGCTGTGCGGCTTGCGCGGTTTGTTGCGCTTGCAGTTTGGTCGCCTCGGCGGCGGCTTTCGCTTTCGAGGCAGCTTCTTCGGCGGCTTGCTGTGCGTTGTTGCTGCACGCGGTGAGCGCAAAGGCGCTAACGATCAGAATCGTTCGGATATGCATGATTTCCCCTCGTTGAAGTACGGATGATCGGACACATCGCAACGTTCACCGATCACGGCGTGAGCTTACATCAAGGGCGTTGCATGCGCTGCAGCGCAGGCTTCGGCGCTTCGGGAAGTCAGACGCGTAACCGCCGGCGAAAACACGTTCGCCGGCGATTCCAATTCCGAGAATCAGACCAGCTCGATCGCGATCGCGGTCGCTTCGCCGCCGCCGATGCACAACGCGGCAACGCCTTTATTGCCGCCGCGCGCCTTGAGCGCGTGGATCAGCGTGACGACCAAGCGCGCACCCGACGCACCGATCGGATGACCGAGCGCGCACGCGCCGCCGTTGACGTTGAGCTTGTCGTGCGAGATGCCGAGATCACGCATCGGCGCCATGGCGACGACGGCGAATGCTTCGTTGACTTCGAAAAGATCGACGTCCTTCACGTCCCAGCCGGCTTTCTTCAGCACGTTCTGGATCGCGGTGACGGGCGCGGTGGTGAACCACTCCGGTTCCTGCGAATGCGTGGCATGCGCGACGATGCGGGCGAGCGGTTTCAGACCGCGTTTTGTCGCTTCGTCTTCGCTCATCACGACAGTCGCGGCGGCACCGTCGGAAATGCTCGACGAACTGGCGGCCGTCACCGTGCCGTCTTTGCGGAAGGCGGGGCGCAGTGTCGGGATTTTCGCGGGATCGGATTTGCCCGGCTGTTCGTCCGTGGCGTATTCGACGTCGCCTTTCTTGCCGGCGACTTTCACCGCAACGATTTCATCGGCGAACGCGCCGGACTTGATCGCGTTCTGCGCGCGTTTCACCGACTCGGCGGAGAACGCATCCTGTTCTTCGCGCGTGAATTTGTATTTGTCGGCGGTTGCTTCGGCGAACACGCCCATCGACTGACCGTCGTATGGATTGGTCAGGCCGTCCCACGCCATGTGATCGACCATTTTGGCGTCGCCGTAACGCAATCCGCCGCGCGCGTTCACCATGTGCGGCGCGTTGGTCATCGATTCCATGCCGCCGGCGACGACGACCGTCGCCGAACCGGCCTTGATCAAATCGTGCGCGAGCATGATCGCCTTCATGCCCGAGCCGCACACCTTATTGATGGTTGTGCAGCCCGTGCCTTTCGGTAATCCGGCGGCGAGTGCGGCCTGACGCGCCGGTGCCTGGCCGAGGTTTCCGGGCAGCACGCAACCCATGATGACTTCGGAGACGTCGTCGGGCTTCACGCCGGATTGTTCGAGCGCGGCCTTGATCGCCGTCGCGCCGAGCGTGGTCGTGGGCACGCCGGTGAACTGGCCGAGCATGGAACCGATCGCGGTGCGCTTGGCGCCGGCGATGACGATGGAATTGGAAGCCATGAAGTTCTCCGTTGGTACGGCGCTTTCGCAGCGCCGTTGAGGTTGTCGATTATCGCGCCGCATCACGCGCGGCGGAAGGGTGTCGATCAGGTCAGGCGTTTGTCGAGTTGCGCTTCGATCTCGCGTTCGATCATCGGTTTCATTGCGCCGAGCAGGAAACCGAGTTCGGCGTGCACGATGAGCTCGCTCGCTGTCACTTCAATCCGTCCGTTGACGCCGCTGCGATGGAAATTCAGTGTGTCGCCGTCCCATTCGCTGGCGACGCCGAATTTCTTGCCGAGCGCGTCGGCGGTCTTGTCCACCAGCGCGCGCGCCTGGGCGTGCGTCTTGCCGTGGGGACGGCGTATATCGATAGAGGCCATCGGATATCCTTCGCGAAACGTTGACGTCGATGCGGCTTTGCTATGATGCCGCAAGCGTCCGCGCAGCACATCAGATGCGGGCGGATAGCCAAGCGAACAAGGGTCGATAAGGGGTGCCGTGCGTCCATTGATTGCTACCGTGTTGCTCGCGGTTTCTTCGTGCGGTTTCGCCGCCACGATCGATGGCCATATCGACTTGACCTCTGAAGGCAAACCGCTGCGCGCCGAAGAAGCGCTGGAATCGATCGTCTATTTCCGGCCCAAGGTCCCGATGCAGGCGGTGCCCGTCACCGCGCCGCAGGACATGAGCACGGTGCGCAAGCAGTTCGTGCCGCGCGTGCTCGCGACGACGGTCAACAGCGAGGTGCGGTTTCCGAATCAGGATCCGATCCTGCATAACGCATTTTCCACGTCGAAGGACAACGGTTTCGACGTCGGTCTGTATGGACAAGGCAGCGGACAGTCCGTCACGTTTTCACACGTCGGCTACGTGCGCGTGTATTGCAACGTCCATCATTCGATGATCGGTCACATCCTCGTGCTCGATACGCCGTACTTCGTGCGGCCGGATTCGAGCGGCAATTTCCATCTAAGCGACGTGCCGCCGGTGGAAGGCGATCTAGTGGTGTGGAACGAACGCGCACAGCCGTGGCATGCGGTGGTGCGTGCGGACGTCAATCCGAAAATCGGCGTCAACATGGAACTGACGCAACGACGCATTCCGCAACACATGAACAAGTTCGGCAAACCTTACGGGCGAGATCCGAATGGCGGCTACTGACCAGCCCTCCCGCGGTGTCACCGTTCCGCTCGCGCTGAAGTTTTTCATCGGCAGCGCCTTCCTGATCGCGCTCGCGGTCGGCACGGCGGTGGTGGTGACGTATATACAAGGCAACCGCATCGCGGCACGCGCTGTCGATACCGCGTTGTCGACGAGCACGGCGGTGCAGAAGGAAATCGAGCAGAGTCGCCTGGATCAGTTGCAACTCAAACTGCAGCAGATCGCCGCCGATCCGAGCACCGTGAAATATGTTTCGCAGGCATCGGGCACGACGAATAATTTGCCCGGCTTGAGCGAAAGCAGCGATACCGACACGAAATCGATTCCGGATCTGCTCAAGGAACGCGAAACGCAATTCCATTTCGATCTCGGTATCGCGCTCGACGGCAAAGGAATCGTGCTCGGCCGCAGCGATCAAACCGAAGCATTTCAGGAATCGCTCGCGAACGATCCACTGGTCAAACCTGCGATCGAAAAATTGCAGCCGTTCAGCGGTTACTGGCGTCAGGGAGATAAGTTGTATCAGGCGGCCATCGTGCCGCTCGGGCAGGATCAGGATTTAGTCGGTTTCCTTCTGCTCGCGCAACGCGTGAACGACGAACTGAGTGGGCAGATGGCGAAGATCAGCGGCGCGCAGATCGCGTTCTGGTTGCCACAGGACAATCAGTTGCGTCTCGTCGCGTCTTCGCTTCCTGAAGCCGATGCAAAGGCGTTGCAGGACGCTGTCAATACACAAGCGCCGGAGATGGCGGCTGCCGTGGCCTCGGGACAGCCGATTCCGCGATTGTCGTTGCAGTTCGCCGGACAGAAATGGGCATCGCAACTCGCGCCGACCGCAGCGGCGGGCGAGGGCAGTCTCGGCGCAGTTCTCGCGCTTGCGTCGACCGACAAGATCATCGCGAGCTATCGCGACATTCTGAATTGGGTGCTGATCGGTGGTGCGATCTCCATCGTGATCGCGCTGTTCTTGTCGTACTTGCTGGCGAAGGGAATCCTGCGCCCGGTGCGCACGATGGCCGAAGTCGCCGAACAGGCCGCCGCGGGAAATTACCGCGCGCAAATCGGATTGAGCGGCAACGATGAGTTGGCGCGATTGTCGCGTGCATTCGATTCGCTGTTGTCGGATCTGCGTGAGAAAAGCGACATCGAAGGTTATGTCAGCAATCTGTCGCGATTCCTTCCCGATCCCGCGCGCGAAGGCGCATCGCCCGCCGCGAAAGCATCGTCGTCGCCCACGCCGACTCCGCCGCGACGCGATACGTTGAGCCTGCTCGGTCTGGAATTCCGCGATCTCGCGAATGTCTCCACGACGACGTCGGCCGAAGAAGCGGCGAGTCTTCTCGCCAATGCTTCGGCGTTGATCGAATCCGCCGCGCCTAACGCCGCGGTCAAGCAGGCGACGGGCGCGCGTTTCGTCATCGGCTTCGGCGGCGAATCGCGAGCGGTGACATCGTTACGCGCACTTGCCATCGTGCGGGAACGCGCTGCGCAAGCCGGCCTCGCGCAACCCGCGTCGGCGATCGTGTCGGGTGCGGTCGTCCATCTCACGAATCCGGAACGTGGCGCCGCCGTGCTCGGCGTCGCCAGTCTGCATCTCGATCGATTGTTGCCCGAGGCGGTGCCGGGACAAACTTTGCTTACGCGCCAAGGCGGCGATGAGATCAAGGCCGCGCTCGGCGACGTTGCATTGTCGGTTGCAGTCGGCGCGACGACCGGCAAGAAATTTTATGCCCTGTCCGATTCCGCGCTGAAGAATCTTCCCGCCGCATCGATCCCGACGCCGACAAACGATGGGGACGCCGCCACCGTCATCACCTCGCAGAAGCCGTCGAAACCGGGTGGGCGCACCACGCGACAGACCGCGCTCGATCCCGGCAGCACATTCGGCGGGCGTTATCGCATCCTGTCGGAACTCGGCGCCGGCGGCATGGGCGTGGTGTACAAGGCGCACGATCTGGAACTCGACGACGTCGTCGCGCTGAAGATGTTGCGTCCGAGCGCGCTCGTCGATCAGGAACAGCTCGACCGGCTCAAGAGCGAGATCAAGCTCGCGCGGATGATCACGCACCCGAACGTGTTGCGCACGTTCGATTTCGGCGAAGTCGAAGGCCTGCCTTACATATCGATGGAATACGTGCGCGGACTCACGTTGCGCTATCTGCTCAACGAAACGCGGCGCATTCCGTACTCGGCCGGCCTGCGCATCGCGCGTCAGCTTTGCGCGGGGCTGGCGGCGGCGCACGAAGTCGGCGTGCTTCATCGCGACATCAAACCCGAGAACCTGATCCTGCAACAGACCGGCAACGCGAAGCTGATGGATTTCGGCATCGCGCGTCCGATCCGCACGAGCGTCAAAGGCCACACCGAGCCGGGCACGTTTCTCGGCACGCCGAACTATTCGCCGCCGGAACAACTGGCTGGCGAAGAGCTCGATCAGCGCGCCGATATCTATTCGAGCGGCGTATTGATGTGCGAGATGTTCTGCGGCAAATTGCCGTTCGCGGGAACCAATACGCTGGAGATCTACATCGCGCAGACGCAGCAGGCGCCGATCAAGCCGTCGGAGTTCTGGCCGGAGATTCCGCCCGAACTCGAAGCGATCATCCTGCGCTGCCTCAGCCGGCAACCCGCGGACAGGTATCCGACCGCGAACGAACTGGCGGGGGCTCTGGGGCAGTTGCGTGCTTGATTTTCAGTCGCTTATGTCACATTCTTGATGCCTCTTCGCAGGCGAACATGGGCGCGATCGTGGGGAATCGCTCGGCCGTTCTACAACTCGGTCTCCTGATCGCTGCGCTCGGCATGTCCGCTTGCGCGAGTGCGCAGGACGCCATTCTGTCGGCGCAGGACGACCAGCCGAAGGCATCGCCGTGGACGTTCTTCGGCGACGGGCTGCTGCGTTACGACCACACCGTCAATATTCCGCGACCGATAGATCCGGACATCAGCCGTCTGTTCGGCCGCGTGCGAACGGGCGTTCTTTACGATCCGATCCCGCAGCTCGAACTCGGCGTGGCGATCAAGCTCGCCGCCGCCAGCAACAGCAATGACGAAGACCGCTCGTACAATGAAAACGAGCGCAGCAACGACGTCGCGTTCGATCAATTTTTCCTGCGCTGGAAACCGGCCGACGGCACCTCGGTGCTGCTCGGCAAATCGATTTTCCCGCTCGAACTCTCGCCGATGGTATGGGATTCCGACCTGCGCCCGATCGGCGCGAGCGCGGACACGTCGGTCGCCGTGAATTCATCCGATCGCCTGCAATTGACGCTGGGTTATTTCGCCGGCGATTTGCCGTACGGCGACACCTCGCGCATCGCCGCCGCACAAGCCGCGTATCGCTGGCACGAAGGCCAGCCGGTAAATGGCGCGGTCATCGTTTCCTATCTGGGATTTTCCGATCTCGATCAACTCGTGCTGCAAGGATTGTCGCGATCGAACCTGAAAATCGGCACGCATCTCGTCGACGATTTTCATTTGCTCGACACGCAGTTCGTATGGCGGATGCGGCCGTGGGATTTGCCGCTGGAAGCGCGTGTGGACCTCTTGCGCAATCTCGCCGCCGACAGCGCAAGCGACGGTGCGCGCGGCAGCGTCGTGCTCGGCGACCGGCGCGTACCGCACGGTTGGGAATTCGGTTTTTCCGCGCAGCGCATCCAGCGCGAAGCGGCGATGGCTGCGTTCAATTCCGACGACTGGTGGTTCCATAGTTTCGCGCGCGGCGTCATGCCGTGGATCGGCTATGGATTCGATGCGACTTGGAGCATGCGTCTTGCCGAATTCCACGAACGCCGCGACGGTGTGGCCGACTACACCGATCGCGTCCTTCTCGACCTTTACGCGCAATGGTGAGCGACGTCGCGAAAAATGACGGCTGTGCTACATTGGCGCAAGGAATCGTCGTGGCGGGAGTTGTTGTGGCGGGGATTGTCGATCCATGGCAGCGAACGTGCGCCTGACCTTTCCTAACAAGGAACACGCCGATGTGCTCGTCGCGCCCGGTGACACCACCGTCGGCTCGGCGCAGGACAACGCCGTCGTGCTGCCCGGCGCCGGCGTAGCGGCGCATCACGCGTCCGTCACCGTCCGCGACCGAAGCTTCGTGCTGAACGTTCTCGACACCGCCGCGCGCACGCATGTGAACGCGCGTCCGGTGCGCGAAAAAGCGCTCTTGAGGATGGGCGATATCGTCAGTCTGGATACGGTGCAATTCATGCTCAAGCCCGATCGCGACGAAGTCATCCGCACCAAGGTTCCCGTCGAAAATCCCAATGCGGTCGATCCCGACAACGATCCGAATGTCACGCGCACGCGACTCACGCCACCGAAAGCGGTGCTGCGTGGCGTATCCGGCGCGTATTTCGGAAAGATCATTCCCATCCGCGGACGCCTCACCATCGGCCGCGGCAGCGAGTGCGACCTGATCCTCGACGAGCCCGAAATGTCGCGCAAGCACGCGATGATCGAGAACTTCGGCGACGGAATTTATCTGCGCGATCTGGGTTCGTCCAACGGCACCTTCGTCAACGGCGTGCAAGTGCGCGATGCGGTGCTTCATCCCGACGACCAGATCGCGTTCGACCGCAACCGTTTCCTGCTCGAAGCGCCGGGCATGGCGCCGCGCAGCGATCACGAAGTGACCGTCGAAGAACCTGTGCACAACATCACACAGACGATGCAGGCGATCCGCCTGACGGAAGCGAAACCGGCGCCGGCCACCGAGCGCAACAAGAACGACATCTGGTGGCTGATCGGCGCGGCGGCACTCATCGCCGTGGGCATCGCGCTGCTGCTATTCGTCCGCTTCTGAGATCGCATTCGTCGCGTCGCGAGCGTGCGCCGAGCGTCGCAAGAACAGTAGCGGCGCGGAAACCCGCCAAACGGTTGTTGACGCCGCTGCAAATTTGGAGCGTGATAGACGTGCCCGTCGAAGCAAGGGGTAAGGGCACGAGGCCATGAACCTCGCCGGTGCGTTCCGTTTTTCGTCGAGTCTGGTGTTCGTAATGGATGCCGGCGACGGAAGCATTGTGGATGTCAATCCCGCCTGGGAAGAACGCATCGGGTATCGCCGCGACGATGTCGTCGGCAAAGCATCCGCCAAATTCGAATTCTGGCCCGACTTGGAAACCCGCGCGCGGTTGTGGACGCGCGTGCGAACCGAAGGCTGCGTGCGCGGCGATCGCGTGCGTTTCCGAACGCGCTCCGGCGAGCCACTCACCGGTACCGTCAATTGCGAGATGTTCGACGACGACGGCGTCAGCCGCATGTTCATCGTCATCCAGGACGTGAGCGAGGCCGGCAACGAACGCAAAGCCGATGACGATCCCGGCAATTACCGCGCGTTGTTTCTCGCTGCGGCCGAAGGCTTGTACCGCAGTTTGCCGAACGGCGGCTGGATCGACGTCAATCCCGCGCTGGCGCGCACGCTCGGCTACGACTCGCCGGCGCAGATGCTGCTCGAATCGAATCGACGCCGCGTGAGCGAACTTTACGTCGATCAGCAACAGGCTCGACGTCTGTATGCGCTGCTCGACGAACGCGGCCAGTTCGAGGACGAACGCGCCGAAGTGCAACGACGCGACGGCAGCACGGTGTGGATTTCCGAAAACGGACGCGTCGTGCGTGATCGTGACGGACGCGTCATGTATTACGAAGGGTCGATCGTCGACATCACGCAACGCGTGCGCGCCGAGACGGGTTTGAAGCAATCCGAAGCACTGTACAAAACACTCGTCGAGAATTGCCGCGACGGCGTTTTCCTCGTGCTGCACGATCAGGTGCTGTTCGCGAACCAGACATTGGCGACAATGCTCGGCTACGCCGTCGACGAACTGCTCGGCCGCGATTACATGGAATTCGTCGCGCCCGATTCGGTGCCGCAACAACTGCAGCGTCGCGAATCGCACACGGACGGATCGCGTTCAATGCAGGATTACGAAGTCCATGCGCTGCGCAAGGACGGGCGCCACCGTCTGCTGCGCGTTCGCGCCGGCGCGGTCGAGTACAACGGTGAAATCGCCAGCACCGGCACCATTCAGGACATCACCGACGAGCGCGCCGCACAACTCGCGCTCGCCGAAACGGAGCGCAAATACCGTTCGCTGTTCGAGAACTCCGTCACCGGCATGTTCCGCAGCCATCCCGACGGACGACTGATGCAAGCCAACGGTGCGCTCGCGCGCATCCTTGGTTACGACGACGCTTCATCGCTCATGACCGGCATCACGCACATGAACGAGATCTATGCGCATCCGGCCGAGCGACAACGATTGATCGACACGCTCGTCGACAACGGCGGCGTCGAGGAAGCGGTTTTCCTAGCGCGTCGCCGCGACGGCACGGAAATCACCGTCGAGATTTCAGCGCGCCCGGTGTTCGACGACGACGGACACACCATCTTCATCGAAGGATCGGCCCAAGACGTCAGCGCACGTCTCGACGCCGAGCGAGAGCTGCAACGTTCCGAAGTGCGTTACCGCATGCTCGTCGAGCACAGCCAGGCCGGCGTGTACATGATGCTCGACGACCACTACACCTACGTCAACCACGCGTTCGCCGCGATGTTCGGCTACGCGGAAGACGAACTCGTCGGCGCGAATTTCCGCCGGCTCGTTCCGCCGGAATCCAAAATGCAGCAGGAACAGCGTTACGAACGCCAATCGCAAAGCGAATCGCACCGCGGCAACTATCCGGTGATGCTGATGCGCAAGGACGGCACGCGCATCGACTGCATCGTCAGCGCCGGTACGGTTGCGATCGATGGACGCGCGTACACGACAGGCACGATCCGCGACGTCACCGATGAACGCCGCGCGCAACACCAACTCGAACACAACGCCAGTCACGACCTTCTGACCGGCTTGCCGAATCGCGTGTTTTTCGAAGAGGAACTCGCGCGCGCGATCAATCAGGCGCGTCTGCTCAATCGACACGACTACACCGTTCTGTTCCTCGACCTCGACGGATTCAAGCTCGTCAACGACAGCCTCGGCCACGCGAGCGGCGATATTCTTCTCGTGCAGATCGCCGACAATCTTCGCGCACATCTCGGCGGACATTGCCTCGTCGCGCGCTACGGCGGCGACGAGTTCACGCTGATGCCGCACGGTGCGTGTCCGCGATCACGCGCCGAACAACTCGCGCAACGCGTACTCTCGCTGCTGGCCGGTTCGTTCGACGTAAACGGACATCGCGTGTTCTCCGGCGCGAGCGTCGGCGTCGTGCTCGGCCGTCCGGAATATCATTCGCCCGATCAAGTGCTGCGCGATGCCGACACCGCGATGTACCGCGCCAAGGCCAGCGGAAAATCCGCGTACGTAATTTTCGACGACGCCATGCACGCCGCCGCGCGTGCGCGCCTGAAACTCGAAACCGATTTGCGCTTCGCGCTCGAACGCGGCGAATTCCGCGTCTACTATCAGCCGATCATCGATCTCACCACCGGCGCCGTGCAAAGCTGCGAAGCGCTCGTGCGCTGGATGCATCCCGAACGCGGATTGCTCATGCCCGGCGCATTTCTCGGCGTGGCCGAGGAAACAGGAACCATCGTCGCCATCGACTGGTGGGTGCTCGAACAGACGTGCCGCAATCTCGTGCGCTGGCAACGCCGCCATCCGGTCCACGCGAAGCTGCGCGTCAACGTGAACATCGACGAACGGCAATTTGCCGAACCTACCGTCGTGGAATGCGTGCGCGACATCCTCGAACGCACCGGCGTCGATCCCGCGTGCCTCGCGCTGGAAATCACCGAAACCGTTTTCCGTCGCGGACGCGAGGAAGCTGAAACCACGCTCAATCAACTCAAGAAACTGGGCGTCGCACTCGTCGTCGACGATTTCGGTACGGGCTATTCGTCGCTGGATTCGTTCGCGACATCGCCGTTCGATTCGCTCAAGGTCGACAGCAGTTTCGTGCGTGACATGGTCACGAATTTCCGTCATCGCGCGATCGTGCGCACGATCGCCGCGCTCGCCGCCGATCTTGGACTCGGACTCATCGCCGAAGGCGTCGAAACACAGGATCAAGCCGACGTGTTGCGCGAGCTCGGCTATCTTCGCGCGCAAGGATTCCTCTATTCGCCGGCGCTGCCGATGGACGAACTTGACTACGTGCTCGAACACGGGGTCGGTGGACAGGACAACTTCCGAACCGGTGCAGTTGCCTAATTGTTGCGGCGCGGCATAATGGGGCTTCTTTGTCGGAGTCGCCATGTCACGCACGTACAACTTCAGCGCAGGTCCCGCCGCGCTGCCGGAACCGGTCTTGAAGCAAGCGCAATCGGAGATGCTCGAGTGGGGCAAGGCGCACGCGTCGGTAATGGAAGTCAGCCATCGCGGCAAAGAGTTCATCGCGCTGGCGAAAGAGTCCGAAACTGACTTGCGCACATTGCTGCAAATTCCACAAAACTACAAAGTACTTTTTTTGCAGGGTGGGGCGACGCAGCATTTCGCGCAGATCCCGATGAACATCGCAGGCGGCGAGCCGGCCGACTACATCGTCACCGGCGCATGGGGCGAAAAGGCGTACAAGGAAGCGAAACCGGTTTGTAAGGCGCAGATCGCCGCGAGTTCCGAATCGACGAATTTCACGACGATTCCCGAACGCGCGACATGGAAGCTCGACGCGAACGCCGCGTATCTGCATTACACGCCGAACGAAACGATTCACGGCGTCGAATTTCAAAGCGTTCCCGACGTCGGCGACGTTCCGCTCGTCGCGGACATGTCGTCGAACATCCTGTCGCGCCCGGTCGATGTATCGAAGTTCGGCATCATCTACGCCGGCGCGCAGAAAAATATCGGTCCGTCCGGTCTGGTCATCGTCATCATCCGCGACGATCTGCTCGCGCGTTCGCCGAAAGACATCCCGAAGATTTTCAGTTACGCCGAACAGGCCGCCAACGATTCGATGCTCAACACACCGAACACGTTCGGCTGGTATCTCGCCGGACTGACGTTCAAGTGGCTTGCCAGCGAAGGCGGACTCGCCGCGATCGAAAAGAAGAACACCGCGAAGGCCGAACTTCTTTACGGCTACATCGATGCGTCGGGGTTCTATAAAAATCCCGTCGAGAAATCGGTGCGCTCGCGCATGAACGTTCCGTTCACGCTGCCCAAAGAAGAACTCGATTCGCCATTTCTCAAGGAAGCCGAAGCGGCAGGGCTGATGTCGCTGAAAGGCCATCGCGCCGTGGGCGGCATGCGCGCCTCGATCTACAACGCGCTGCCCATCGAAGGCGTGCAGGCGCTCGTGGATTTCATGAAAGACTTCGCCAAACGGAACGGCTGAACCATGTTCAAGATTCAAACGCTCAACAACATTTCCAAAAACGGTCTCAGCCGATTGCCGGCGAATTTATATGACGTCGGCAACGAGGTCGCCGAACCGGACGCCGTTCTCGTGCGTTCGGCCGACATGCACGGCGCGTCGCCGGCGTCATCGATCAAAGCGGTCGGCCGCGCGGGTGCGGGTACGAACAACATTCCTGTCGCCGAATTCAGCAAGCGTGGTGTTCCGGTGTTCAACGCACCGGGCGCGAATGCGAACGCGGTGAAGGAACTCGTCGTCGCGGGCATGCTCATTTCCGCGCGAAACTTGAACGATGCGCTGTCGTTCGTCGGCGGACTCGGCGCGAAAGACGATCTGCATGACAAAGTGGAAGCGGAGAAAAAGCGTTTCGTCGGTTCTGAATTGTCCGGCAAAACGCTCGGCGTGGTTGGTCTCGGCGCGATCGGCGTGAAGGTCGCCAACGCGGCCCGCGCACTCGGTATGAACGTACTCGGGTTCGATCCGCACATGACGATCGACGGTGCGTGGGCGCTTTCGTCGGATGTGGCCAAGGCCGGCTCGCTCAACGAACTTTTCGCTGCGTCGGACTACGTGACGTTCCACGTTCCGCTCAACGATGCGACGCGCGGTATCTTCGGTTCCGCCGCGTTGGAATCCGTAAAGCCGGGCGTCGTTCTACTCAACTTCGCGCGCGAAGGCATCATCGACAACGACACCTTGAAGAAAGGTCTTAACGATGGACGCATTGGTCGGTACGTCACCGATTTTCCCGCGCCCGACCTGCTTGGCAATCAACGTGTTATCGGCTTGCCTCATCTCGGCGCGTCGACCGGCGAAGCCGAAGAAAACTGCGCGTTGATGGTCGTCGATCAGCTGCGCGATTTTCTGGAAAACGGCAACATCCACAACTCCGTCAATTTCCCGAGTATCCGCATGTCGCGCGGCGGCGCGTCACGGTTGTGCGTCGCCAATCAGAACCGGCCGAACATGATCGGTCAGCTTTCGCACGTACTCGGCGAGGCCGGCGTGAACATCGCGCAGATGCACAACGCCTCGCGCGGCGATCTCGCGTATACGCTGATCGATCTGGATTCGCAGGCGTCCGAGTCGCTGATTGTCGCGATTGGCGGGATTGAAGGTATTCTGTCTGTACGCGCGATCGCGTGAGAGACGTTTAGATGGCCAAAAAAACTGCCGCGCCGTTTTCGCTCGCCGATGCACGTGCTCGCATCGACGGCATCGATCGGCAGATTCAGGAGCTGATCGCCGAGCGCGCCGGATGGGCGCATCAGGTCGGTAAAGCGAAAGGTCCGTTGAAGGCGGCGGTGGAGTACTACCGGCCCGAACGCGAAAGCCAAGTATTGCGCATGGTGATCGATCGCAATCAGGGTCCGCTCGCCGACGAAGTGTTGGTGCGCCTGTTCCGCGAAATCATGTCGGCATGTCTGGCGCAGCAGGAGCCATTGAAGGTTGGTTATCTTGGACCCGAAGGCACGTTCAGCGAGCAGGCGGTGCGCAAACATTTTGGCCATTCCGCGCACGGATTGCCGCTATCCACCATCGAGGAAGTTTTTCAGGAGGTCGAAAGCGGCGATGCCGATTTCGGCGTGGTTCCGGTCGAGAATTCGGGACAGGGCACGATCCAGATCACGCTCGACATGTTCCTTACTTCGCAATTGAAGATTTGCGGCGAGGTCGAATTGCGCGTTCGGCAATATCTGTTGTCGCGCACGGGGCGCATCGAGGACATCGAGCGCATTTATTCGCATCCGCAATCGTTTGCGCAAACGAAAGGCTGGTTGCGCAGCAATTTGCCGAAGGTCGAAAAAATCGCCGTGTCGAGCAACGCGGAAGCGGCGCGCCGCGCGAGGAATTCGGACGATGCCGCTGCCATCGCCGGCGACGCGGCAGGGCACGTCTACAACCTGCGTAAAGTCATCATGAGTCCGATCGAGGACCGCGACGACAACACGACGCGCTTCCTCGTGCTTGGTCGCCAGTTCTTTCCGCCGTCGGGACACGATCGGACATCCGTGCTCGTCTTTATCAAGGATCAACCGGGCGCGTTGTTCAACGTGCTCAATCCGTTCGCGAAACACGGCATCAGCATGAATCGCATCGAATCGCGGCCGTCGCATCAGGCGAAATGGGAATACGCATTCTTCATTGATCTGTCCGGTCATGTCGATGACGAGCCGATGAAGAAAGCGCTCGCTGATCTCAAAAAACACTCGGCGCAGATCAAAGTCCTCGGTTCGTATCCGGTGGCAGTGCTGTGAGTTTCGACGCGGCCAAGCTCGCCAATGCGGCGACGCAGAAACTGACTGCGTACGACCCCGGTCACGACTTGCCCGCGTTGCGTAAACGGTTCGGTCCGACGCTTGCGGAACTCGGCTCGAACGAAAACCCGATCGGTCCGAGTCCGAAAGCGCTCGCGGCGATCCAGAACGAACTGGCGCATCTGTTCCGCTATCCCGATCCTAAAGGCGGCGCGCTGAAAGCGGCTTTAGCTGATCGGTTGAACGTCGAAACATCGCAAATCACGTTCGGCAATGGATCGCACGAATTGCTCATGCTGATCGCGCAATGTTTCGCGGATGCATCGACGTCGGTCGTGTTTTCGGAATTCGGTTTCGCCGTTTTTCCGATCGCGACAGCGGCGTCAGGTGCAAACGCGATCCGCGTACCGGCATTGCCGCGCAATCATACGACGATGCCGCTCGGCCACGATCTCGAGGCGATGGCGAAAGCCGTGCGCGACGACACGCGCATCGTCTATCTTGCGAATCCGAACAATCCAACGGGCACGTGGTTCGACGATGCGGAACTCGAGAAATTTCTGGCGCGCGTGCCGGGCAACACGCTGGTCGTCGTCGACGAGGCGTATCAC
>DATBAU010000316.1:0-12894 GCA_036271355.1 Rudaea sp. | reverse complement strand
CCGTCGTCGGTGACGTAGACCTCGCCGTGCTGAAACGGGCTCATCGTGCCCGGATCGACGTTGATGTACGGATCGAGCTTCATCATCGTCACGCGCAAACCGCGCGCTTCGAGGATGGCCGCCAGCGACGCCGATGCGATGCCCTTCCCGAGAGAAGAGACCACACCGCCGGTAACGAAAATAAGGGGAGTCATGGCCGCAGCATTTCCGATGCTGGTAAAGCGATAGTTTACCGGCAGATGGGGTCGTTCGCGAGTGCTTGCAATTCGTTCAGTGAATCCCGACCATCGCGTGCTTTCGCACTACACTGAAGCGATGAGCAGCAAATACAACGCAGCCGACATCGAAGTTCTGTCGGGTTTGGACCCGGTCAAGCGCCGGCCGGGCATGTACACGGACACCACGCGCCCGAACCATCTGGCGCAGGAAGTGGTCGACAATTCGGTCGACGAAGCCATCTCGGGGTACGCGAAGACGGTCGAGGTGATCGTTCGCGACGACGGTTCCGTCGAAGTCAGCGACGACGGCCGCGGTATGCCGGTCGACATCCATCCGGACGAAGGCATTCCGGGCGTGGAACTGATCCTCACGCGCTTGCACGCGGGCGGAAAATTCTCGAACAAGAACTACACTTTTTCCGGCGGACTGCACGGCGTGGGCGTGTCGGTGGTGAATGCGTTGTCGAACAAGGTCGAAGTGGCGATCCGCCGCGACGGACAGATTTGGCAGATGACGTTCAAGAACGGCGACCGCGCCACGCCGCTGAAGGCGATCGGCACCGTCGCGAAAAAGCAGACCGGAACCACGGTTCGGTTCTGGCCGGATCCGAAATATTTCGATACGCCAAAGATTTCGCTGCCGAAGTTGAGGCACGTTCTACGCGCGAAAGCCGTGCTTTGCGCGGGTTTGACGGTGCGCCTGCTCGATGAACCGACCGGCGAAAAAGACGAGTGGTTCTACGAAGACGGCTTGCGCGATTACCTGAAGTCGATGCTTGGCGATAGCGACTATCTGCCGCGTGATTTGTACATGGCGCATCTGGAACGCGACAAGCAAGGACTCGATTTCGCGCTCGCGTGGGTGCCGGAAGGCGATCTCACGCAGGAAAGCTACGTCAATCTGATTCCTACCGCGCAAGGCGGCACGCACGTCAACGGTCTGCGTTCCGGATTGACCGATGCGCTGCGCGAATTTTGCGACATCCGCAATCTGCTTCCGCGCGGCGTGAAACTGGCGCCGGAAGACGTATGGGATCGGCTGTCGTTCGTGCTTTCGCTGAAGATGCAGGATCCGCAGTTTTCCGGTCAGACCAAGGAACGCTTGTCCTCGCGCGATGCGGCCGGTTTTGTCGAAAACGCGACGCACGACGGCTTCTCGCTGTTCCTCAATCAGCATACGGAACTCGGCGAGAAAATCGCGCAGATCGCGATCGAACGCGCCACGTTGCGCCTGAAAACCGAGAAGCAAATCGTCCGCAAGAAAATTACGCAAGGTCCTGCGCTGCCAGGAAAACTGGCGGACTGCGCATCGAGCGATCTCACGCGTACCGAACTATTTCTGGTCGAAGGCGATTCCGCCGGCGGCAGCGCGAAACAGGCGCGCGACAAAGACTTTCAGGCGATCCTTCCGTTGCGCGGAAAAATCCTGAACACGTGGGAAGTGGATTCCGGTTCAGTGCTCGCGTCGCAGGAAGTGCACGATCTCGCCGTCGCCATCGGCTGCGATCCAGGCAAGGACGACATCTCCGGATTGCGCTATGGCAAAGTGGTGATTCTCGCCGATGCCGATTCGGACGGACTGCACATCGCGACGTTGTTGTCCGCGTTGTTTCTCAGGCACTTCCCGAAACTCGTTCACGAAGGACATGTTTTCGTCGCGATGCCGCCGCTGTTCCGCGTCGACGCAGGCAAACAGGTTTTCTATTGCTTGGACGAAGCCGAGCGCGACGCGACGCTACAGAAAATCGACCGCGAGAAAATCAAGGGCGCGGTCCACGTCACACGTTTCAAGGGTTTGGGCGAAATGAATCCGCCGCAGCTGCGCGAATCGACCATTCATCCGGACACGCGCCGTCTCGTGCAGCTCACCGTCGACGGCGACGACAGCACGCGCCAACTCATGGACATGCTGCTCGCGAAAAAACGCGCGTCGGATCGCAAGGAATGGCTGGAAACGAAAGGCGATCTGGCGTCGCTGGAAGTCTGATAAACCGGCGGTAAATGTCGCCGCGACCTTTGCGAGTGTTTACACCTGGGCCGACATTCGCCGACATAGAATCGCCGCGACACTCGGAGATCGACATGACCATGGGCTTGCGTTGCGGGTTGGTCGTTTCACTGGTTCTCGCGTCCACGGCGGCGAGCGCACAAACGCTCACGTCGTCGCCGATCATCTTTTCCGCCGGCGTCTGGGACGTGCACCGCACGACCGACATGATGACCGACGCCACGGTCTGCACATCGATCTACAAAAACAATTTCGGCGTGCAACTGGGCGAGAACACGATGACCATCGCGATCGCCGACGGCGTGAAAAACGTCCAATTGCGCTTCGACGATGCCACGCCGCAAACCGTGCGTCCCGCCACGCTGAGCGAGTTCAAGAACAACCGCATCGAAATCACCGGCAGCGATTTCGCGGAAATGCTCGACTCGCGACGCATGCGTTATGAGGTGACGACCGGCACCAACGGCACGGCGTCCGGCGACATCGATCTCAACGGCGTGTTCCAGACGCACGACAACGTGCGCGCGGGTTGCGCTGGGAGTCCGGTCGCGAAAGTCGCGCCGGCGACGCGCGACACCTGTTCGCAAGGCGTGCGCGATCGCATGTCGCAGAAAGGCGTCGCGCCCCAGGACATCCAGGACATCTGCAGCACGCCGGTAACCGAGTAGGCGATCAGTTCAGCGCGGCTTGGAGCAGTTTCCGGATGACGCCCTGCAGTCGCGCGGCTTTGGTCTCGTCGTATTCGAACGTGTCTTCGTTCATGTAATTGAATTGCGCGAGTTCGAGTTGGATCGCATCCACGCCTTTGACCGGCTTGCCGTAATGGCGCGTGATATAGCCCCCCTTGAAACGACCGTTCATCACGAAGTTGTAGTCGCGCTGCGCTTCGAGCACGTTCACGAGGCGCTTCTGCAATCCCGCCGAACAACTCGCACCTTCGGCGGTGCCGATGTTGATATCCGCCAGCTTGCCTTCGAACAGATACGGCACGACGCTGGGGATCGAATGCCCTTCCCACAACACCACCCGTCCGTGCGCCTCACCGATGCGCTCGATCTCTTCGGCGAGCGCGGTGTGATACGGCCGCCAATAGGTTTCGATGCGCGCCGCGATTTCGTTTTGCGTCGGCTCCCGGCCCGCGAAATAAATCGGTTCGCCGGAAAACGATGTAACCGGACACAAACCCGTCGTGTTCTGACCCGGATATAACGATGCGTCGTCACGCGGACGATTGAGATCGACGACATAGCGCGAATACGTTGGCACGATGATCGAAGCACCGAGTTCGTGCGCGAACGCGTACAACTTCGCGACATGCCAGTCGGTGTCGGGAACGCGGCGCGCTTCGTCGGTCAAACGTGCGGCGATGTCATCCGGCAACACGGTGCCGTTGTGCGGCAGCGATACGAACAGCGGCGAGTTGCCACGATGCAATGTATACGTGTCGGTCACGAGAAGTTTTTAGTCGAGAAGCGACGCACAGCTTACCGCGCGCGACACGAAAGCCGCCATGCCTCGCGCAAGGCATTGCCGAGTTCACGCGCGTGACGCGCGACGTCGCACACGCGTTCGCGCATGCGCGCGCGAAGCGATAAGCGGATGGATTGAAGTCGCGTTTTGTCGGTCGCGAGCGCAATGGCGACCGAAACGTAATCGTCCTCCGTTGTCGCAATGCATTCGTCAAGATCGAGCGAATGCAGGATGCTCGCCGTCTGGCGACTCACCATCGTGTCGCCGATTTTTGTCACGACGGGCAATCCCATCCAGAGCGCATCGAAACTCGTTGCGCAACCGGAAAACGGAAACGGATCGAGCGCGATGTCGCAATCGGCGTATGCGCGCATCATTTCGTCATTATCGCTGTAGCCGATGAGTTCGAGTCTATCGCTGGCGATTCCGAGGCGCTGCGCACGCGCGAGAAAATATCGCCGATCGTCAACGCCATCGAAAGCGCGCGCTTTCAAACGCAAAATGCTTCTCGGCACGCCGGCAAGAATGCGCGACCAGCTTGCGAGTACGCGATCGTTGAGTTTGTCGACGCGGTTGAAACTGCAAAATCGAATCGGCTTCTCAACACGCGGCTCGATGTTCGGCGCGACGGCTGGCGGTGTGTAGCAGAGCCGGCCAGACGGCAACCAAATCACATGTTCGGTGTAGTTCGACGTTAACTCCGGCGGCGTCAGCGTCGTATCACTGATCACCACGTCGATTGCGTTGGTTCCGGTGCTGTGAAAGTAGTCGAGCCAGTTCACTTGCATCCGGGCTGGCCGCGACGCGAGCGCGCGCAATCGATTGCCGGGACTGTGCCCGCTCAGTTCCACGATGACATCGATGCGGTCGGATCGAATACATTCGCACAGCTCGGCATCGTCGAGTTCATCGATGCGATGCCATTCGTCCGCCGCTTCGCGGAACGCGCGGTTGGTCGCATCTTCGATCGCGCCGTTGTCATAAAGAATGTGAGTCATCGAAGCGCGATCGAACTCATTCAGAACCGGCAAGAAAAAATTCCCGACGAGTCCGGAAAAGAAGCGCGGAGAAATCCAGCCGATTCGCAGCGGTCGTTCGGGATCGTCGCCTCCTTCCGCCTGCGCGATCACTGGCATGTGTTTCGCCGCCCATGCGCGATGCTCTTCGGCGATCTGGTTTGCAGGAATGGTTGGATCGTGCTGAAGAGCAATCAACAGCGCGCTGCCCGCAACCGCATCGTCAGGAACGCGCTCGGCAATGTCGCGGAACTCGGAAATCGCCGCGGACGCTTCACCTCGCTCACTCAAAACGCTTGCGCGGAGGAGACGCGTTCCGCGATGGTCTGGCGCGTGCTGGAGAATGCGACGCGTCGCTTCGAGCGCGGCATCGGTTTCGCGACGCTGTTCAAGCAACGCGGCATTCGCATATTCGGTTTCGACGATTTGCCGCGCGGCGATTTCTGCGTCGTTCGGCACTTCACGCCGCAGATTCGAAAGCAAAACGAATGCCGCCGTCGACGATCCGTGTTGCGACAATTCCGACGCCGTTTGCAAACCCAGTGAACGTAGCTGCAACAAAGAGGGTATTGGTTGACGAATGCGCGTGTCGATTCCCGCGAACTGTTGCGAACACGCAGCGACGGAAAACCATTCAAGCAATGCGCGTCCATCCGTTGGGCGCAATGCGCTGGCGCGGCGAAATGCGGAGGATGCATTGGTTAGGTTTCCGATGCGGCGCAAGGCGAGTCCGAAGTTCAACCACCCGCCAAACGATGTGGGATCGCTCGCGGTTGCAAGTCGCGCATCGTGTTCGGCTGACGCGGCGTCGCCTCGCGCGAGATGGATCGACGCGCGATTGGCGAGAATGGCGGCGTGCCGCGGAAACGTTTCGAGCAAAGCGTTGTAATCGTTCAGCGCCGCGTCGAAATCGCCGCGCTGATGCGCTTGCAACGCGCGTTCGAGCAGACGGCGCTCGTCTTCGGTCATGCGTCAGAGCGAAAAGCGGTTCGGTTCGAACGGCTTCATGTCGATGGCTGTCGTTTCGTCGCAGATCATTTGGCTGACGAGTTGGCCCGTCGCCGCCGACATCGTCACGCCGAGCATGCCGTGACCGGTCGCCATCATCAGGTTTTTCAAACGCGACGGCCGGCCGAGCAACGGCAGATCGTCGTACGTCATCGGGCGCCAGCCGAACCATTCTTCGGTGACGGTCGGGCCTTCCGGCTCGCGCAAGTATTCTGCCGCACCACGACGCAACGCATCGAGTCGTGTGCGATTGAGCGAGCTGTCGTAACCGGCGAATTCCATCGTGCTGCCGAGGCGATAACCGGTGCTCCATGCGGTGACGCACACCGCGCGTTCCTTAAATGTCATCGGTATGGTCGGCGCAATCGACGGGCGTGTGTAGGTGATCGAATAGCCTTTGCCGGGCTGGATCGGAATGCGCAGATCGAGCTGTTTGCCGACGAGCGGACTCCATGATCCGAGTGCGAACACAATATCGCGCGCGGCGAATTCGCCTTGATCGGTGACGACGGCTTGCACGCGGTCGCCGTCCACGCGAAAGCCGGAGACTTTCGTCGATTCGTGAATGTCGCCGCCTCTTTCGCGCGCGGCACGCGCGAGTTCGTTGGCGTAACGGTCGGGACGCAGGTGTGCATCGCCCGCGTGGAAATAGGCACCGACGATGCTGTCGTTGAGTGCCGGTTCGCGCGCGCGCGTTTGCGCGGCGTCGAGCGTTTCTATATCGACGCCGTTTTCCTTGAGCATCGTAGGCAGCCATCGCGATTTATCGAACGTCTTCGCGTCGCGATAGACGTTCATGGTGCCGATCGTCTCGAATTCGCAGTCGAGTTTTTCGGCGCGGATCAAGTCTTCGATGAGGCGGCGCGACAGCGACAGCAATTCCGATTTCACCGCCGTCACGCGTTTCGCGTCGTCCCAATTGCAGCGATGCGCGAAACCGAGCAGCCATTCAAGCAATCCGAAATCCAGACGCGGCGCGATGCGGAACGGCGCATCGGGTTTCATCATCCAGCGCAATGCCTGGCCGATGACGCCGGGCACGGCGAGTGGCATACAATGGCTCGGTGTGATCGTGCCGCAATTGCCGTGCGAAGCGGCGGCGCCGAGCTTGCCCATCTCGAGCACGGTAACGCTGCGTCCGGCGCGCAGCAGATAAAGCGCGCAAGCAAGTCCGATTACACCGCCGCCCAGAATGAGGACGTCGGAAGATTTCGCCGTCATTCGCCCGCCATTTGCTCCATCGCGATCGCTGTCGATGCCACGGAACGTCGGCGCGGCGGATTGTGCCAACCGGACCAGCCGGGTCCGCGCACGACTTGGCCCGGCGTCGCGCCGGTGTGTTCGCCGTCTTTCAATACTTGGACGCCATTGACGATCACGTCGCGCACGCCGGTTGCGAACTGTTGCGGCTTATCGAACGTGGCGTGATCGGCGATGGTCGCCGGATCGAAGACGACGACGTCAGCGTAGTCGCCAACGACGAGTTCGCCGCGGTCGCGCAATTTCAGATTGTGCGCAGGCAGCGAGGTCAGGCGGCGAATCGCGTCGCTCAGCGAATCCACTTTTTCGTCGCGCACATATTTACCGAGGAATCGCGCGACGTTGCCGTAAGCGCGCGGATGCGGTTGGAATTTCAGGAATACGCCTTTCGGTTCGTACGAACCTTCGTCGGAACCGAGCGCAACCCACGGTTGCGAGAGACCAAGCTTCACGTTGTCTTCCGACATCAGGAAATACACGGTGCCGACGCGCGTGTGATCTTCGACGACGAGATCGATCGCCGTTTCCTCCGGCGATTTGCCGCGCATCTTCGCGACTTCCGCGAGCGTCTTCCCAGTCAGCGGTTTGAGTTTATCGTTGTCGAACGAGACGAGCATGAGATTGTCGGCCGTACCGGCGGCAAGGTAGAGGTTTTCCCAATCCTTGCCGGGTTCGCGCATTTCCTTCATGACGCGTTCGCGTATCGCGGGGTCCTGCAGACGTTTGACCCATTGATCCACGCCGCCTTCCTGTACCCACGGCGGCATCGAGGCGTCGAGGCCGGTCGCGCCAGCGGTGTAGGTATACATGTTCGCCGACACATCGACGCCGGCTTTGCGCGCCGCATTCACCTTATCGATCGCTTGCGCCATCTTGGGCCAGTTGGATTTGCCCGCGGCCTTGAAGTGATAGATCTCGGCATGCGTGTGCGCTTCGCGGCCGATGCGGATCAGTTCGTCGACCGATTCGAGCAGACGATCGCCTTCGCTGCGCATGTGCGAAATGTAAGCGCCGCCGAATTCCGACGCGGCTTTGGTCAGCGCGATGAGTTCGTCGGTCTTGGCGAACGTGGCCGGCGTATAGATGAGCGCCGATCCGACACCGAGCGCGCCTTGGCGCATCGCTTCGCGGACGAGGTCCTGCATGCGTTTGAGTTCTTCAGAATTCGGTGCGCGGTTGACGTAGCCAAGTTCGTGTTCGCGCACGGTCGTCGCGCCGACGAACGAGGCGATGTTCGGCGAAACGCCGCGCTTGACCATCGTGTCGAGCGCTTCGCCAAGTGTGGTCCATTCGACCGGATGTTTGAGATCGCCCTGCCCGGCGAGCATGGCTTTGCGCGATTCCTCGGTCAGCGGGCCCATGGAGTCGCCTTCGCCGAATACTTCGAGCGTCACGCCTTGTTTGATGTCGGATATCGATCGACCATCGACATAGAGAGAGTCCGGCGCCCAGGACAGCATGTTGACGAAACCCGGCGTGACGGCCATGCCTTGGGCATCGATTTCCGAGGCGGCGTGCGATTTCGTCAGATCGCCGATGGCGGCGATGCGATCGCCTTTGATGCCGACGTCGGCTTGTTTGGGAGCGGCGCCGGAGCCGTCGTAAACGGTGCCGCCGCGAAGGATCACGTCAAAATCTGACGTTTTTTGTTGAACTGCGTCACACATGTGGGGCAGCAACAGCATGAGAAGCGGCGCCAGGGCTAGCGATCGCATGGGAATCCCCGTCATTGGGCAGTTTCCAAGGGTGCGCGATGGCTGGCGCAAAGGCAAGATTTCGCGTCTGTCAGCGGTTGGCATCGAAGCTGCATTGATGTCCGCGTCGGCAAAAGCCGGCGCTCACGGATCGAAACCATGAAAGTTCACACCAACGAAATGCTGCTGGCGCTGCGCTCTCCGAGCTCGGGTTGGTTGGCTGCCATGGTGTGCGCGCTGGAAGAAGCCGTGCGCGATCCGGAGTTCAGCGAACATCACCGCGAACTGGTGCGTCAGCTTCTTGATGTCACCGCCGTTCCGGCCCACGTCGCGACAGCCGCGCAGGAACGTTTGAACCGCTTCGAAGAAGAAGTCTCGAATACGCAATCGGAACTGATGGGCAGCCTGACGGAAACCGTCGCCGCGCAGCCGTCGCGTCCGAAACTGACCCTGGTCCGCAGCGCCGCTGCCTGAGACCTGAAACGAATGTAGTGGGGAGTCCCGAAGGCCGGGCGAAAGCTCGGCCTTCGACTTTTTTCGACGTCTGTCGTCAGTGCAAAAACGTCAGTGATGATGACCGCCGTCGCCATGCACGTGACCGTGCGCCGCTTCTTCTTCCGTCGCATCGCGCACCTGCTTGATTTCGACCGCGAAGTGCAGCGTCTTTCCCGCCATCGGATGATTCAGGTCGACGTCGATAACACTTGATCCGACCTTCGTCACTTCGACCTGACGCGGTCCCTGATCCGTCTGCACCATCGCACTCATGCCGGGCTTCAGATCGTCGGCATCGCGAAAATATTTCTTCGGCACGCGCTGCGTGAAATTCTCGCGGCGTTCGCCGTAACCTTCCGCGGGCGTGACCATGACATCGAAGCGATCGCCTTCGGATTTCCCCACCATCGCCTTTTCGAGTCCGGGGATGATGTTGCCGTGCCCGAACAGAATCGCCATCGGCTGACGGCCTTCGGAATTCTCGATCTCGTTGCCCTGATCGTCCTTGAGTCAGTAGTGGAGGAAAACCACTTTTCCGTTTTGGATTTGCATGAACTGTCCTCGATGAAGTCGCGCATGGTATCGCGTTTCGAATTCCATGACATTGACAGCCCGCCGACGTTGACCGATGGTACGCGACGATGCGTCCGTCGATACTTTTGCGCTTCGCCGCCATCGCGCTGCTGCTGACGGCGTGCTCGCACATCCGTCCGAAACCCGACATTCCCGTTTCGCGCGGACCCAATCCGCTGCACCATCACGGTGAGCAGGCCGCGAACGATGTGCTGTTCCGCGCGATCGGATTGGTCGGCACGCCGTATCGCTACGGCGGCAACACGCCGGAAGGCGGATTCGACTGCAGCGGTCTGATCGGTTACGTGTTTCGTGATGTCGCCGGCGTGAATCTGCCGCGCACATCGGCAGAAATCAGTCGACTCGAAGCGCAAGACGTGAAACGTGGCGATCTCGCATCCGGCGACATCGTGTTATTCGGTCGCGGACACGCGGTCAATCATGTTGGCATCTATGTCGGCGCAGGACGTTTCGTACACGCGCCGAACGAAGGCGGCACGGTGCGCCTTGACTATCTCGATGGCGCTTATTGGAAAGACCACTTCAGCGGCGCGAAACGAATTCCGCTCTGATCATTTCGTCGAAGCGGGCGTGACTTCCGTTTTCAGATTGTCGAGCAACGGCGTCGTCGGACGCTGGATGACAAGGAAATCATTTCCTGCGATGTGATGGCAACCGGTGCATCCGGCCGAGAGTGAATCGAACGCTTTCTCGAATTCCGGTTTACTCGAGTGATCGACCGCGTCGCGCAACGCCTTGATCGGCGCGTTCGTCATCGCAGGCAGAATGTCAGAAAGTTTGGCGGGCTGAAAAATTGCGTGTTCCGGATTTTGTTCGACGACCGCATCGAACGCTTCTTTCAATTCCTGGATTTCGAACGCGGCGAGATTCCAGTTTTGCGCTTCACCCGCGAACCACAAACGGTCGTGGCGAATCTGGATGCCGAGCATCTGTTCACCCAGTTCCGGGTGATACGCGGATTTCTTCAGTTCCGCGATTTCCTTCTTAAGCGCGACGATTTCCGCCGACGCATTCGATTCTTTCGGCTTGTCGGCCGCAACGACGGACACAGTGCTCAAGCTCGCCATCGCGGCGAGCATCCATCCGATCTTGTGTACCATGGCAGCTCCAAATGCAAATGCGAATAGTTCGCATAATGCCGGAATGTACTACGGACGCCAAGCACCACTACAGCGAACCAACAGGCGTGGCTCCGGGTAGAGTTTCCGATGCTCCAAATCGTCGTCCCTTCGCCTCTGGGCCAAACATCGTGACGAGCGCTAGCAATACAGCGACGCTGCCAATGAAAATGGCCATGGTCCAGCCATATTGCTTGTCGTTGTGTTCGGCGAGGTACGGAAGTACCCAGATTGCCGGCGAAGAAATCAGATTGCCGATCTGATAAGTAAAGCCCGGCAGCGTCGCGCGTACCGGATCGGGCGACAATTCGTTGAGATGGACAGGCACGATGCCCCACGCACCCTGCACCGCGAACTGCATCGCGAACGCTCCCATTCCAAGCAGGATTGGCGTACTGCTGAAAGCCCACAATTTCAACGCCGGCAGAGCGAGCAATGTAGCGATAATTATGGCGCGCTTGCGTCCGATGCGCTCCGAATAGAAACCGAAGAACAACCCGCCAACGATAGCGCCGATGTTGCCGGCGATGGTAAGTATGCTTGTCAGGCGCGTATCAAATTTGTGTTCGACCTGCAGAAACGTCGGATACAGATCTTGACTTCCATGGCTGAAAAAATTGAACAGCGTCATAAGCACAATCATGAAAAGCGCGCGTCCCCACAAACCGCGCATCGCAGTCATGCCATGTCGTTCGTGGGCTGGTCGGGTGCGGCTCTGTTCCCAAACCGGCGACTCCGGCACGTGCGCGCGGATGTAAAGCACGAGCAACGCCGGCAACGCACCGACTACGAACATGCCTCGCCATCCGATGGTTTCGAACAATAATCCGAACAACAGCGCGGCCATCAGATTTCCGCATGCATACCCTTCCTGCAGCAACCCCGAAACCCATCCGCGCGACTTTTCGGGAATCGACTCCATCGTCAGCGACGCGCCAAGTCCCCATTCACCGCCCATCGCGAAGCCGAATAGCGTGCGCAGGATCAGCAAAACTGTCAGCGATGGCGCAAACGCCGACAACAATTCGAATATGGAAAACAGAGTGACGTTGAGCATCAACATCGGGCGTCGCCCGTATTTCTCAGCAAGCATGCCGAACACAAATGCGCCAAACGGCCGCGCCGCCAACGTCAGCACCACCCCTAGGAACACCTCGTCGCGACCGACTTGGAACTCTTTCGCGATCGACACGATCGCAAAGGTCAGAACGAAATAGTCGAATGCGTCGAGCATCCAGCCCAAGAAACTCGCCAGCACGACCTTTCGCTGACTGGTGGTCATCGCCATGAGCCTGTCTCCGTAAGAGATTCACCGGATTGTGTCGATGTTGCGGGAATCCGTCCCGCCGCATCGCACAACATCGCGTGAACATTATTTCATCGTACCGATGTCATTCGGCTGTCGCGGCGAGGTGGTCGCGGATCGCGGCGTCCTTGCGATGCACGCGTTCGAGCAACGCCGCGCGGCGCTTCGCGAGCTTCTGCGCCAGCGCCAGCCGTTGCGTCGACGATGCGTACGGAATGGCGAGCCTCGCGCGATAGGCGCAAAAATCCTCGTACGCCTGCAAAACATGCTTCTGCCCGCGCATCAGAAGTTCGAGGACGATCGCGTCGTCGAGCAAACCGATGACTTCGATTTCATCCGGAATCAGATCGTCCGGATCGCTGAAATACACGAGTGTTTCGAGCACATGACTGCGCTGCGGCGCCGGCAACGCCCAATCGTCGTCTTCGAGCATCAGGATGAAACGCTGGACGCAGCCGATCTGCTTGCGCACATACGCCGGCGCGCTGCCGATCGGCAGGGTGTTGAGCGCGTGTTTGGCCGCGTCGATGACGTCACACTCGTCGACCTCGCGCAACAGCCGCTTTTCGAACGCGGCCAAGAAACGCTGCAGATCTTCCTGTTCCAATTCGATGGTGATGCGCATTAAAGTTTGGGACTCGCCCGTCGGTCATCGAACCGCAACGCGATGCCGGGAATCTGGCAGCGCCGAAGTCGTTAAAAATAGC
>DATBAU010000315.1:0-8165 GCA_036271355.1 Rudaea sp. | reverse complement strand
GCGCACACGATCATCCACGCGATCCGTTTCCGCAGCCGCGCCGCCGTGAAATGGGCGGCGAACCATCACATTCATCATCATCATCCCGAATGTAATTTCGGTGTCACATCGCCGTTGTGGGATATCGTGCTTGGAACGCGTTATGCGCCCGCACGCGTGGCGACCGACATCGAAAAGTAGCGCAATGGGATGATCGCGAAGAGTCTGTTGAAGTCGCATCGCGTCGGCGTGCTGATCGCTGTCGCGATGATCGTCTCGCTCGCGGTGCCGCTGCTGATCGGCGGGCGGCAATCGTTGCTCGACATCCGCGATCTGCCCGCGCAAACCTACCTGATGCTGTTCGCCGTGATGGCGGTGTGCTGGCTCGTGCGCGCGATCAAGCTGCATCTGCTGCTGAGCCGGCTCGGCGCGAGCGTGTCGTTCGCGCGGTCGTTCGCGATGTCACTCGCGATCGACTTCGCCTTTGTCAGCACACCAGGTGGTCTCGGCGGTTATGCGGCGGGAGTTTACTGCGCGCGGCGCGCCGGCATTTCGATGAGCGCCGCGACGACCGTCACCTTCATCGATCAGCTTCTCGATCTCATCTTCTTCGCGCTCGCGCTGCCGCTCGCGGCGTTGACGTTGCTGTGGACGAACGTACCGCGCGCGCTCTCGCTGTCGGCGTTCATCGCCAGCGCGGTGCTGATCGTGTTCGCGCTCGTCATCATGCTCATGCACCGCCGCTTCGTTCGCTGGCTGTGCGGCGACAACATTTTCTCTCGCCGTTGGCCGAGCCTGCGCGACAAGCAGACGCGTCTGCTCGCGTTCCTCGACAACGTCGGCGCTGACTCGCGCTATCTTTTTTCCGGTCCGCCGATGGTCACCGCCACGCTGATCGGTACCACGGCCATTCAATGGCTCGCGCGTTACGGCGTGCTGTGGGCAGCGCTGGCGTTGCTCGGACACACCGTTCCGTTCGCGCTGACGTTGCTGTCGCAATCGCTGATCCTGCATGCGGCGCTATGGACCGGCGTTCCGTCGGGCGGTGGCGGTGCGGAGTTGGGATTGAGCGCCGCGCTCATCGCGATGGTGCCGGCGTCGGCGATCGCGACCGCGCTGATCTTGTGGCGGTTGATGACGTTTCATTTGTGTCTGCTCAGCGGCGCGCTGGCTATTGCATGGTTGTCTAAATCCAAGCCGATGACCGGCGACGCGCTGGCGTCGGCGAATGTCACGAAATAGAAAATTTGCGCGTTATAACTATTGTTGCTACTATCCGCTCATGCTTCTTAGCCTCAAATTACGAAAGATCGGCAACTCGGTCGGCGTGGTACTTCCGAAGGAAGTGCTGTCCCAGTTGAACGTCGTGGAGGGCGACACGGTCACCTTGACCGACTCGCAGGACGGCGTACGCATCACCGCAAGCAATCCGGAATTCAGCAAGACGATGGCGATTTTCGAATCCCTCAATCGCCGTTACCGGAACACGCTGCGCGAACTGGCCAAGTAGTGAAAAAGCCCTATTGGCTGACGCGCGAGGAATCCCTCGCGCTGCACGATATGATGTTGTCCGATTATGGCGGCATCGTCGGCGTGCGCGACGACAATCTGCTCGATTCAGCACTCGCGCGTCCGCAACAGCTTTTTTCGTACGGCAAGCCTACGTTGACGGACCTGGCTGCGGCTTACGTCTTCGGCATCGTCAAGAATCATCCGTTCTTCGACGGAAACAAGCGCACTGGGTTCATGATGGGTGCGGGTTTTATCGAGCGCAACGGTCTTCGTTTCACGGCTTCCGAAGTCGAGGCGACATTGAAGACGCTCGAACTGGCAGCGGGCGAAATTGGAGAACGCGACTACGCTCAGTGGCTCGTCGCGAATGTCGTGCGTGCTTGAGTTTTCTCGCTGAAACTCAATATTTGAGACTAATGTAGCGTCTCATTTCATCTGTCACTTTTTTCGCGCAGCTCGCGCCCAGCGGCATGCTTTTCAACGAACCCCAAACCCTTGTCGACAACGAGCTCGGCACCGTCCGCTATTTTCCGGACTGTCTTTCGGAAGACGCGGCTTCGCGCGCGTTCGAGATTCTGCACGCGACCGTTCCTTGGGAATCGCACCGCCGGCAAATGTACGATCGCGAAGTCGATGTTCCTCGGCTCACCGCGATGTTCGATCTGGACGGCTTGAGCGTTCCCGAACCCATTTTCGCCGCGCGATCGGTCGTCGAGAATCTCAGCGGACACCGTTTCAACAGCGCGGGATTGAATTTGTATAGAAATGGACAGGACAGCGTCGCGCCGCACAACGACAAGCTGCATACGCTGATCGAAGGTGCGCCGATCGCGTTGTTGTCGCTCGGCGCCACGCGAAGACTCACGCTGCGCACGAAGGCGACGCCGAAGCGCAAGTTCGATGTGGATCTCGAACCCGGCAGTCTGCTTGTGATGAGTTACGACACACAACTTCATCTCGATCATGGCGTGCCGAAAACGAAGGAAATTGTCGGACCGCGGATCAGCGTCGTGTTTCGCGAGAGGCCGACGAATTTTCGGGATCGTTACGCGTCGTACAAGTCCAACGGCTAAGCGTGAGCGGGTTTGCGCGTTCCGATGTAGACGCCGATGGCCGCGATGGCGAAGCCGGCGATTTTCAGTGGCGTGAATTGTTCGCCGAGCACGAAGTAATTCATCACCGCGGTCACGGGTGGCATCAGGAAAAACAACGCGGCCACGCGCGTCGCCGCGCCGCGACGGATGAGCAGGAACAGCAGCGCCATGCCGCCAAGTGAATTGATGACGATCAGCCAGCCGAGGCTTTCGTAAAATGCAGGTGAGCCGTCGAAGCGGAATCCTTCGTAAAACGCGAACGGCAAAAGGAGGACCGTAGCGCACAAATGCTGCAAGGCGAGGCCGGCGCGCAGGTCGATGGTCGATCCGAATTTTTTCTGATACAGCGTGCCGGCACTGACGCCGACCAGTCCCACCAACAAAGCGATGTAGGCGCCGACATGGACTTCGTTGCCGCTTAGTTTGTCGCCGACGACGAGGCCCACGCCGACAAATCCGAGCGCAATTCCAAGCCATTGAACGAGGCCGACCGGCTCGCCGACGAAGCGGCCGAACAGCGCGGTCACGATCGGCATCGTGCCGATGATGAGTGCCGCGAGCCCAGCGCTCGCGCCAAGGGCGATGCCGAGATAAACGCCGGCGAATTGCAACGCGAGCGAGAAAAAACCGGTAACAAGACTGTGCCGCGATTCGTGCCACGAGGGCCAGCTTTCCCGCACGGCCGCGAAGTACATCGCGACGTACAGCGCGGTCGCGATGCCGAAGCGGAACACGAGCAGTGTGAACGGCGAGGCGTGATCGAGACAGATCTTGCCGGCCGGATAACCCGTGCACCACAGAACGACGAAGCTGGTGGTCAGTATGAGCGATGCGTGATCGCCGTGTCGCGTGCGGTCGTTTGTTGTGCTCACGGCGTTCGCTCGGAAAGTGCGCGCGATTCTACGCGCGTCGGCGCGAATGTAGAGACAGGCGAATGTCGAATGGTTAATCAGCGCGGCGCGCGATAGCCGCCGGGCACGCCGTTGGGACTGAGCACGAGCTGCCACAACTGATCACGCCGCGAACGAAACGTGGCGGCGGATGCGGACAGATAAAAACGCCACATGCGATAGAAACGTTCGCCGTATTTCTTCTTGAGCGTGGTCCAGGCGTTCTCGAAATTCTTGCGCCATGCCATCAGCGTCGGATCGTAATCGGCGCCGAAGTTGTGCCAGTCTTCGATCACGAACAGCCCTTCGCGAGCGCTCGCGACTTGCGTCGCGGACGGCAACATCGAATTCGGGAAGATGTATTTCGCAATCCACGGATCGGTGTGGTTCGTCGTCTTGTTGTTGCCGATGCAATGCAGCAGCGCGATACCGTCGTCGCGCAGGCAGCGGCGATTCACTTCGAAATAGATCCGGTAGTTTTTCACGCCGACGTGCTCGAACATGCCGATGGAAAAAATGCGGTCGAATTTTTCGTCGAGCTCACGATAGTCCTGCACGCGGATCTCGATCGGCAATCCGCTGCACAGATTCGCGGCGTAAAGCGCCTGTTCCTGCGAAATCGTGACGCCGACACCGCTCACGCCGTACCGTTCGGCGGCGAACTTGAGTGCCTCGCCCCAACCGCAGCCGATGTCGAGCACGCGCATGCCGGGTTGCAAACCGAGTTTGAGGCAGATGAGGTCGAGCTTGGCTTCCTGCGCATCGTCCAGTGTTTTTGCGTTGTGCCAATAGCCGCAACTGTAGACCAGACGTTTTCCGAGCATCGCGCGAAATAGATCGTTGCCGAGGTCGTAGTGCATCTGTCCGACGCGGTAGGCGCGACGGCCGCGCTGCATGTTCAGAAATTTCGCGCGCAGGAAAAGCGCGGCGTCATCGATGCCGCCGACGCGTTCGTCGATGTGCGCCATGAGCAGGCGGAAGAAAAGTCCGTCGAGATCGTCGGTGTCCCACCAGCCATCCATATACGCTTCGCCGAAACCGAGCGAGCCGTGCGTAACGACGCGGGGGAAGAGGCGTTCGTCGTTGACGCGAAGGTCGGTGGGACGTGTGCCGTTGATGCGGATGTCGGCGACATCCAGAAGTGTCTGGATGCGGGCGCGCGAAGGCGCGTGCGAATGACTGGATTCCGAGGCGGGAACGTCGAAGGCGCGCGGTGGCTGCCGCGCGCCTTCTTCGTTGTTGTGCGTTTTACGCCGCCCGAGCATGCTTCATGTCGCGCATCTGCGCGTGATCACGCAACACCTGCGGCAGATAACGCTGCGCGATAGTGCGGACGCCGATGTCGTCGGACTTTTCCGCCGCGTCGCGGAACGCAGCGAGTATGCGGTCCTCGAACGCTTCGAGTTCGGCGATGTACGCGTAGTTCTTATCGGTGCTCAGTTTGGTGCGGATTTCCGAATACGCCTTGCGGATCGATCCGACGAACGAACCGTCGTCCATATCCGGCGCTTTCTCGGGATCCTTCGCGACCACGGCGGTACGCAAATCGGCGGCGATGGCGGACTTCGTCTTCGCCATTTGCGCGAACAGGGTCTTCAGGTCGGGGCGTTGCACCTGTGTTGCCGCCTCTTCGTAAAACTTCTTGCCGTCGTTCAGAACTTCGATCAGATGGTTCAGTGTGCTGGTGTCGTTGGACATCGTACTACTCCTTGCGTGGAATGGAAAAATTTCGTGCGGAAGTCGAAGTCCAAGATGTGTGCCACGCCGGCATGTGTCCGAGAGCCGTTTCCGCGCCTTGGGAAGGTGCATCTTGCAAGCTAGCGAATAAAACGTTTTGCAGTGCGCAATACGCGGAAACAATCTCCGATGTATATTTGTATACTAAAAAAGGACGTGGCCTCGTCGCGTCGTGCAAGAAGCCGACGGCATGAAACTTCTTGTTGCAAAGTGCACATGCCGAGAATCGCGCAAACGCAGAATGCGCGGGACGGCGATGGCACGGCGTTTGAACATACCTTGCCGCAGTCTGCGCAGAGCGCGCGTTCTGATTCTCACGACAAGGAGCAAGTTATGAATACATTTCTTAAGATTACGTTGGGTACGGCGCTAGCGTTGGGTTCGGCCGGCATGACATTCGCGGCCGACACGATGTCGACATCGCCCGACAAATCGTCGCAGCCCGGCACCGACACGTGGATCACGACGAAGGTGAAGGCTGAACTCGCCACGACGAAGGGCATCTCGTCGAACGACATTAGCGTCACCACGAAGAACGGCATCGTCACGTTGTCGGGCGTTGTTGCGAGCAAGGCGCAGGTGCAGAAGTCGGTTGCCGTCGCAAAGGCGGTGAAGGGCGTGCACAGCGTCGATTCGGCGGCGCTTTCGTCGCGCGATTGATGCGATTCGCGATTAACGTTCCGTGATGGCGCGTTGATCGAAACGTAACGGCGGAACGAAACCGGCGCTCGAAAGGCGCCGGTTTTTTATTTCAAACGGGAAGCGAGATGGTGAACGTCGTTCCGCGTCGCGGCTGCGAATAAATGCTGATCGTGCCGCCGTGCAGCTGCACGATTTCCTTGCAGATCGCCAGTCCGAGTCCGGCACCACCGCGTTTGGCGCCGATCTGGACGAACGGCTGGAAGATCAACGCCTGTTGCGCGAGCGGAATGCCTTCGCCGGTGTCGGCGACGCGGATGAGCAACGTGTTTCTCGTGAGCTCGGCGCTCAGTCCGATCGATCCGCCCGGCGCCGTGTGACGCATCGCATTGCCGATCAGGTTGTCGAACACGCGGTCGAACGTGCTGCGGCTGAGCGGCACGTGCGGCAATCCTTCTTGCACGTGCACGGAGAGCGTCAGTTTCGATGCAGCGGCTTGCAGTTCGAAGCGATGTCCTGCATCGACGAGCATTTCGGCGATGTTGGTCGGCGCCAGCTCGAACTTCTGCTGGCCGACGCGCATGCGCGACAGATCGAGCAGATCGGTGAGCAAGCCGATCATGCGCGTGACCTCCTGCTGCACGGTCTGATACAGCTCGCGTTCGCGCGAACCTTCGGCGAAATCCATCTTTTCGCCGAGCAGGCTCAGACCCATGCGGATGCTCGCGATGGGCGTGCGCAACTCGTGCGATGCGCGTAGCACGAATTCGCTGCGCATCTTGTCGAACGCGTGCTGCACGGTGACGTCGCGCAATACCATGACGACGCCGATACGATCGCTTTGGCTTTCCACGAAACGATGCAGCGAAAAGGCGACGATGCGCACCTCGTTGTCGTGCTCGATGCGCAGCTCCGGACGTCCGACGTCGATCAACTCGCCGCTGGCCAGCACTTGGCTGATATGCCGCGCGATGGTTTCGTCGCCGATCTGCTCGAAACGCTTGCCGACGGCAGTGCCGGGTTCGACGCCAAGCTGGCGTTCGGCGACGGCGTTGATGCGCTCGATGACGGCCTGATCGGAAAAGATGACGAGTCCGTCGTCGATGCTGTCGAGCACGGCGCTGGTCCGACGCTGTTCGGCTATCACGCGTTCGACGTTGGTGTCGCGCAGGGCGCTCAGCTGCCGGCCCATGTTTTCGAGATGTCGGCCGAGCAGATTGAACTCGACCACGCTCGCGTCACCGCAAGAGACGTCGTATTCGCCGTGACTCATCTTGTCGACGACGTCGGTCAGCGAGTCGACCTGGAAACACACCACGCGCACGAGACGCAGCGTCGTGAAAATGCCGACGCACAACAGCGCCAGCGCGAGCGCCGCTAGCAGGAACATCATCATCTGCGTGAAATCACGCGCCTGGGTAGCGGCGAGATTGACCTGTTCGATTTTCAGATCGCGCAGTTGCACCGCTGCGATGCGGAGACGCGAGTAGGCTTCCGCGATGCGTTGCGCGCTGTCGGCGGGCTCGATCGTGCGCGCGCTCCATCCTTCGACGGCATCGGCGAACGCTTGGAAATTGGCTTGCAGCGCGTCGAACGCGCTTTTTTCCTCGGGCGCTTGGAAATACTTCCGCGAAGCTTCGATCGCTCCTCGCAGTCCGTTGACGGCGGCGACCGATCGCGAGCGATCGCGCGTTTCGCTGACGCCTTCTTCGATCACCGAGCGCATGACGTTGGAGAATTCGTCGCGGATGCGCTCGGTCGAATCGATGATTCCCTGCCGGCCCTGCGCGATGCGTTCGACCCGCCCGTGCAGGTTGTCGATCGAATACAGCGCCGCGACGAACGCGATCATCGCGAGCGCGATCACCACGCTGTGACTGAAAAGCAGGCGCGAGCGCAGTGTCATCGGCGGTTTGCCGCGTTGTTACAGGCCGTATTGCTTGCGCTTGCGATACAGCGTCGAAACGTCGATGCCGAGAATCTTCGCGGCATGATCGAGCGAGGAGGAATTCGCCATCACGCCGCGGATGTGCGAGCGTTCGAGTTCTTCGAGGCTCAGCGCGTCGCCGATGCGCGGGCGCGAACGGCGTTCAGCGCTTTCCGATATCGACAACAGATCGACGTCGATTTGCTCGGCGGAACACAGGATCACCGCGCGCTCGATCACGTTCTGCAATTCGCGGATGTTGCCCGGCCACGGATACGACTGGATCGAATCGAGCGCGGCTTTGGTGAATCCGCGCGCGGGACGACGATAGTTCGCCGCGTAACGCAGCAGGAAACGTTCGGCCAGCATCGCGAGATCCTCCGGACG
>DATBAU010000314.1:0-6354 GCA_036271355.1 Rudaea sp. | reverse complement strand
CGGATTGTGCAGAAGCGCCGAAACCTGATCCATGAAGTCGTAACCGGTCGTGCCGGCGACGCCCCAGTCGCGCTGCGGTTCGTGCGACGCGAAAATCTTTTCGACGACGATGTACGGCGGCGCATCGCGCAATTCCGCCGGGCGATTCGCGCGGCGCGATTCGAGCTCGTCGCGTAACTTGTGGCAATACTGGATCGGATACGACAAGCCATCGACGTGATCGACGCGTACCCCATCGATCGAACCTTCCTCGTACAACGCGAACACCGCGCGATGCACATCCTGGAACACGCGATCGTCCTCGATGCGCATCGCGGCGAGTTCGCTGATGTCGAAGAAGCGCCGCCAGTTGATGCGTTCGGGCGCAACGCGCCAATCGTCGAGCAGGTAATATTGGCGTTCCAGGATCGCCGCGATTTCATTCGCATCCGTCGATTCGGAAATCGATTCGCCGCTCAACGGCCAGCGCGAATCGTAGTGCGCGATTTTGAACGCGCCGTTCTCACGCACGACGTTCAGCAACCCCGCATCGAGCGCATCGGCGAGCGGACGATCGAGGTAGGGCAGAAGCACTTTGCCTTGCAGTGATCGTTGCTCCGGCATCCAGTCGATATCGAAGTGCCGCGCATATTCGCTGTTGCGGCCGTTCGAGAGGACGTCGTTCCACCACGCGTTATTTTTTCCGGCGACGCCCATGTGATTCGGCACGATGTCGAGAATCGCGCCCATGCCGCGCCCACGAAGCGCGGCGACCAAACGGCGCAGGCCATCGATACCGCCGAGCACGTCGCTGACTGTCGAGAAATCGACGGTGTCGTAACCGTGCGTCGAACCGTCGCGCGCGCGGAAAATCGGCGACAGATAAAAATGGCTGATGCCAAGCGCTGCGAAATAGTCGACGCGTTCGCGCGCATGGTCGAACGTGAAATCGCGCGTGAGTTGAAGGCGAACGGTAGCGCGTGGCGTCACGTGCGTTTCCCTCGCCGCGCGAGACGACCCAACCGTCGCGCGACGCGCGGCGCGTCGAGCATTTTCGATGCTGACACTGTGTAACGTCGACGCCAATTCGGATGCTCCTCGATCGTGCCCGGCAAATTCGGCGCTTCCGCGGCACCGAGCAGATCTTCGATCGGAACGATCGCGAGCGGCGATGCGGATGCGGCGACGTAATCGATTGCCGCATCGACGATGCGTTCGCCCGATGCTCGCGTTGAAACGCGACTGCCGTTGCGCGAGAACGCATTTGCAAGTTTGACTTTAGATCGCGCACGCCCGGCGCGTTCGTCGGCTTCGTTCTGTTCCCCAAACAAGTGCAGACGACGGCGCCAATCCAGGTCGCGACCGGCCCACCAAGCGGCGACGGGCGCGACATCATGCGTCGACGTCATCGCAATTGCATTCGTGCGCCAGCGTTTCGGCGGAATGAATTTTTCTCCGTCGTGCATGAAAGGCAGCACGTCGAGTCCGAGAATGCCGGCTTTTTCCAACCGCGTGCGGCAATCTTCTGGAACCGTGCCGAGGTCTTCGCCGATGACGATGCAGCGATGCCGCCACGATTCGAGCGCGACGAGCCGCACGAGATCGTCGAACGGATAACGTAGATACGCACCTTCGATCGGCCGCGCGCCGTCGGGCACGAGCCACAGGCGCATCAGCGACATCACGTGATCGAGTCGCACGCCACCGGCGCGGCGCATCGACGCGCGGAGAATCGCGAGAAACGTGGCGAAGCCGTCGCGTCGCAAGGCGGTCGGTGAAAATGTCGTCAGACCCCAGCTTTGTCCCACCGCGTTGAGCGCGTCTGGCGGCGCACCGATCGTTGCGCCGATCAGCATCGCGTGCGGTTGCGTCCAGCATTCGCTGCCGTTGGGATCGACGCCGACGGCGAGATCGGCGACGAATCCGATCGGCATGTTTTTCGCGGCGGCGTTCGCCTCGTCGAGATCGCGTGCGGCTCGCCATTGCAGGAATGTGTGGAACGCAACGCGTTCGGTGTGGGTGTCGCGGAAACGTCGCGTCGATGCTGAATCGACAGCGGGTTTACGCCCGCCGTGTTCGTCGAGTGCTTCGAATAGCGCGTGATGTGCGAGTGCGTCGCCGCCGCTGCGGCGGAATTCGGCGAAGTCGCCTGCGCCCGGAAGTTCACCGGCGACGAAGCGCGCGAATGCGGCTTCGCTCAATGCATGATGTTTGTCGGCTGCCGCCGTCCAGTCGACGAGTGAAGTGCGAACTGATTTCTGACTTCGCGCGTCGTTGACGAGTTTTTGCGGATCGGCGTGCAGCACATTCAGAAACGCGCGGTTCGACGGACTGTACGGACTGAAGCGTCTTGCGTCTGCGTAAAACATGGCGTGCAGTGGGCTAAGTGCGACAGCCGCCGCGCCATGTCGCGCTGACGCTGCGCCGAAATCCGCGAGTGCGGTGAAATCGCCGAAACCCAAATCTCCATCGCGTCGGAGCGCATACACTTGCGCGGCGATTCCCCAGCATTTTTCGTCGCGGCCGAATGCGTCGCTGACAGAAAAACATCGCGCAGGTGCCGCTGCGATAACGATCTGCGTTTTGCCAAACTGAAGTGTGTGATAACCGGGCGGCAACGGCTTGTCTAGCAATAAACGGTCGCCACGTCGGCGCAACGAACAATCCACGCTGTCGCCTTGTTCGAGATCGATGCGCACGCGCGTTCGTGCGGCGCGCGATACATGCGGAATCGACGGCGTAGCCGCGTCGGTCACGATGAGCGTTGGCAGCGATGTTTTTTCGCCGTCATCCGCGCGCATCGTCGCAAGCAATGCGCGCAACGTGTCGGGCGCAACCCGTTGCGGTGCGCCGAACGCATCTCGCCATTGCGTGAGCAAACCGGCGCTTTCGGCGATGCGTTCGAGATCGCGATCGCGCATCTCAGCCGATCCAGGCGACGACACTCGCCGGCTCGATGCGCCCTTCGGCAATCGCGCTCGCGGCGACATCGGACGTCGTGTAAAGCAACGAACCGCCTAACGTCGGCGCGGCGACGGCGTCACCGCCGAAGTTCGCGCACATGTGCACCGCGCGGCCATCTTCCCGACGCCATTGCGCGTACAAAGCGCGGCTGCCGAGCACATCGGCGTGGCGCTCGGATTTCTTGTCGAGCCACGGCACGATTTCGCGCGCGCGCAGCGCGATAAGTTTTTGTACGTGTTCGCGCACGGCTGTCGTGGACGGAAACGTGGGACGCGACGCAGCGAATGTTGCGGAGTCGTTGGGGTCAGGAATGCGCGCCCGTCGCGATGCATCGTTGAATTCGGGAAATTTTGCAAACTCTTTGCGCCGCCCATCGCGGACGGCGGTGGCGAGTCCGCCTTCATACGCCGTGAAGTATAAAAAGGGAATTTTCTCGCCGTATTCCTCGCCCATGAACAGCATCGGCACGAACGGGGAAAGGAGGAGGAATGCGAGTGCCGCGTGGTTGCGTTCCGGCGAGATCAACGACGTCAGCCGTTCGCCGAATGCGCGGTTTCCGATTTGATCGTGATTTTGCAGGAACACGACGAATGACGTCGGCGGCAGATGCGACGAGGGCTCGCCGCGCGCCGCGCCGTCGCGATACGGCGATGCTTCGCCTTGCCACACGAAACCATCGCGCCATGCGCGGGCGAGCATCTCGATGGCGGAATCCGCGTATTCGGAGTAATAGCCGCCGCGTTCGCCGGTGAGCAGCACATGCATGACGTGATGGAAATCGTCGTCCCACTGCGCATCGAAACCGTGCGTCAGAAGGTTCACGGCGTTGCCGTCGTGTTCGAGCACGAGATGCGCGTGACGTCCGTCGGTGCCGGTGCGAACGCGCATCGCGAAATCCAGCAACCACGATTGATCGATGATCGCGTGCGCGGCGTCGAGACGCAGTCCGTCGAAGCGATACTCGTTGAGCCAGTACAGCGCGTTGGCGATGAAGAACTGGCTGACGGCTTTGTTCTTTACGTCGATGGCATCACCCCACGGCGTGGGCGTGTCCTTGCGAAAAAATCCAGACGCGTATTTACCGAGATAATTTCCGTCGGGACCGAAATGGTTGTAGACGACATCGAGGAACACCATCAAGCCGAGCGCGTGCGCTTCGTCGATCAAGCGCTTGAGCGCATTCGGCGGTCCGTACACGGCATCCGGCGCGAACGGCAGCACGCCGTCGTAGCCCCAGTTTCGTGTGCCGGGAAATTCGGCGATCGGCATGAGTTCGATCGCGGTGATTCCGGTGGCGGCGAAGTAGGGAAGTTTTTTGCGCACGCCGTCGTAACCGTCGAGCACGCCGACGTGAACTTCCTCGATGATCGCTTCGTGCCACGGTCGACCTTTCCAGTCGCCGGTTTTCCATGCGTATTCGCGCGGATCGACGACGACGCTCCATCCGTGCACACCGCCGAATTGCGCGCGCGAGCCGACATCGGGAACGGTGTCGCCATCGGGCCGATGCAATCGATACCGATATTGCGTGCCGGCCGGCGCGTCGACGAGCAGTTCGAACCAGCCGTCCTCCAGCGCATGCATCGGCATCGAGCGGCCGTCGCCGAGTTCGAGCGTGAGCGAGGTGCAATCCGGTGCCCACAAACGAAAGCGTGTGCCGTCGCTTTGGAGTTGCGCACCGAACCCGAAATCGAATGCAAACGTGCTCACGCCGCCGCCGCCTCCACGGTGAAGTTCGCAGCGAGCAACATCGCGGCGCGCCCGCCGACTTTCACGAGATCGCCGTCGATCTTCCGTTCGTCCGCGTTCGGATCGGCGCTGTCGATCACCGTCTTCCACGCGTAGTCGGGCTTCGGCAACACGAACTCGACATCGTCTGCGTTCGCGTTCAACAGGAACAACAACACCTCGACGTCATCGCCCTGATGTGCGGCGCGGCGCACGGCGAGCGTCTTGTTGCCTTCGTCGTTCCACGATTCTTCCGCCATCGGTTCGCCTTTGATGTCGAACCACGCGATCTCGGTCAAACCCGGCGCGATCTCGCGGTCGCCTTCGAGAAAGTTGCGCGATCGCAAGACCGGATGCTGTTTTCGAACGCGCGTGAGCTTCTGCACGAACGCGAGCAATTCGCGATTCGGCGCGTTGTCGATCAGGCTCCAGTCGAGCCACGTCGTTTCGTTGTCCTGGCAATAGGCGTTGTTGTTGCCTTCCTGCGTCTGACCGAATTCGTCGCCAGCGAGCAGCATCGGCGTGCCTTGCGAACAGAACAGTGTGGTGAGCATCGCGCGCTTCACGCGTGCGCGGAGCGCGAGGATGTTCGCGTCGTCGGTCGCGCCTTCGGCGCCCCAGTTGTTGCTGTAGTTTTCGCCGTGGCCGTCGTTGTTGTTTTCGCCGTTCGCTTCGTTATGACGTTGTTCGTAGGAAACGATGTCTTCCAGCGTGAATCCGTCATGCGAGGCGACGTAATTAATCGACGCGATCGGCCGGCGATGCTGATGATTGAAGATGTCCGCCGATCCTGACAGACGACCGGCGAGATCGCCGACCTGATTCGGATCGCCGCGCCAGAAACGGCGCACGCCGTCGCGGAAGCGATCGTTCCATTCGGAAAATCCCGGCGGAAAATTGCCGAGCTGATAACCGCCGGGGCCAATATCCCACGGTTCGGCGATCAGCTTCACGTTCGACAATACGGGATCCTGCAACAACGCATCGAAGAATCCGCTGCCTTGCGCGAATCCATCCGGTTCGCGGCCGAGCGTGCTCCCTAAATCGAAACGGAATCCGTCGACGTGATACGACTGCACCCAATGCCGCAGCGAATCGAGCACGAGCTGCACGACTTTGCCGTTGTCCATGTTGACCGTGTTGCCGGTACCGGTGTCGTTGATGTGATAGCGCGGCTTATCCGGCATCAATCGGTAATACGCGGCGTTGTCGAAACCGCGGAACGATAACGTCGGACCGAGTTCGTTGCCTTCGCACGTGTGGTTGTAGACCACGTCGAGAATCACTTCGATGCCGGCTTGATGCAATCGGCGCACAAGCGCGCGAATTTCGTTTGGACTTCCGCTCGACAAGTAACGCGGTTCCGGCGCGAAGTAGCCGAGCGTGTTGTAACCCCAATAGTTCGACAGTCCGCGTTCGATGAGAAAGCGATCCTGCAGGAACGAATGGATCGGCAACAACTCGACCGCGGTGACGCCGAGTTTGCGGATGTGATCGACGAATTTCGGATCGCCGAGAGCCGCGAAACAGCCGCGCTGATAATTGCGCACGCCTTTGCGACGCATGCTCGATCCGCGCACGTGCGCTTCGTAGATGACGGTGTCGGTCCACGGCACGCGCGGCGGGCGATCGTCGCCCCAGTTGAACGTCTCGTTGCTGACGACAGCTTTCGGCATCGCCGAT
>DATBAU010000313.1:0-17380 GCA_036271355.1 Rudaea sp. | reverse complement strand
CGCACTTGCGCGAAATCCGTGGCGGAAATCAGTTGCGGTCCGCCGCGCGCGGTGAGCGTGAGCGAATAGCCGTCGCGCACGAACAATGGATCGTCGGCGCGCTTGCGTTCGAGCGAGAGTTCGGGATACAGCAGCGTCGTGCTGCCATGTTCTTCGAGCGCCATGTTGCCGTTCGGATCGAGAATGTCGAACGTGCCGGTGAGCAGATGCAAACCGAGCGTACGCGTGAAGCCCATCCACTGCCGCGTTTCGTTCGCGACGAGCGATTCGGTGTGCGAAACGGTCGTGTCGGTGTTCTCGTTGAGATAGTTGACGCCGAAGTTGTAGCTTCGGTTGTTCGGTCCCGGCAGCGGAATCGAATAGACGACGGACGCCGTCTTCAATCTTTGGGCGACCTGCACGTCGACTTTCAGCTTGTGGCCGCGAGCGTTGAGCCAGCGTCGCTGCAATCCGCCGCGCACGCCGAAACCGATGTCGGTATCGATGAATATGCCGGCTGTATATACGTTGCGCTTGGCCGGTCCGAGCGTGACATGAATCGGCACGATGCCGTCGTGCGCTTTGTCCGTTTCGGGCTGCACTTCGACGACAGCGAAGTAATCGGCATCGATCAGTTGCTGCTGTAGTTTCAGCAGATCATCCTGCGAATAAAAATCGCCTTCGTGCCACGGCACATAACGGTTGAGAAATTCGTCATAGAACTGGCTGCCCTCGAACGTCGTTTTTCCGTAGCGATAACGCTGGCCGACATCCCACGTCAGATGCAGCGCCGCGCGATTTTCGCCGCGCGAAACCTCGACGGTTTTCGTGGTCAGTTTTGCATCGAGATATCCGCTGGCGAGCAGCGACGCCTGCACAGCGGCTTTGCTTTTTTCGTACGACGCGTGATCGAGCCGATCGCCTTTTTTCGGATAGAACGTGGCGAGCGCTTTGCGCACGTTTTTTTCGTCGCGCGCCGGATCGGGCACGACGACCGCGTAATCCGAAACCACCGTCGGCTCGCCGAGATGCACGTGGATGACGGCAACGTAGCCGGTCGGCGCATCCTTGAATTCGCCGTCGGCGGTGGCGTTGTAGTAACCGTACGGTTCGAGCGCGGCGGCGATCTGTTTCGGTGCGCGTTCGTACAGGCGATGCGCTTGCGCGGCGGTGATGTCGCGCGTCGCGTAATCCTGCATGCCGGCTGCGGCGACTGCAGCATCGCGCAGCGGACCTTCGACACCGTCGATTTGCAATTCGAGATGCGCGGCGAAAGCCGATTGCCAACCAAGTGCCGCCACGATCGGCCAAAGCCTGACCGGGCCGCGCAATCGGCGGGCGTTTAGGGCGTCCCTATCCATGGAACGTTTATAGCAGGACGAAGCGGTTCACGCGTTAGTGGAATGTGGAGACGTGCCGCTTAATTGGGACAAGCCAGCGGTGCTGTCTCGTCGAAGGCGCCACTGAAAAGTTGATCCGGTATGAAGCGGAGCAGCGCAACACATGCGTTGCTGGCGTCATCGGAAACACTCGTCGAAACGAGCACGCGGCCGACGGCGTCCAATGTCGCGACGCCCATGCTTGAGCCAATCGTGTTCGAACCAACAACGATTTGCGCCCAGCCTGCATGGTCGGCATCGCCAAAGCCGGCATCGAAGCTGGCGTCGTCGTTCAGTCGCCCGGCCACGATGAATTCGGAAATGGATGAACCCGACGACTCGCTACCATTGCCGACCACGAAACTTCGGTCGTCAGCGAGTGGGAACGCGTCGGCGATTCCGTCGCTGTCATTTTCCGTTATCGCAAGCGAAACGAAACCGGGAATTCCCGGCTGTTGTTCCGCACTGTTGAAGCTTGAATCCAACGTTCCGTTGTTTTCGATACGCGCAATTTGGAACAGTGCGAACGAACCCGGGTCTAAATCCGAATCGGAGAGGAGCAGCTGGTCTCGTGAGTTTAGTCGTGCACTCCACACGTTGGTTTGGGTGCCGTCTGTGTACGTGTCGAACGAAAGAATTCCCGCGTCACCATAACTTGAATCAAGCGCGCCGGATGCATCGATGCGCTCGATGCTTATTTTGTTATTCCCTCCGACAAGCAGGGTATCGCCGTCCGACTGGCGCGCGAAACGCCAACTGCGATAGGGCACGCTGATGACACCCGCACTACCGAACGCGGAATCGAGCGTTCCGTTCGCGAGGAATTGCGCAACGGCACCGTGATTCTCGTTGGTCAATCCAGTGGTAATCAGAAAACTGTCGTCGGGATTGATCGCGATGTCTTCGAAATGTCCCTTGAAGGTTCCGCCATTCGGCGGTTCGGGAGCGAAATCGAAACAATAAGCTCCGGCGCCCGATCCGCCGAAATCGGATCGCAATTCGCCGTTGCTCGCCAGTCCGACAATCAACGTGCAGGTGTTCATGCCAAGAGGCGCGTCCGTTGTGAACGCGCCGCCGACGCCAACGAGGGAGCCATCGCCGTCGATCACGACGTGATGTATCTCGCCGCCGTGTTGCGCAGCCGCGGTGCCATATGGAAGTGCGAACAAACCATGATCGCCGAAGCCCGTGTCCCAGGAGCCGTCGGCGTTCAAGCGTCCGATCGAGGGTAGCGTGGCTTGCGGATGCATGGGATCGGAACCGGTGGTCCGTCCGCCAAGAAGGAGTTTTCCGTCCGGCAAGACCGTGATCGACATGATGCGATCCATGAACAAATGGCTTTGCGGCGTCGGCTCGATCAGCAGCGCGCCGCCGCTGCCGAAATTCGTGTCGAGCCCGTTCGTGCCGGCCATCGCCGTCGGCGCGAACAGAATGAATATTGCAAACAGTAGATATTTCATCGATGGCCTCAGCGCAGAGGAATCATTCTGTCACCGTCAGCGAAGCGATCCAACTGCCATTTCTGCTAGCCGCTTTTCTCGCCCGCGCGCCACGCGATCATCGCGCTTACGATCGCCGAAAAATACGGAATCGCCTGCGCGCACAAAATCGCGATCCACAGTTTGCCTTCGATGTAGTTGATGCCGAGCGCCTGCATCATGCCGAAGATGCCGATGCCGATGGCGATGAACATCAGCAATTCTTCCTGCACAGCGGCGAACGGATTCGGGCGTTTCGACAAGCGCCGGCTTTTCGCGGTGCGGATGAATTCGCTCTTGCGTTTGATCAAGCCGAGATAGATGCCGCGCGCGATGGCATGACTCAAACCCATCGCGGCGATCGACGCGGTGATCGTGTCTTTCCACGAACACGGAACGCGCACGCGATATAGCAACAATCCGAACACGGCTTTGAACACGAAGAAACCGAGGATCGGATAAATGAAAAGGTCGAGCGGCAAGTTGAAATATTCCGGCAGGCCGATCATGCCCGCGGTCCACAACAACGCGAGCAGCGTGAATGCCAAGTGCAATGCGTCGGCGAACCACGAGAACCAGCCGGTCAGGAAATGGAAGCGTTGGCCACGCGTGAGCGGGCCGCGTCGCGTCATCCAGCGCCAGCGTGCCTTGAGAATCTGCATCGCGCCGAATGCCCAGCGATAGCGCTGCGATTTGTACGCGGTGAAATCCGCCGGCGTCAGGCCGCGGCCCATGATTTCGTCGACGTACACCGTATCGTATCCCGCGTGCATCAGACGCAGCCCGAGTTCGGCGTCTTCGCAGATCGTCCATTCGCTCCAGCAGCCGGTCGCTTCGAGTGTGCCGCGGCGAACCATCGTCATCGTGCCGTGCTGGATGATCGCGTTGCGTTCGTTGCGATGATGCATGCCGATGCGGAAGAAGCCGTCGTATTCCCAATTTGTCATGCGACGGAACGCATTGTGTTCCCAATCGCGATGCGCCTGCGGACATTGCACGACAGCGACTTTCGGATCGGCGAAATAGCCGGTGAGCGCTTTGAGCCAGTCGGCGCGAACGGCGTAGTCGGCATCGACGACGGCGATCACCTCGGCGCGCGAATCGGTTTCCTTCAATCCGAAATTCAGCGCGCCGGCTTTGAAACCGGGCCACGGATTCAGATGGAAGAAGCGGAATCGCTCGCCGAGTTTTTTGCAGTGTTCCTCGACGGGTTGCCACACTTCGTCGCGCTTGGTGTTGTTGTCGATGACGACGACTTCGAAATTCTTGTAGTCGAGCGCGGCGAGCGAATCAAGCGTGAGGATCACCATTTCCGGCGGCTCGTTGCAGCACGCGAGATGGATCGAAACGAACGGCTGCGCAGCGTCGGGACTCGGTTGCAGCAATCCGAATTCGCGCATCCAGCGGCGACGCCACAAGACTTCGGTGAACTCGAATCCGTTGATGAGCAAAATCATCACGATCGCCAGCTGCGCCGGCGCGAGCACGGTCAGCATGGCCCAGTCGTATGGATCGAGATAGAACGCGTAGGGCAATGTCGACGACCATACGAGGATCGACGCCGACAACTGGATCAGTATGCAGAAAAATACTAAGCCCAACAGTTTGAAGCGAATGAAATGCCGCGCGAACCAGAACATCGGCAGCAAGGCGAGAAGGCATGAGATCGCCGCTTTCCACGGCCAGCTCGGATCTTCTTCGACGGGTTCTGCCAGCGCGAATTTCGGTTCGCGATCCGCGCCGAACAAACCCCAATACGCGCCGACGCGGCCTTCGAACGATTCCTTGTACGGCTGGTCGTACGATTCTTCGATGTAATAGTCGAGCTGCCGCTCGGCAGCGACATTCAGCCATTGCCGAATAAATAAAGCCTGGTCGGCGACGCTCGCCGTGGCGCCCATGACGCGGTCGCCCGACGAGGGCCAGCCCACTTCGCCGATCACGATGTGCTTGCCCGGAAATGCGCTCTGCAACTGGTAGTAGCGCATCAGCACCTGCAGGCCGATCGCATCCCGACGTGGATAGCCTTCCCAATACGGCAGCAGATGCACCGTGATGAAATCGACGTGTTTCGCGAGTTGTGGATACTTGAGCCAGACATGCCACGGCTCGGCGGTCGAGACGGGCTTGTGTGTTTGCGCGCGGACGCGATCGATGTACGACATGAGCTGATCGACACCCATGTCGTTGCGATACAAGGTTTCGTTGCCGACCACGAGCCGGTCGACGTTGTCGTAACGGCGCGCTTCGTCGACGAGTGCCTGGATTTCGTCTTCGTTGCGTTGCGCGCGATGGTCGATGTACGCGCCCGCGAGCACTTTCAATCCGTAGCGGCGCGCTAATTCCGGCACGACCGGATTTTCGAGCGCCGTATACGTGCGAATACGGTCGGTATATTGCGAGAGTTGTTTCAGATCGCGATCTATTTCATCGACCGACGGAAAAATCTGCTTCAGCGGACTTTGATACCGCTGATACGGCGCGTAGGCGAGGCCGCCGATCTTTCCCGTCCACGGCAGCGGCTCGGCGGGCTTGTTGAGATACAGCCACATGCCGAAATTCAGGCCGGCCACCACCAAAGCCAACAGCAGCGCGCGCCAGAACGATTTCTTTTGGACGGATGCGGAGCTGTTCAAGACGTTCCAGTGAGATGCGAGACGCGGCAGAATAGCCGATAGACCGCGCGGCGCTCAAACGACGGTTTGATGCCGAATCGCCAGCATTCGGCCGATATATAACGCGGAATTAACTACGGCTTGAGCGGATCGACGGGCGCTTTCTTGCCGCGCAACTTCGCGATCGCGATCGGCAGCAACGCGAGCAACCCCATCCCGATCAACGGCACGTAGACGTGCGGATCGTCGAACAGGCTCAGACTCACCGCATGGTTTTCGCCGATGTTCTTCGCCAAGCCTGCACCGAGCGCGGTTTCGATGCCGGTCATCACCGAACCGCCGAACGCCGTCGCCGTCAGGAACAGCCAGATCGGACAGCGTAGCCATGCAAGCCCGACCGTCACGCCGCCGAACGGAAAAAACGGAACCAGCCGCAGAAAAAATGTGTAGCTGACCGGATGCGCCAGATAGCCGCCGCGCAAACGTCCGACCAAACCTGGCGCGGTCTCGCCGTGCTTGTGATCGCCGAACGCATGCCGGCTGGCGAGAAACAACGTGAACGCCCCGAGCGTGACGCCAACACTCGCCAGCATCGTTCCGTACAACGTGCCGAACAGCATGCCGCCGGCGAGGATCAGCACGATCACGCCGGGGATGCCGGTCGAAATCGCGAGCGTGATCACGCCGATATCGATCAACCCCGCGAGAAACGGACTCGCGGCGATCTGCGCCTGCAAATTCGCTTGCTCGACCGCGAGCGTTTCCGGCCGGAATCGATTGAGCTGTCCGGTCGACAGCAGCGCAATGCCGATCGCGACCAGAACGATGAGAGGAACGAAAGAGCGCCAGCGTTTCATCAAAGAAAAAGGGGCCGGTTGCCCGGCCCCTTTGTTTAGACCCCAGTGCGTGAAGGATACCCGTTACGGCTGCACCTCGAAACCGTTCGCGAAGATGCGGTCGATCGCGATCTGGACGACTTGTCCATCGTGATCGCCGCTGCGCGCGGGCGTGGTGTCGTCGAGAATCACCGGACTCGCTTCGGAAACGTCTGCGTTGCCGTGCGCGTTCGAGACGCCGATGAAATCCTTCAAGCCGCTGCGCGAGATCAGGATGTGATCGATCTCCTGCACGTAGCCGTCGAACTGGAACGAATAGCGATCATCCGGATTGGCGGCGAAGCCCGTGTCGACCAGAGGGGGCGTCGGCGGGACATACGTCGCCACATCGGTGTCGTATTGATTGCCGTTGAACCACACCGAGTTCTGGTTCTGCACCGCAGTGCCGGCGATCATGCCGGTAACATCGACGTAGCCGTCGGTGAACTGATACGCGTTGAAATCACCGGCCACGATGAGCGGCACGCTCGCTTCGCCCATGATGTCGAAACTGCCGGTGGAAATGTCGCCGCTCGGATCCTGGCGCGCGTCGCCAGCGCCGTTGAGCGGCGAGCCGCTTTGCCAGGCCTGCACGATCTTCGCGACTTCCGCGGCTTCCTCGGCACGTTTCTTACTCACATACGTATCGCCCGGGCCAACGCCGCTGAGCGACCGGTCGTAGATCGCGAGCACGGCGAACTGGTAACCGTTCCACGACGCACGCATCAACACAGGCGGTCGGTCGTTGAGCAGGCATGGCGCCGGATTGCTCGGCGGTCCGCTGCAGTTAGCCGTTTGCGTGTTGAGATAAAGCTGCGTAACCGACGTGACGTTCACATCGCTGCGCACGAGCAAGCCGTTGTTGATGCCGCTCGGATCGTTGCCCTGGATGAGATACGGCACATATACGGTCTGGCAGGTGGTCGTCACTTCCGCGGCGAGATCGGCGAGCGTGCTGCGATTCTCGACTTCTTCCAGATCGAGCACGACCGGCGACTTCAACTCGTCGCAGATCACCTGCGCCCACTTCGACGTGCGCTGCATGTACTGCAGCGCCGAAGGACACGAATCGCTTTTGCCGTCCCCGGTGCAATTGTCGGTGTAGTGACCGTGGTTTTCCGAACCGTCGGCGGTGTTGTTGAAGAAGTGCAGGAAGTTTTGCGTGCCGATAGTCAACGTGTTCGACTGCGCGTCGGCGACCGGTTTGAGCAATTCGTCCGGCGTCACCGCGTCGATTACGCTCATGTCGGTCGGATAAATCTCATAGAACGGCGAGACCGAATCGCTGAACGCGAAGGCCTGGATCACACCGGTCACGGTGAACGTCGTACCCGCGTTGTAGACGTACTCGCTCAGGCCGTGTCCCGTCGGCGGGAACACGGACAATCCCGGATAGTAGATCTCGACGATTTCCGGATCGCCGTCCCACACCGGAATGCTGCCGCCCAGGCCAGGGTACTGCGCGCCGATTTCGCGGAACGGACGCGGCGCGCCGGTCACGACCGCATACAGACCTTGCGGCGTTCCCTTCGTCACGCCGTCCGCACCGCTCGCGAACGTCGCACCGGTGACGGTGGCGTTGCTGATGGTGACGAGCATGCCGTCGACGCACGAGAAATTGTTGGCCTGATAGCCGTCGACTGCGGTCGGCACCGCTTGCAGTCCGCACGGGCCGCTCAGCGGATTGCCGGTCGGAAGATAAGCCGCTGAAGCCAGATCGACCGGCGCGGGCAACGCGTTGTTTTGGGAATTCTCGCCGATGGTCAACGTGTGATTCGTCAGCGATCCGCCGATTTCAGTGGCGCCGTCGAACTCCGAAACGATGCCCGTAACGTTGACCGAATCGCCCACCATCACGGCCGGCGCGCTATTGGTAAACACGAAGACCGCATCCGACGTCGTGATGAGGCCGTCGCCGACCGGGTCCTGCATGAAGAATCCGTTCGACTTCAGCGCCGTCACGATATTGTTCTGCGTGCTGACCGTCTGGCCGGCGTAATCCGACGCCGACTTGGTGCCTTGAATCTGCATGATGGTGATCGGTGGGCCGATCACGGTCAGCGCGATGCTCGGATTCGTCTCGCGCTCCTGCAGATCGCCGACGGTCAGCGAAATGCTGCGCGGTCCGGGCATTTCATCGGCCGCGACGGTGGTCTGCAGCGAGAAATTTTCGGTACCGTCGTTGTTCGGACCGTCGTCGTTCAACTCGACCGAATCGACTCCGCCGATCGACGTGAGATTGGCTTCGACGTACAGCAACGTGCTGGTCGGATTCGAGCCCGGCGTAACGACAACCGTCAACGTGACCGGATCGCCGGCCTGCACCTGATTCGGCGTGGCGCTGCCGACGCCTGTCGGATTGGTCGGCGCGTTGCTGTTGCACACGTTAGCCGTGGACGACGTGTTGCGCGGCGTCGGTGTGGCGACGGTGAAATCGCTGGCGTTGTTATTCGTGTTGGCGCAGCCGCCGCCGTTTCGGATCGCGGCCGTGCTATTGCTGAGAACGCCGGCCGGCGTGGGGCAATTGGCACTGCCGTAGCCGACGAAATCGACCACGCTTGTATCGGTTGGACATGCGACGGTCGCCGCCGTGGTGCTGTTCACCAGCACCACTTTTCCGTTCGTGCCGGACAGGTTGATCGCGCCATTGGGAAGATCCGGCGTCGGCAATGCCACACCGTTCGTGGTTCCACCGGATTCCTGGATAAGGAAATACTGGCCGGGCATCAAGCTGACGTTCGGAAGGTCGGTTATGTTGCTCGACCACGACGTACCGCTGGCCGACGTGTACTGCACGGACCAACCATTGATTGATACCGCGCTGGCGCCGTTGTTGAAAAGCTCGATGAAATCGTTCTGGTACGTGGCTCCGCTATTGTTGCCACCGCCGTAAACCTGGCTGATGACGACGTTCGCGCCCGCGTCGGCCGTTGCGAAAACGGCGGCGAACGCAAAAAGTATACTTGTAAATTTATTTTTCATAGCTCCCTCAAATCCAACCCAAAAAGTGATCGCGATGCTAGCCGCTCAAGTTGACGATTCCGTGTCGTCGTCTTTGTCGCGGGTGAGGCACTTTGCAGAATCGGCGTGATCGATTCAAGCGGCGGCGCGGCGTAAACGCGTTGTCCGCGTTAAACCGGTTTCAACGCGCGCGGGCGAAGGCAGTGATTTCTTCGCGATCGTGAAAAAGCTGGCGCGCGCGGACGTCCAGCGCGGCGGCGCGCACGATGTCGAGGCAGGCGCGCGTCTCGTCGTAACGCTTCTTCATCGGCAATTTCAGATTGAACATTGCGTAGCGGCATGCGCCGTCGCGCAGCCATCCGGCGATCAACGCCGCGATGCGTTTCGGCTGTTCGACCATGTCACACACCAGCCAGTCCACTGCCTTGCGCGGACGATAGCGGAATCCGTCCTCGCGCAGATGCGTCACGATGCCCGATTGCATCAGCGCGCGATCCATCGGTCCGTTGTCGATGGCGGTCGTGCGAATCGAACGATGCACGAGTTGCCACGTCCATCCGCCGGGCGACGCACCGAGGTCGACCGCGCTCATGCCCGGTTTGAGCCAGCGTTCGCGCTCGGCGGCCGAGAGCAGCACGAGAAATGCTTCTTCGAGTTTCAGTGTGGAACGGCTCGGCGCCTCACGCGGGAATTTCAGGCGCGGAATGCCGAGCGGCCACGGCGCGGATGTCGAATCGTCGCTCGCCGCAAGAAAAACCGTGTCGCCTTTTGGGAAAAACACGTGCAAACGACGCGGCGCGTTTGCGTCGATGCGTCCGCGCTGGCGCAACGCGCCGATCAACGCGTTGCCGAAACTTTTGCACAGCGGCGCGAGCGCTTTGCCTTCGTCGGAATCCGGTGCTTCTGTCCAGACGTCGTTAAATAATTCGCCGCGCGATTCGATGGAAGCGAGAATCGGCGTGAGACGATCCGCGCGCGGTAAGTCGCGCAAATGAGCGAAAGCGATCACGCATTGCCGCGCGAAAATCAGATCGCGCCAAACGAACGCATCGCGCAATGCGCGTTCATCCGACGATGTCTCGAACGCGACGAACGCCGTGTTCGCATCGAACCGCGATTGACCTTTGATCGAATGCGACGCCGCAACCGCGTCGAGTTCCAGCGCGCATTCGTTCTCGAATCCGGCGCGGCAATAGCAGAGGACCGCGTTCACGCCGGAATCAATAACGCTCGCCGCCGTGCTGCGCGTAAAGCTTGAAAACCTCGCGCGCGCGATCGCGCAAAATGTCGCGGCGCACGGCGATGCCGAGTTTGTTCAATTCGCCGATCCAGTCGGCGGGCAGCGGACCTTCGTTGAATTCGGTGAGTTCTTCCGTGTCTTCGGTGCGCGCGCCGATCAGCACTTCATCGACGCCGGCCCACACCGTCGCGCCGTAGCATTGGCAGCATGGTTGCGCGCTGGTGGCGAGCACGAATTTTTCGCCGTTTTCGTTGAGACGTTTCCGCTGCAGACGCGTCTGCGCGAGCATGTACGCCATCATTTCCGCGTGCGCGATCGAGCAATTCGTCGGAATCACGCGGTTCACGCCGACTGAAATCAGTTTGCCATCCTCGGAAAAAATCGCGGCACCGAACGGGCCGCCGGTTTTGCGCTCGACGTTCTCGCGCGCGAGATCGATCGCGAGTCCGACGCGCGCTTCGTCATCGGAATAAACACGCTCGGCATCGACCGCATCGGCGATCCAGTCCGGCAACGTCAACTGGATTTGTGTCGAAAACATCAGCGCGGTTTGGCGTACGAATCGCGCAGCGTGACCGTGCGGTTGAACAACGGTCGCTGCGGCGAATGGTCTTTGCTGTCGGCGACGAAAAATCCGAGTCGCTCGAACTGCCAGTTCGATCCGTTGTCGACGTCTTTCAGCGACGGCTCCAGATACGCGCGAACGATCTTCTTCGAATCCGGATTGACGTAGTCGTGATATGTCTTGCCACCGGTGTCGTCGTCCGGATCGGGAACGGTGAACAGGCGATCGTACAAACGCACGTCGGCTTCGACCGCGTGCTTCGCGCTGACCCAATGGATCGTGCCTTTCACTTTGCGATCCGCGCCGGGCATGCCGTGACGCGTGGTTGGATCGAGCGTGCACAGCACTTTCGTAACGGCGGCGTTCGTATCTTTTTCCACATTTTCACATTTTACGATGCCGACGCCACGCAACCGAACTTCACCGCCAATTACGAGACGATGAAAACCTTTCGGCGGCACTTCCATGAAATCTTCGCGCTCGATCCACACCTCGCGCGAGAACGGAACGTGACGCGTACCCATCGTTTCGTTCTTCGGATGATTCGGGAACGTGAGCTGTTCGTCGTGATCGTCCGGCAGATTCGTGATCACGAGCTTCAGCGGATCGATGACACCGAGTCGGCGCGGCGCACTCGCATCGAGTTCCTCGCGCACGTTGTTTTCGAGCACGCTGTACTCGATCACCGAATTCTGTTTCGTCACGCCTGCGCGATCCCAGAAATTCCGGATCGCCGCCGCTGGATATCCTCGGCGGCGCGTGCCGGAAATCGTCGGCATGCGCGGATCGTCCCAGCCGTCGACGAGTTTGTCCTGCACGAGCGCGATCAGCTTGCGCTTGCTCATCACGGTGAAATCGAGATTCCCGCGCGCGAATTCGATCTGCTGCGGCGCGCTCACCGGCTGATGCGTGCCGGGAATGGTCAGCGACGTCATCAATTGCGGGTGATGCGCGAGATCCACGTTCTGCACACACCAGTCGTACAGCGGCCGGTGATCCTCGAATTCGAGCGTGCACAGCGAATGCGTGATGCCTTCGATCGCATCGGACAGCGCGTGCGCGAAATCGTACATCGGATAGATCGGCCACGCGTCGCCGGTGTTCTGGTGCGTGACTTTGCGGATGCGATACAGCGTCGGATCGCGCAGATTGATGTTGCCGCTCGCCATGTCGATTTTGGCGCGCAACGTTTTCGCGCCGTCGGAAAATTCGCCCGCGCGCATGCGCGCGAACAGATCGAGATTTTCATCGACGCTTCGATCGCGAAACGGCGAATTGCGGCCCGGTTCGGTCAACGTTCCGCGATACTCGCGCTGCTGCTCGGCGCTGAGATCGCACACGAACGCTTTCCCGTCGCGAATCAGCTTGAGCGCGCATTCGTACAGCACGCCGAAATAATCCGACGCATGACGAAGTTCGTCCCATTCGAAACCGAGCCAGCGAACGTCGTTCTTGATCGCCTCGACGTATTCGACGTCCTCCTTCGACGGATTCGTGTCGTCGAAACGCAGATGGCAAACGCCGCCGAAATCGCGCGCGATGCCGAAGTTCAGACAGATCGATTTCGCATGGCCCAGATGCAGATAGCCGTTCGGCTCGGGCGGAAACCGCGTGACTACGCGATCGCGCTTTCCGGTCTGCATGTCCTCCGTCACGATCTGGCGGATGAAATGGTTGTGGCGCGGCGTTTCCTCGGACATGGTTCTGGCAAACTCGAAGGGTCTGGAAGTGTAACGGGCGGGCTGGCGAAAGCGAACCCGCAGCCAGGTTGGACGTGGCCGCCCGGCACGGGATAATGTGGGGTCGCTCCCGCCAAACCTAAGCGGAATCCATGCTGCATCAGAAAAAAATCGCCGTCGTCATGCCGGCCTATTACGCCGAGAAGACGCTCGAGGATTGCTACCGCGCGATCCCGCACGAGATCGTCGATACGGTGCTGCTGGTGGACGACGCGAGCAGCGATGCGACGATGGCCGTGGCTGAAAAACTCGGCATCCGCGCGCACCGGCATCCGCGCAATCGCGGCTACGGCGGCAATCAGAAAACCTGCTATTCGCTGGCGCTGGCCGATCAGGCCGATATCGTCGTCATGCTGCATCCGGACTATCAATACGAGCCGCGCCTGATCACCGCGATGGCCGCGATGATCGCGTCGGGCGTTTACGACGTCGTGCTCGGTTCGCGCATTCTCGGCAATACCGCGCTGTCGGGCGGCATGCCGGTCTATAAATATGTGTTCAACCGTTTTCTGACGTTCGCGCAAAACGTGCTGATCGGAACGAAGCTGTCGGAATTCCACACCGGCTATCGCGCGTTTTCGCGCCGCGTGCTGGAAACGTTGCCGCTCGCTGCGAATTCCGACGACTTCATTTTCGACAATCAAATGCTGGTGCAAGCCGTCGCGTTCGATACGCCGATCGGCGAAGTGTCGTGTCCGACGCGCTATTTCCCGGAAGCGAGCCAGATCAGCTTTCGCCGCTCGGTGCGTTATGGATTCGGCGTGCTGTGGACGAGCGTTCTCTTTCGTTTGTGGAAATGGAAACTCGCGAAACCGGGATTTCTGTCGCGCGACGAAACACTGCGACTGAAACCGCACGACGCGATCGCGGCGCATGACTGAAAAACGGTGGTGGACCGCATTCGCGATCGTCGCGATCGCGATCGGAATTTTCCTGCGTGTCGATCAGCTCGGCATCCAGATCCTGCTCGACGACGAATGGCATGCGATCCACAAACTGCTCGCGTCGGACTACCGCGACATCGCCACGCATTTCGGACTCGCTGACTATTGCATTCCGCTCACGCTGCTGTACAAATTCTTCGCGCTGCACGGTGGGCTCACCGAATTTGAAATGCATTTGCCGCCGTTGTTGTGCGGCATCGGGTTGATGATCGTTTCGATGGGGTTGCCGCGCCGCAATCCGGATATGCCGACGCGCGCCGTCTGGACCGCGCTGATGGCGATCTCGCCGTTGATGACGTACCACAGTCGCACCGCGCGGCCGTACGCGATCACGACGCTGCTCGTGTTCGTCGCCGTGATCGCGTTTTACGAAGCGATGCGCGGCGAGCGGCGCGCGCGTTGGGCGACGCTCTACGTCATTTGCGCCGCGCTGGCCGGCTGGTTTCATCTGGTGACGTTACCGTTCACGCTGTCGCCGTTTTTGTTTTTCGGCGTCGTCGCGCTCGTCGATGCGATCAAGCGCCGCTCGTTGCGGCTGCTCGTATTTGTTTTCGTGCTCGGCATCGCGACCGTCGCGCTGCTCGCCGTCGCGCTGCTGCCGCCGATCGTCGGCGACTGGCAGGCGATCACCGGCAAAACCGGCACCGATTCGATCACGCTCGAAAGCCTGTATCGCACGTTGCTATTGTGCTTCGGCACCGCGCATCCGCTGGTCTGGGCCGCGATGATCGTCGCGTTCGTTTTAGGTGCGTGGCAGATCGCGCGCCGCGATGCGATGTTCGCCGGCTATCTCGGTTGCATCGTCGCCGCGAGCGCCGTCGCCATCGCCGCGATGCATCCGGCGTGGATCCAGCATCAAGGCGCGTTCGCGCGGTATCTGCAACCGGCCGTTCCGTTTCTGTTGCTTGCTGTCGCAGCAGGTATCACGTTCGTCTTGTCCACATTGCGCGGTGCGCCGTTGCAGACGTCGGCCGCCGCGATTTCGATCGCTGGATTGTTCGTCGCCGGGCCGATGCCGGAATATCTCTACGACCCGAACCAGTTCATGGGTCACGCCTATTTCCAGTTCGACTACGATCCCGCGCACAACCCGTATCGCACCGGATTGCCACAAGGACCGATCTCGGCGTTCTACCGCAAGCTCGGCGAACAGCCGCCGCGCAGTCTCACGCTGATCGAAACGCCGTGGTCGCTCGAAACGCCATCGGATCCGCATGAGCTTTATCAACGCGTGCACCGGCAATACATCAAGATCGCGATGAGCACACCCGAGTGCGGCGTATATACGTACGGAAATATTCCCGAAAGCGAGAACGGCATTCGCTTCCGCGAGTTCGTGCACGTGTCCGGATTGCTGCGCGGTGAAACGTACGGCGGCGATTTCCTCGTCGTGCATCTGCACGCGTGGCCGACCGCGGCATCGGCGCCGACGCAATGGCCCGACATCGGCGTGTGCCTGCCGAAAATCGAATCGCGTTTCGGCACGCCGGTTTTCCGCGACGACGAAATCGAAGTGTTCGCACTAAGCGACGCGGCACGCGCGATCATGCACTGACGCTTGTCGTCGATACGCCAACTGCGTTAGCGTGGGCTCGTGAAAATCGTCTACCGCGCCGAAAACATCATTGATGCGAACCTGGTGAAGAACGCGCTGGAGGCCGAGGACATTCCCGCCTTCGTCAGCGGCTATTACCTCACCGGCGCCATCGGCGATTTGCCACCCATGTCGCTGATCAACGTGATGGTCGCCGGCATCGATCTCGAACGCGCCATCGCCGTAGCGCAACGCGTCGACGCCGATCTCGCCGAATACCGCAGCCATCCCGACGACTGGCAACCCGAACCGATATGACGGCGAAACCGACGCTGATCATCGGCAACAAGAATTACTCGTCGTGGTCGCTGCGGCCGTGGCTGGTGTTGCGTCAGTTCGACATCGATTTCGATGAAATCAAACTGCCGCTCGACACGCCCGAGTTCCACGCGCGCATCCGCGACTATTCCCCGAGCGGCCGCGTGCCCGCGCTGCGGCACGGCGACACGCACGTTTGGGATTCGCTCGCGATCTGCGAATACGTCAACGAAGCGTATCTCGGCGGCCGAGGGTGGCCGAGCGAAGTGTCGGCGCGCGCGCACGCGCGTTCGATAAGTGCGGAAATGCATTCCGGATTTTCCGCACTGCGCAACGAAATGCCGATGAATTGCCGCAAACGCGTGAGCGATTATCCCGCAAGCGAAGCATGCCGTGACGACATTGCGCGCGTTAAATCGATCTGGCGCGAAGCGCGCGAACATTTCGGAAACGGCGGCGATTTCCTGTTCGGCAAATTCTGCATCTCCGACGCCATGTACGCACCGGTGATGTTCCGTTTTCTTTCATACGGTGTGGCGCTCGATGGCATCGAGCGCGCTTACGTCGACACGTTGCGCGCACTGCCCGCGATCGCCGACTGGCTCGCCGACGCGGCCAGCGAACCGCTTGCGCCGTTGCACGAGAAAAACACACCGTGACCGCGCAGGCTCCTCGCGCCGCCGTGCTCAGCATGGCGTGCGGCGCCGCGCTGATCAGCACCACCAGCATTTTCGTGCGCTGGGCCCACGTCGCGCCGACGGTGTCGGCGTTCTATCGCATGTTTTTCGGCGGCCTGATGCTGCTCGTCGTGCTGCTCGCGCGGCGGCAGTTGCGGCGCATCGAATGGGTCGATGTTCTCTGGTTGCTGCTGCCCGCGCTCGCGTTTTGCGTGGACCTGATGTTGTGGCATCGAAGCATTCGCGACATCGGACCCGGACTCGCGACGCTGGTCGCAAACTTTCAGGTTTTCATCATGGCCGTCGTCGGCGTGATTTTTTATCGCGAACGACTGCATTGGCGATTCGTCGTCGGCGTCGCGATGGCGCTGGTCGGGTTGTGGCTGCTCGTCGGCGTCGGCTGGAGTTCGTTCACGCCTCAATTCCGCATCGGCGTTTATTTCGGACTACTCACCGGTGTGGCGTACGCCGTTTATTTGCTGAGCTTGCGGCAGGCGCAATTGCGTCGGACGACGCTCGACCCGATGCGGGCGTTGTGTCTCAACAGTCTGCTCGCGGCGGCGATGCTCGCGGTTGCGATGTTGATCGAGGGTGACGGTTTTGCGATTCCGGATGGGCAATCGTGGGCGTCGCTAATTGGGCTGGCATTTTTTGGGCAAGTTCTCGGGTGGGTGTTGATCGCGCGGGCGATGCCGGTGTTGCCGGCGTCGCTGGTTGGGCTGCTGTTGCTGTTGCAGCCGGCGCTTTCGTTTGTGTTGGACGTGATTATTTTTGGGCGGGTGACGTCTGGGTTGGATTGGGTTGGGCTTGCGTTGTCGCTTGTTGGGATTTTTGTTGGGTCGGTTTGGGGTAGAGCTAAAGCTTCCGCTGCAAGCAGCGGGTAACTTTTTGCTTAACGGCAAAAAGTCACCAAAAAACGTTTTCTTTTTCTCACATAGGTCCCTGTTCGCGATCGGACATCCCTGATCCGTGCGCGAACCGCGCGCTTCCTGCGCGCGATCACCGTCGCATCAGACTACGCGTGACCGGTATCAAGCTTCTTGAAACTCTGGACGGCACGAAGCCAAGGGCGGTGA
>DATBAU010000312.1:0-5460 GCA_036271355.1 Rudaea sp. | reverse complement strand
GCCGCAATTCGGCCTCGGCGACGTTTAATTTACGCGCCGGCAGGCATAAGGCAGACTAAGACTTCCAAGGGGGATGCGGCACGTGGTTTATCTGCTCATCGCCGCCGTGACGGCGGCTGTACTGTTCGCGACGCTGTGGCTCTACGAACGCCGCCTGCACGGCCGGTATCAGGCGATCCGCACGTTGCTCGACGGCGCCGACGCATTCGAGGCGCTTCTGCAAGCGTGCCGCGACCGCATGCAGCGATTGCGCGACATGTTGTCGATCCTCCCCGAAGAAATGAGCGCTCCCGCCGACAGTGCGCTCGCGGCCGACGAAAAAGTGCAAGCGGCGCTGAAAGATCTGCTGGCGCATCGGCTGTGGATTCAGCAGCACGCGCAGACCGCGTCGATCGATCAGTTTCGCGTCGCGCGCGAGGCGCTGACGCAATCGCGCGCAACGCTCGCCGCGTTGCTCGAACGACTCGACGCCGCCGCCAACGATCTCGAACGTGCGCAGGCGAGCGCGCGCGAAGCCGGACGGCGAACGACGTGAGCGATCTCGACACGATCGATCTCGTGCTCGGATCGAGTTCGCCGTATCGCCGCGAACAATTGTCGCGACTCACGACGAACTTCCGCGTGTCGAAACCCGATATCGACGAAACGCCGCGCGCGAACGAAGCGCCGCGCGCGCTGGCGGTTCGCCTCGCTAAGGCGAAAGCCAAAGCGGTCGCGACGACATGTTCCGGCGCGATCGTGATCGGATCGGATCAAGTCGCCGATCTCGACGGCCAGCCGCTCGGCAAACCAGGCACGGAAGACAACGCAGTGCGTCAACTTATCGCATGCGCCGGCAAAACCGTCGTTTTCCATTCGGCGTTGTGCATCATCGATGCGCGCACCGCGACGCACGCGAGTTTCGACGCCGTTGACACGACGCGCGTACGTTTTCGCGAACTCGGTGGAGCAGAAATCCGCCGTTATGTCGAACGCGAAAATCCGCTCGACTGCGCCGGCGCATTCAAATCGGAAGGACTCGGCATCGCATTGTTCGAATCGATCGAGTCGAGCGATCCCACCGCACTCGTCGGCCTGCCGATGATTGCGTTGTGCACATTGCTACGCCGCGCGGGAATCACGATCGTCTGATCACTGCAACGCGACGTAGCATGAAGCCGATGTTTGCGTCTGCGTCCCGACCACTCCGCCGAACCATCGATATTTTTTGCGGCCGGCGAACGGATCGAGCGCGGTAATGAGTTTGAGATCGCCGACGCGTGAGCACAACGTGTTCAGCCATTCTGCGCGTTCGCGTTCGCGGCGCGCGGTCGGCTCGACGACGAGCAACACGGAATGCGACTCGAGTTTGCGCAACGCGGCTTCGTCGCGACCCCATTGCGCGAGTTGCGGCGCGCGGCCGTGTTTGGCGTTCGTCGGATGGTCGAGCGAATACACCGGACGTGTGCCGCCGAGCGCGAAGTCGAGTTCCGCGGCGAGCATGAAATTGTCGGCGACAAGGACATCGTCTTCATGCGCGGGTTCGGCAAGCAACGCTTTTGTTTGCGACGCAACGATATCCCAGCCGACGAAATGTTCCGGAAACGCCTTGACGCTCGCGAAGCGTTGCGCGAGTTCGGGCCAAGTCGCGGCCACGAGATACAAATAGACGATCACTGTGCCGACGACGAGAAGAGCGCACGAGACAACGGTAAAAATCCGCATCGCCGTCGATCGCGCCGAGAAGAAAAGCGCGGGCATCGCGACGAGCAGCGGTAGATAACCCGGAATCGGCCAATGCACGCGAAAGCGCGTGTCGTCGGCGTACAAACCGAGGAAGAAAAACATCAGCACCGGCACGAGCGCGCAAACGGCGAGCAAATCCCACGGTGCACCGTCGCGCGATCGCGCGGTGCAACGAATCGCCGTCCAAAGCAGGAGCACATAGAACAACGGTGTGCACACGATGCTTTGCTCGATAGGCTGCGCGAGTGCATCGCCGTGAAACACCCATGGATTTCGTTCGACGAACTGAAAACGCAGCGCCGACCCATCGTGCTGCACATTGAAAACGACGATCGGCAAAATCCCGATCAGCATGATCGCGAACGCGAGCCACAATTTCGGATTGCGCCACAACGCGCGGCCACGCGGCGTCGCGCACAAAAAGAAAAATCCGGCCGCGACAAGAATCGCCGCGCGATAATGACTGAGCCACGCACCGGCCAGCGCCAATCCCAACACGATCCAGGATCCGGTTCGATTCGTGCGCGATGCGACTTCCAACCGATCGAGCGCGACGACGGTGCAGAACGTCAACGGCGCATCGGGCAACGCGAATATTCCCATCGCGGCGACCAGCGGCGTCGCGAGCGCGAGCAATCCCGACCACGCGCCAGCCGTCGTCCCGAACAGCCGAGTCGCCATCCGCATAACGACCAAAGGAATCGCCGCACCCAGCACGAGGAACAGCGCGCGCATGCCAAACAGTCCGTGGCCGAACAACGTCTCGCCGATACGAATCAAGAACGCCGTCGCCGCCGGAATGTCGCTGAACGACCAGTCCAGCGCGCGACTTTCCTGCCAGTACCAGGCCTCGTCGCCGAACGGCAGCAATCGCGTTGCAAGGACGACGTGAATCCCCAATGTAAGGAACCACGCCGCCCAGAACGCGGTCTGCACCGCTTGTCGCCCCGTTGGCATCGACCCTTCGGCGGCGTATACATTGCCTATACTCAAACCCGTGCACCCTGATTCGATAGACCGACGCGCGCCATGACCCTCTCTCGTCTTTCGTCCGTTCCCAACGCCACACCCAGCCCGATCGACGCGACGCTCGCGGCGGCGATCACGCGCGCGGAGCAACAGGTCAACAATGTCGTACTCGGCAAGAGTCCACAAGTCCGGCTTTCTTTCGCGTGCCTTCTGGCCGGCGGACATCTGCTGATCGAAGACCTTCCCGGCGTCGGCAAAACCACGCTCGCACACGCGCTCGCCGCGACGCTCGATCTGTCGTTCCAGCGCGTTCAGTTCACGTCCGATCTGTTGCCGTCGGACATCATCGGCGTCAGCATCTTCGATCGCGAATCGAGCCAGTTCCAGTTTCATCCGGGTCCGCTGTTCGCGCAGCTCGTGCTCGCCGACGAAATAAACCGCGCCACGCCGAAGACGCAGAGCGCGCTGCTCGAGGCGATGGCCGAACAACAAGTCACGTCCGACGGCATCACGCACAAACTCGCCTCGCCGTTCTTCGTCGTGGCGACGCAGAATCCGCTCGATCTCGCCGGCACCTATCCGCTGCCGGATTCGCAACTCGACCGTTTCATGCTGCGCATCGGCCTCGACTATCCCGATCGCGAAGCCGAACGCGCCCTGCTTTCTTCCACGGATCGACGCGAAGTAATCGCGCATCTGCGTCCGTGTCTGGACGGCGAGCAAGTGCTTAAGCTTCGCGCCGCCGTCACGCAGGTCATGGCGAGTCCCGCGCTGATCGACTACGTGCAAGCGCTGATGGCCGCGAGCCGCGCACATTCGGACGTTCGCGTCGGTCTGTCGCCGCGCGCAGGTCTTGCGCTTCTCAATGCAGCGCGAGCATTCGCACTGCTGCACGGACGCGGCTATTGCCTGCCGGAAGATGTGCAAAGCGTATTCGTCGGCGTCGCGGCGCATCGTCTGATTCCGTCGGGAACGAGTCATCTCACGCGCGATCAACTGGCGGCGTCGCTGCTCGCCAACGTCGCCGTCCGCTGACGATGGCGATTGCCGATGCCGTCGCGACAGGTTGGTCGCGGTTGCTCGGGCTTGCGGAGCGGAGACTGCCCGCCCTCACCCGCCTGAAAAAAAAAGAAGCGTTGCCGATCCGGCTCGACCGCCGCCGCATCTACGTCGTGCCGTCGCGATTCGGATTGCTGTTCTCGCTGATCCTCGTCGTGATGCTGCTCGGCGCGCTCAACTACAACAACAATCCGGCGATCCTGCTCACGTGCCTGCTCGCGGCGGCGAGCTATCAAAGTATTTTCCAGTCGTTCCGCGCATTGAACGGTATCGAACTCGTCGCGATTCAGGCGCGGCCGTGCCACGCGGGCGACGCGTTACCGCTTTTTCTACATTTCCACATTGATACAAAACATCGGCGCAGCCTGCGACTGCGCATCGGCGATTACCAGACGGTGTTCGATCTCGAACCCAGCGGCAGTGGAAAAATCGCTATCGAGATTCCCGCACCGCGCCGCGGCTGGCAGGCGCCCGGGCGCATCAAGCTATACAGCGAATATCCGTTCGGCCTGTTCCACGTGTGGTCATGGCTGAATCCGAATTTCACCGCGCTCGTGTATCCGCGTCTCGACGACAAATCGCCGCCGTTGCCGCAGGACTCCGCGCAGGCACAAGCGCAAGCCGTACGCGGACGCGGCGACGAACTCGCCATGCTGCGCGAATACCGGCCAAGCGATCCGGTGCGCAGCATCGCGTGGAAAGCGAGCGCGCGGCACGATGCGTTGCTCGTCAAGGAATTCGAGCAATTCCGCGGCCGTGAAATCCTGCTCGCGTTTTCGGCTTTGCGCGGCCTCGACTATGAAGCGCGCGTATCGCGTCTGGCGCGTTGGGTTTGCGTCGCCGAAACCGCGCAGGTTCGTTACGCGCTCGAACTGCCGCATCGGCGGGTGGAATCCGGCCTCGGTGCGGAACATCGCGATGCATGTCTGCGCGAGTTGGCGTTGATGCCGGGCGGTGGCGCGTGAAGCGCGGCGCGGTCGTCCTCACGCAACCGCAATTCGCGCTCACCGCCGCGAGCGTGGCGGCGGCGGTGATGCCGCATTTGTCGCATGTGCCGTGGTCGTTCTCGATGCCGATTCTCCTGATGCTGCTCGGCCGATACGTGCAGCGGCAACGAACGCGAGCGCGGCTTCCGATCTGGATCAAGCTGCCGCTTATCGTCGCATTTCCGGTGCTGATCATCCTGCATTACGGCAATATTTTCGGACGCGAACCGGGCAGCGTGCTCGCGTGCGCTATGCTCACGCTCAAGCTGCTCGAAACCGAAACGCGCCGCGACGCGCACATGGCGATCGCGTTTTCCGCGTTCGTGCTGATGAGCGCATTGCTGTTCGACAGCAGCCTCGTGTTCACGCTCGCGTTGCTGGCCGCGCTCGGTCTGCTGCTCGCCGCGTTGCGCGAACTCGAGCCGCGTCCGGCCGATGCGAAACCGCAAACGTTGCTCGTCGCGTCATTCGAAGGTTTGCGCGCGGGCGTGCTCGCGCTGTTCGCCGCAGTACCACTGGCGCTCGTCGTATTCTTTTTCTTTCCGCGTCTCGGCAGTCCGATGTGGGGCGCGCCGACCGACGCCAGCGCCCGCACCGGCCTCGGCGACCGCATGGCGCCGGGCAGCGTGCAGGAATTGCTGATCGACGACAGTCCGGCTTTCCGCGTCGTGTTCCACGGCCCGGCGCCGCAGCGTCAAAACCTGTATTGGCGCGGACCGGT
>DATBAU010000311.1:0-7440 GCA_036271355.1 Rudaea sp. | reverse complement strand
ACGACAGAACATTGCCCAATTCGTCATGCGCTGAATCTGGAATCGGTGATCACGTATGAAGGTACCGAAACCGTGCATCAACTCGTGGTCGGCCGCGAAGTGACCGGCATCAACGCGTTCTGATGAAAGCAACCGAACCGGTTATCCAGACCGAACGGCTGATGTTGCGCCTGCCGGTGCGCGCCGATTTCGACCGTTATGCGGACATGCATGCCGATGCCGAAACCGCACGTCACATCGGCGGCGCGATGCAACGCGCGGCGGCATGGCGCAAATTTTTGCAGATGCCCGGCGCGTGGGCGATGCAAGGCTATGCGATGTTTTCGGTTGTCGAGAAATCGAGCGGAAAGTGGATCGGCCAGGTCGGCCCGTGGCAGCCGGAAGGCTGGCCGGGAACCGAAGTCGGCTGGGCGTTTCATCGCGACGCGTGGGGCAACGGTTATGCGCGCGAAGGCGCCATCGCGACCATCGACTGGGCGTTCGCGAATCTCGGCTGGACCGAAGTGATCCATTCGATTAGTCCAGAGAACACGCCGTCGCAGGCGCTCGCGAAACGACTCGGCTCGCGCATCCTTCGACAAGCAACGCTGCCGCCGCCCTACGAAACGGTGACACTCGACATCTGGGGTCAGTCGCGGGACGAATGGCTCGCTCATCGAAAAGGATTCGCGGCGTGATCACGGTTTACGGTTATTCGCCGTCGGGCAACTGCCACAAGCTGCGCATGCTGCTGACGCAGCTCAAGCGTCCGTTCAAGTGGATCGAAACCGACAGCGCGCACGGCGCGACGCGCACAGCGGACTATCTTGCGAAAAATCCGAACGGCAAAGTGCCCATGATCGAACGCGACGACGGTCGCATCATGACCGAGTCGAATGCGATCCTGTATTGGCTCGCCGAAGGCACGCCGTTTTTTCAAGGCGATAGCTGGGAACGCGCGCAGACGATGGCGTGGATGTTCTTCGAGCAATATAGCCACGAACCTTTTGTGGCCGTAGCGCGCTTCATTTGCGGGTGGACGCCGCTCGATTCGCAACGTCGCGCCGACTTGCCGAAACTGCGCGAGCGCGGTTATCAGGCTTTCGATGTGATGGAAAAACATCTCGCGCAAAACACGTGGTTCAGCGGCAAGACGTACGGCATCGCGGATATCGCGCTGTTCGCCTACACGCAATGCGCGGGCGACGGCGGTTTCGATCTCACGCGATTTCCGGCGATCGTCGCCTGGCTCGAGCGCGTGCGCGCGACTCCGAATTTCATCGGGATGCCACGTTACGCGGATGAAAACCTGGCGCTGATTGCGCAGTCGAAGTGACTCGAACGTAGCCATGAACATCATCGCCAATCCGATTCCCGCCCGGCACAAGAACGTCAACCGCGCTGACGTATGCGATCAGAATTTTCTCGAGTTCGTACAGAACTGGACCGGCGACATCACGCGCGTGACGAATCCGGACGCGGCGATTTTGCCGAACAGTTTGTGCACGCGACGCGATTTCGTCGAACTGTTCGATTCGCAACTGGTCAGCCGCCATCTCGATTTGATGGCGCGCGTGCTGCGCGTGAAGAACAAGGTCTTCTACACGATCGGATCGAGCGGACACGAAGGCAACGCGATGGTCGCGCGGCTGACGCGTCATACCGATCCCGCATTCCTGCATTACCGTTCCGGCGCGTTCATGGCCGAACGTTTCCGCAAACTGCCGGGCACCGATGGTAAAAAGCTCGATCCGATCATGGATTCCGCGTTGAGTTTCGCGGCGAGCAAGGACGATCCGGCATCCGGCGGACGCCACAAGGTGTGGGGCAGTAAACCGTTGTGGGTGTTGCCGCAGACGTCGACGATCGCGTCGCATCTGCCGAAAGCGCTCGGCACCGCCGTCGCGATCGAACAAGGCAAACGCATCCGTCACGCGCTGCCGATTCCAGACGATTCCATCGCGATCTGTTCGTTCGGTGATGCATCGTCGAATCACGCGACAGCGCAGACCGCGTTCAATACGGCGGCGTGGACGGCGTATCAAAAACTGCCGGCGCCCGTGTTGTTCGTCTGCGAAGACAACGGCATCGGCATTTCGGTGAAGACGCCGGCCGATTGGGTCAGCGCAAATTTCAGCGGCCGTCGCGACCTGGATTATTTTTTCGCGGACGGTCTGGATATCGCGACGGGATACGAACAGGTTGCGCGCGCCGTCTATCACTGCCGCACCACGCGTCGGCCGACGTTCCTGCATTTGCGCACCACGCGCATCATGGGTCACGCGGGAACGGATTTCGAAATCGAGTGGCGTTCGGTCGAAGAACTGATGAAGGTCGAAGCGACCGATCCGCTCCTGCGCTCCGCCGCGATCGCGCTCGAAGCGGGCGTCTACACCAAGCAAGAATTGCTCGAACGTTACGAATCGATTCGCAAGCAATGTTTCGCGGCCGCCGACGAAGCGGATCGCCGTCCGAAACTGACCGAACTCGCCGACGTGATGACGCCGCTCGCGCCGTATCACGCCGACAAGGTCGCGACGGAAGCCAAGCGCGCGGATTTCGCGTCGCGCCGCGCCGAGGTGTTCGGCGGCGAGGCGAAACTGCCGGAGAAACAACCGCCGCGTCATCTCGCGATCCTGATCAACAACGCGCTGCACGATCTGTTCTGCAAATATCCCGAAGCGCTGCTGTTTGGCGAGGACGTCGCGCAGAAAGGCGGCGTCTACACGCTGACGAAGGGCCTGCACAAATCGTTCAAGAACGCGCGCGTGTTCAACACGCTGCTCGACGAAACGATGATCCTCGGCCTCGCACAAGGTTTTGGCAACATGGGCATGCTGCCGATGCCCGAAATCCAGTACCTCGCGTATTTCCACAACGCCTGCGACCAGATTCGCGGTGAGGCGGCGTCGCTACAATTCTTCTCGAACGGGCAATATCGCAATCCGATGGTGATGCGGATCGCCGGACTCGGTTATCAGCGCGGTTTCGGCGGTCATTTCCACAATGACAATTCGATCACGGCGTTGCGCGACATTCCGGGACTCGTCATCGGATGCCCATCGCGCGGCGACGATGCGGCGACGATGCTGCGCACGCTGATGGCGCTGGCGAAAGTCGACGGGCGCGTCTGCGCGTTTCTCGAACCGATCGCGCTGTACATGGCCAAAGATCTTTACGCCGCGGGCGACGGCCAATGGCAGTTCACGTATCCGCCGCCGGATCGGGCGATGATGCTCGGTGAGGAACGCGTCTACGGCGAAGGCGCGAACGATCTCGTCATTTTCAGTTTCGGCAATGGCGTGCCGATGAGTTTGCGCGCCGCGCGCGAGATCGAAAAAGCGCGCGGCTGGAAAGTGCGCGTGATCGATCTGCGCTGGCTCCTGCCGCTCAACGAAAAAGCGATCGCGCGTCACGCGCGCGAGTGCGCACGAATCCTCGTCGTCGACGAAGGCCGCTCCGCGGGCGTGGGCGAGGGCGTGATCACGGCGATTGTCGATGCGGGTCTTGGCAACAAGCCGATCCGCCGCGTCGTCGGCGCCGATACCTATACACCGCTAGCGGGCGCGGCATTCCTCGTGCTGCCGTCCGACGCGGATATCGTGGCCGCAGCCGCGCAGTTTTGAGCCGATGGAGCGTGCGATGAAAATCCTGATCACGATGTCCGCAGTGGTGATTGCCGTTTCGGCGCACGCCGCCGGTGCTACGGCAGATTCGGTTCCCGCCAACCTTCGCGTGCCGGATGGCAACAATATGATGTTCAGCGCGCATGCAGTCGGCACGCAGAATTACGTGTGTCTGCCGGGCAAGACCGGCGGTTTCGCGTGGACGTTGTACGGACCCGACGCGGTTCTCCACGCCGAGAAAAGCGGCGAGGCGATCGGCGTGCACATCCTCAGTCCGGACGCGTCCGGCGCGGCGCATCCGTCGTGGCAAGGACTCGACGGCAGCCGTGCGCAGGCGACGGCGACAGCCAATTCCTCCGAAAAACCATTTGTCGCCGACGGTGCGGTTCCGTGGCTGCTGCTCAAAGTGTCGGGCACGACGCCGCCGCACGGCAAACGCGCGACATATCCGTTCGCGACGGCCACGTACGTTCAGCGCATTCACACGACGGGTGGGATCGCGCCGGCGGCTGGCTGCGCCGTCGCGGGCGATGTCGGGGCGAAAGCGTTGATGCCGTACGAAGCCGATTACGTTTTCTATGGGCCGTGACGGCGTCGGAACGCGGAAAATCGCCGAATCGAGCGCGCACTGCTGGAGGTTGGGGCGCCTGATCGCCTATCATTCGCACCAATGAGCGAAAGCCAATCCCTGACCATCCTGTTCGCCGACGTCAGCGGAAGTACCAAGCTGTTCGAGACGCGGGGAGACATCGAAGCGCGCCGCCTGGTCGCATCCATTTTGGGTGCGCTCGCGGAGGTCACGCAGCGCCACGGCGGCCGGGTCATCAAGACCATCGGCGATGAAATCATGTGCACGTTCCCGGGTCCGATGCAGGGCCTGCTCGGATCGGTCGACATGCAGAAACGCATCGCGCACGACGTGGATTTCGCCAAGGATAAACTCGCCATCCGCATCGGGCTGCATCATGGCGATGCGTTGATTGAGGACGGCGATGTGTACGGTGACGCCGTCAACACCGCCGCGCGCATGGCGTCGCTGGCCAAGCGCGAACAAATCATAGCGACCGGCAGCACGCTGAAAATGCTCACGAACGCCGGCATGTTGCGCACGCGTTCGGTGGGACAGGCACGCGTCGCCGGCAAGCTCCAGCCGATCGACATCGTCGATGTGCAATGGCAGGAAGACACGTCGAACGTGACCATGGTTCAGCGCGCCATCAAGATCGATGCGCCGGGATCGGAGAAAGCTCGACTGCTTCTGCGCTATCGGGGACAACTGCTTGAACTGGATGGACTTTCGCAGCCGTTCACGCTCGGTCGCGACGTCGCCAGCAGCTTGATGGTCGATGCGGAATGGGTATCGCGCAATCACGCGCTGATCGAATACAAGCGCGGCTATTTCGTCATCTCCGATCGTTCGACCAACGGCACTTACGTCAAGCTCGGCGAAGAAGACGAATTGCGCCTTCATCGCGACGAGGTTTTTCTGCGAAAGAGCGGTGCGATCAGTCTCGGACAGACCATCGCGCTCAATCCGGATCACGTGCTGTATTACCAGTGCGAGTGATCGTCAGATAACGATCGGTTCGGGCTCCAGCTTCACACCAAAACGGGTTTGCACGGTTTCGATCACGCGTTGAGCGAGCGACCAGATTTGCGCGCCGCTCGCGTTGCCGTAATTCACCAGCACGAGCGCGTGCTGCGCGGATACGCCGGCATCGCCTTCGCGTAGACCTTTCAGTCCGCACGCATCGATGAGCCATGCGGCGGAAATCTTTTTGCGGCCGTCCGGCGCGATCCACATCGGAAGCGTCGGATTCGCCAGCGACAGCGATTCGGCGGCACTCGCATCGACGATCGGATTCTTGAAAAAACTTCCCGCATTGCCGATTAGCGCCGGGTTCGGCAGCTTGCGCGTACGCAGTCGCGCGACTGCTTCGGCGACCAGCACCGGCGTCGGCTCGCCCGCCTGCAACGCGGCCAGTTCCTCGCGGATGCCCGCGTAATCCACGCGCATCGCGCGCTCGCGGGGCAGCCGGAGTTCCACACCGGTGACGATGTATCGCGAAGGATCGCGCTTGAAGACCGAATCGCGGTAATCGAATCGGCAATCGGCATTACTCAAGCGCACGAACGCGCGCGTTCGCCACTCGAACGCTTCGACCTCGTGCACGAACTCGCGAATCTCGACGCCGTACGCACCGATGTTCTGGATCGGCGCGGCGCCGACGGTGCCGGGAATCAAGATAAGATTTTCCAGTCCGCAGAATCCTTGCACGAGCGACCACTGCACCGCGTCGTTCCAGTTTTCGCCCGCTTCGAAGCGGACGAGGGCGCAGTCTGCTTCGTTTTCGAGAATGCGGATGCCGGACGTCGACATCGACAACATTGCGCCCGGCCAGTCGCGCGTGAACAGGATATTGCTGCCACCGCCGAGAATCAGTGGTAGCGATTTCTGCAGCGATGCATATGCGGCGATCGTCGGCATTGCCTCAGTGGCATGCACGTCGATGAGCATGTCTGCGCGCGCGGACACGCGGAATGTGTTTCGTCCCGCGAGCGGTGCGTTTTCGATGACGGTGTAACCCGGCTCGCTGACAATACCGGTCACGCGTGGGCTCACCGTCGCGCTCCGCGGATCGATTCGACGCATTCGGCGATGAGTGCCGGCCCGCGATAAACCATGCCGGTGTAGAACTGCACGAGCGCCGCGCCGGCATCGATTTTCGCGGCCGCATCGCTGCCCGACGTGATGCCGCCGACACCGATGATCGGCATCACGTCGCCGAGACGCTGTTTCATCCCACGCAATACCGATGTTGCTTTTGCGAACAACGGTTTGCCGGACAAACCTCCGGCTTCTTCGGCGTGCGGCGCACCGTTCACGGCGGCGCGGTCGATCGTCGTGTTCGTGCAGATTACGCCGTCGATTTTCGCGTCTCGCAGCACGCTCGCGACGCCGTCGAGTTCGGCGTCGCTCAGATCCGGCGCGATCTTAAGCAACATCGGCTTGCGCGCGCCGTGTTTTGTGGTGAGACGTTCCTGCGCATCGCGCAACGTTCCAACGAATCGCTTCAGCGTCTCTTCTTCCTGCAAATCGCGCAGACCTTGCGTGTTCGGTGACGAGATGTTCACGGTGACGTAGCTCGCGCATGCGTAGACGCGCTCGAGACAAACGAGATAATCGTCGACGGCGCGCTCGTTCGGTGTGTCTTTGTTCTTGCCGATGTTGATGCCGAGCACGCCACGGAAACGCGCGCGTTCGACATTGCGCACCAACGCATCCACGCCGTCGTTATTGAATCCGAGCCGGTTGATGACTGCCGTGTGTTCGGGCAGGCGCCACATGCGCGGTTTTGGATTTCCGGCTTGCGGACGCGGTGTCGACGTTCCGATTTCGATGAAGCCGAACCCGAGCGCCGCGAGTGCGTCGATGTGCGCGCCGTTCTTGTCGAGTCCGGCGGCGAGGCCGACGGGATTGGGGAAGTCGATGCCGAATGCGCGCGTCGGCAGCGGTGCGGGTTTGGCGGAGAACAGCGCGCCGAGTCCGGTGCGATACGCCGTTTCGATTCCCGATAGACCGATGTCGTGCGCGCGCTCAGCATCGAGGCAGAACAGAAACGGCCGGGCGAGTGCGTACATGTTTATGTCGGCGCGCTATCGCTTGGGCAATCGCGCCGGATGGTTCGCGCGCTTGGCGGCGATCTCGACCATGGTTTCGATGCGGATCATTCGACGGTCGAGGTCGTTGGCGACATCGGCGAGTTTGTCGACGTTCTTGGACAGGCGGTCGAGATCGTCGCGCATGCGCAAAACGTCTTTCAACACGCTGATG
>DATBAU010000310.1:0-3678 GCA_036271355.1 Rudaea sp. | reverse complement strand
GACAAAGGCGGCGCGGCCAAACCCGGCGTGTTCCTGCTGAAACTCAGCAAGCTCAAGCCCGACGAAAAACCTGCTGCCGACGATCCGCAAGCCGACGTGTCGGACGAACCGTCGGACGAAAGCGATGCCGCGGAGGAAGGCGAGGACACCGATACCAGCGATACCAACGACGACGGCACGCCGCTCGGCGACACGCGCCTCATCGTCGTCACCGATCTTGGCGTGATCGCCAAGAAATCGCTCGACGGCAGTCAAGACGTATTCGTTCAATCGATAAAAACCGGATCGCCCGTCGGCGACGTGACGGTCGATGTCATCGGCCGCAACGGCCAGACGTTGATGACGCAGAGCACGCCCGCCGACGGACACGTGCATTTCGATACGCTCGCCGCGTTCACGCGCGAGAAAACACCGGCGATGTATGTCGTGCATCGGGGCGACGACGAATCGTTCCTGCCGATCGGCGAGGCCGATCGCAATCTCGATTTGTCGCGCTTCGACATCGGCGGCGAACGCAACGCGAAGAATTCGGCCAAATTGAGCGCGTATCTTTTCTCCGATCGCGGCATGTACCGGCCCGGCGACACGTTCCACATCGGCATGATCGTGCGCGCAGCGAACTGGGCGAACCCACTGAGCGGCGTTCCGCTGCAGGCGGACATCACCGATGCGCGCGGCATCGTCGTCGAATCGCGCAAGCTGCGTTTGAGCACGGCCGGATTCGAGGAATTGAGCTACACCACGCAGGAAAGCGCGCCGACCGGCGGCTGGAATGTAAATTTATACATTGTGAAAGACGGCAAGACCGATGCGCAGATCGGTTCGGTCGGTTTGCAGGTGAAGGAATTCCTGCCCGATCGCATGAAAGCCGACGCGCGCCTGTCACAGAACGTGGCCGACGGCTGGATCAAGCCCGACAACCTCAAGGTTCTGTTCACGCTGCAAAACCTGTTCGGCACACCGGCGCAGAATCGCCGCGTCGAAGCGACGCTGAGTCTGCAACCCTATTTCCCGAGTTTCCGCAATTACGCCGATTACAAATTCTTCGATCCGAATCACGCGAAGGAAGGTTATTCCGAACCGCTCGGCGATCGCACGACCGACGAAAAAGGCGAAGCGGAATTCCCGCTCGATCTGACGAAGTACGGAACTTCATCGTATCAGTTGCGCTTCTTCGGCAAAGGCTACGAAGCCGAAGGCGGACGCAACGTCGGCGCGGAAACGCACGCGCTCGTTTCGTCGCTCGATTATCTGATCGGCGCGAAGGCGACCGACAACCTCGAGTTCGTCACGCGCGGCGCGAAGCGCACCGTGAATCTGATCGCGATTGCGCCGGATACGAAGAAAATCGCCGTCGGCGATCTGAAAGCCGCGATCATCGAACGCCGATTCGTTTCGATCCTGACCAAACAGGATTCCGGCGTCTACAAATACGAATCGAAGCCGAAGGAAGTTCCGGTTTCTGAAAAAGCGTTGTCGATCACCGCGAACGGCAGCGATTTCGATCTGCCGACCGACACGCCCGGTAACTACGCACTCGTCGTTCGCAACGCGCACGGCGGCGAACTCAATCGCATCGAATACACCGTCGCGGGTGAAGCGAACGTGTCGCGCTCGCTGGAGCGCAACGCCGAATTGCAACTCACGCTGTCGAAGCACGACTTCGCACAAGGCGAATATGTCGACGTAGCGATCCGCGCGCCGTACGCGGGCAGCGGCTTGATCACGATCGAACGCGACCGCGTTTACGCGCACACATGGTTCCACAGCACGACGACGGGTTCGGTCCAGAGAATCCGCGTGCCCGCTGATTTCGAAGGCAACGGCTACATCAACGTGCAGTTCGTGCGCGATCCGGCGTCGGACGAAATCTTCATGTCGCCGCTGAGCTACGGTGTGGTTCCGTTCTCGGTGAATCGCGATGCGCGCCGCGAAGGTCTGACGATTTCCGCGCCGGAAATGGTCAAGCCCGGCGAACCGCTGAAGATCAAACTCACTGCCGCGCAGCCGACGCGCGCGGTCGTGTTCGCGGTCGACGAAGGCATTCTGCAGGTCGCGCGTTACAAACTCGGCGATCCGCTCGATTTCTTCTTTCGCAAACGCATGCTCGAAGTTCACACGAGCCAGATCCTCGATCTGATCCTGCCGGAATTCTCGAAGCTCGCCGGCATGGCCGCGCCGGGCGGCGATGCCGATGATTTGCTCGCGCGCCATCTCAATCCGTTCAAGAAGAAGCATCAGGATCCGGTCGCGTTTTGGTCCGGCATCGTCGATGTCACGGGCGCGAAGGAATTTACCTACAACGTGCCCGACGATTTCAACGGCAAGCTGCGCTTGATGGCGGTCGCCGTGAAAACCGACAAGATCGGCATCGCGCAGAATTCGACGACGGTTCGCGGCGATTTCGTGTTGTCGCCAAACGTGCCGAACCTGGTTGCGCCGGGCGACGAATTCGACGTGAGCGTCGGCGTCGCCAACAACCTCACCGGACTCAAAGGCGCGGAGATTCCCGTCGCGATGTCGGTCGATGTCACGCCGGGTCTGGCAATCGTCGGCGACGGGAAACCGCAGATCAAGCTCGGCGAAATGCGCGAAGGCGTGGTTGTGTTTCGTATGCGCGCGAAGCCGGAACTCGGTCCGGCGAAGATGACGTTCCATGCCGCGTACAACGACAAGTCGGCGAAGATCGGCTCGGAAGTTTCCGTGCGTCCGGCGTCCGCGTATCACACCGATGTCACCGCCGGCGACCTCGACAAAGGCACGATCGACGTCAAACCGCTGCGCGACATGTACGACGCGTTCGCCAAACGCAATGTCGCCGCGTCGTACACGCCACTCGTGCTTGCGCAAGGCCTATCGGTGTATCTCGCTGATTTCCCGCATCGCTGCACGGAGCAGCTCGTCAGCCAGGGCATTCCGGCGTTGGTATTCGGCTCGCATCCCGAATACGGCATCGTCAAGACCGACGACAAGAAGAAATCCGATCCGTTCCAGCCGTTGTACGCGGTTCTGCATTCGCGCCAGAACAACGAAGGCGGATTCGGATTGTGGACCGCGACACCGCAATCCGAGCGCTTCATTTCCGTTTACTCGATGTTGTTCCTAATCGAGGCGAAAGAACGCGGTCAGCATCTGCCGGCCGATATGCTCGAAGCCGGCAACCGTTATCTGCTGCAACTCGCCGCCGACGAAAGCGACGGTTCGATCGCCGGTTTGCGCGAACGCGCGTTCGCGATCTACCTGCTAACGCGCCAAGGTACGGTCACGACGAATTATCTCGCCTCCGTGCAGAAGCGCCTCGATGAAAACTACGCGAAGGGAATGAAGAAATCGCTGACGCCGGAATACGAGTTCATTCGTTCGAACGAATGGTTCATCGACGGTAGCGACGGCTGGGAGCATAACCTCGTAGCGGGATATATCGCCGCCTCGCTGAAACTGCTGAAGCAGGATAAGGAAGCCGATCGCATGATCGCGCCGTTGCAGGACGATCTCGCCCGCGCGACCGTGCAGAACGCTTATCGCTTCGAACGGTATTACGACACGCTGTTCCGCGACGCGAGCGTGCTGTATCTGATCGCGAAGCATTTCCCCGAACGCGCGTCGTCGCTGCCGGCGACATCGATGCAGAATCTGCTGCGCCCGATCCAGCGCAACTGGTTCAACACGTTGTCGTCC
>DATBAU010000309.1:0-15375 GCA_036271355.1 Rudaea sp. | reverse complement strand
AACGTGGTCAGCGAACCGCGCGTGATCAGCATCTGTTTGCCGATCTCGACGACTTCGATGAGCTTGGTCGGATTGGAATCGAGATCGACCATGTTGCCGGCTTCCTTCGCCGCCTGCGTACCGGAATTCATCGCGACGGCGACGTCAGCCTGCGCCAGCGCGGGCGCGTCGTTGGTGCCGTCGCCGCACATCGCGACGAGGCGTCCTTCGGCCTGGATGTCGCGGATGAGTTTGAGTTTCGCTTCGGGCGTCGCTTCGGCAAGATAATCGTCGACGCCGGCTTCCGCGGCGATCGATGCGGCGGTCAGCGGATTGTCGCCGGTGATCATGATCGTGCGGATACCCATCGCGCGCAGCTCGGTGAAGCGTTCGCGAATGCCGCCTTTGACGATGTCCTTCAGCTCGATCACGCCGAGCGCCCGCGCCGTTTCGGGTGAGGTCGATTCGCTGACGACGAGCGGCGTGCCGCCTTTGCGCGCGATGTCCTCCGCCGCGCGGCGCACTTCCGGCGGCAAAGCGGACTTTACCGCGACGAGTTGTTTTTCGATCGAATCGACGGCGCCTTTGCGAATGTTTCGTGCTGGACTTGTCGCGTCCGCCGGAATGTCCACGCCGCTCATGCGCGTGTTCGCCGAGAACGGCACGAAATGGATTTGCGTGTTGCCGATCTCGCGCTCGCGCATGCCGAACTCGGTTTTCGCGAGCACAACGATGCTGCGTCCTTCCGGCGTTTCATCGGCTAGCGAGGCGAGTTGCGCGGCGTTGGCGAGCGCGTTGATGTTGACGCCGTCCGCCGCGTGGAACGCGACGGCTTGCCGGTTGCCGAGCGTGATCGTTCCGGTCTTGTCGAGCAGCAAGACGTCGACGTCGCCCGCCGCTTCCACCGCGCGGCCGGACATCGCAATCACGTTCGCCTGGATCATCCGATCCATACCGGCGATGCCGATCGCGGACAGCAAACCACCGATCGTGGTCGGGATCAGGCAGACGAGCAACGCGACGAGCACCGTCAGCGTGATCGGCTGGCCGTGTCCGGAACTGCGCACCGCATAAATCGAATACGGCAACAACGTCGCGCACGCGAGCAGAAAAATCAGCGTGAACTTCGCGAGTAAAATCGTCAGCGCGATTTCGTTCGGCGTTTTGCGCCGCGACGCACCTTCGACCATCGAGATCATGCGGTCGAGAAAACTTTCGCCGGGATTGCTCGCGATGCGCACGATGATCCAGTCCGACAGCACGCGCGTTCCGCCGGTAACTGCGCTGCGATCGCCGCCCGATTCGCGAATGACCGGCGCGGATTCACCGGTCACCGCGCTTTCGTCGACGGTTGCTGCGCCTTCGACCACGTCGCCGTCGCCGGGAATGAATTCGCCGGCATTCACGATGACGAGATCGTCCTTACGCAGATCGTGCGCCGCACCAACGATCACCTTGTCGCGTTTGTCCAGCGACGGAATGCGATTCGCGACGACGTCGCGTCGCGCGTTGCGCAACGATGCCGCTTGCGCTTTGCCACGACCTTCCGCGATCGCTTCGGCGAAATTCGCGAACAGCAGCGTGAACCACAACCACAACGCGACGGCAAGAATGAATCCCGCCGGCGCTTCGCCGTGACCGCCGAGTGCCTGCAACCACAGCAGCGTCGTCATCACGCTGCAGACGAAAACCACGAACATCACCGGATTGCGGAATTGCGCGCGCGGCGACAGTTTGCGGAACGCGTCGCGGATGGCTGGCAACAGGAGTTTCGGATCGAGCGCGCGCGTTTGCGCATGCGTGGTCATGTGCGTCTCTCGAAAGAAATCATTGGCCCAACAACCTGAGCTGTTCGGCGATCGGACCGAGCGCGAGCGCCGGCAGGAACGTGAGCGCGCCGACGATCACGACCGTCATCACGAGCAGCATCACGAACACCGGCGTGTGCGTCGGCAACGTGCCTGCGGAAGGCGGTACGTATTTCTTCGCGGCGAGCGAACCCGCGATCGCGAGCATGCCGATCGCCAGCGGAAAGCGCGCGAAGAACATGCAGATGGCGATGAGCGTATTGAAGAAAGGTGTATTCGCGTTCATGCCGCCGAACGAACTGCCGTTGTTGTTCGCGGCGGACGTGATGTTGTAGAGAATCTCGCTGAAGCCGTGCGTGCCGGAGTTGGTCGTGAGCGACGCGAGGCCATCCGGCGACGACACTGCGATCGCCGTTCCGACGACGACGAGCGCGCACGGAATCAGCACGACGAGACTCGCCATCTTCATTTCGTACGCTTCGATTTTCTTGCCGAGATATTCCGGCGTGCGCCCGACCATCAATCCGGCGATGAACACCGCGACGATCGCGAACGCGAGCATTCCGTAAAGCCCCGAGCCGACGCCGCCGAAGATCACTTCGCCGAGTTGCATCAGCCACATCGGCACGAGTCCGCCCAGCGGCGTGAACGAATCGTGCGCCGCATCGACCGAACCGTTCGATGCAGCGGTCGTCGCCGTCGCCCAGCGTGTGGAATCGACGATGCCGAAACGCGTTTCCTTTCCTTCCATGTTGCCGCCCGCTTGCGTTGCGGATGCTGTCTGATCAACGCCGAGCGCGGCGATCGCGGGATTGCCGGCTTGTTCCGCCATCGTGCACGCGAGTAGCAGCGGCACGAAAATCACGAGCATCGCCGCGAGTAATGCCCATCCTTGCCGACGATCGCCGACCATTCTGCCGAACGTGTAACAGAGCGCGGCGGGAATTAGCAGGATCGCAAGCACTTGCAGAAAATCACTCAGTGGCGTCGGATTTTCGTACGGATAACTCGAGTTCGCACCGTAGTAACCACCACCGTTCGTGCCGAGCTGCTTGATCGCGATCTGCGACGCGGCCGGACCGAGCGGAAGCGATTGTTCGATGATCGGTGTCGTCGTCGTCAGGTCGTTGCCCGTCGCGTCTTTCGCCGTTTGCGTCGCTGTGGTCTGCTCGACCAGCGCAACGGATTTGTACGCGCTGAAATTCTGCGGAACGCCTTGCGACACCAGCGCGAGCGCGAGCAGGAGCGAAAGCGGCAGCAGGATGTATAGCGTGCTGCGCGTGAGATCGACCCAGAAATTTCCGATCGTCGACGACGAGCGGCGAACGAATCCACGAATCACCGCAATCAACACCGCGACGCCCGTCGCTGCGGAAAGAAAATTCTGCACGCAAAGCCCCAGCATCTGCGACAGATAACTCAACGTCGATTCGCCGCCGTACGCCTGCCAGTTCGTGTTGGAGGCGAAACTGATCGCCGTGTTCATCGCCAGATCCGGCGGCACGTTGTCCATCTTCTGCGGATTCAGCGGTAGCCACGCTTGCACGCGTAGCAGCAAATAAACGCACAGCAATCCTGCGATGTTGAAAATCAGCATCGCGGCGGAATAGCGAACCCAACTCATTTCCTCGTCCGGTGAAATACCGCTGATGCGATAGATCAGACCCTCGATCGGCGCGCCGATTCGCGTGAATCGATTGGCTTTGCCTTCGAAGACCGCAGCCATGTAACCGCCCAGCGGTTTGACCAAAAGCAAAAGCGCCACGAGAAACAATCCGAGCTGCAGGCAAGCGTTCGCAGTCATTCGAACCACTCCGGCTTGAGCAACGCCGCGAGTAAATACAGCGACAACACGGCCGCGATGACGCCTGAAACGAGATACAGGATGTTCACCTGCGCGGCTCCGAAAGCGCGACGCATGCGCGCAGAAATCCGCACGTCGCGAGCGTGAGCGCGGCGAGAAAAGTCAGATAGACGAAGTCCATGCGAGCGACGCCGTTGGATCGAAGGCGTGACTCTAGGCAGTCAGAAATATGGACGGTGTATCAAACAGGGCTTGCCGTATAAAAATCCTGTAAAGAGATTAGCCCGGTGGTCCGAAAGCACCGGCATGCGCACGATTGAGAGTCGAGTAACTGAAATGATGTGCGTCGCGCCAGCGATGTCCGCAGTTATCGCAACAATAACGGCGCTTTAGATAGGTGATTGCTACCAGAGCCAACGCCGTATATACGACGAGATCGGCGACGAACCACCAAAATTGCTGAGTTCGAGACGGAGACGCAAACAAAAAGAAGGGAAGCTGCGCTAGCTCCAAAAATAAATAACCCGCGAAAACCCAACGGCGCGGTCTAGGATCGTCGCGGTAATTCGTCGATGAGCAAACCGGACATGGCGCGTCATCAGGATCCGACAGCTGCGGTTTCATTTCACGATAAGCACGAATGTATTCGCGCGCGGCCGGCACGTCTTGATCCGCAACCAGAATGCGATAGCCGCCATAAGCAATCGCCCTGAACCAGTCCTGGCGCACGAAATCTGCATCGAACACATAAGCGCCGATGCCTTCGGCGCGCAACAAACCGACGACGATGTGAGCTTCCGGCAGGTCGAACGTTGTGTCGACCCGGCGCAGAGACATCAGGGTTTGGCCGACCTGTCCAACCAGATTTCCAGCCCTTGCGCGTTCAATTCGATATCCATCGCGAGCAGTTCGCGCATATCGCCGGACGACAAATGGCTGCCATGAGCCATCGCGCGGCCGACGTACAACGCGCCGAGCGCATCCTTTATGCGGTCGTGACGATCGGGTTCGTGCGCATGCGTGCGCGCGATCTCGACCATGCGGTCGATCTGCGTGTGCAGGTCGTCGGCGCAGCGCGGCACGTCCTCGATGCGTCCGAAATGCGTGAGGAACATTTGCGTCGGATCGAAACTCAACATGCGATCGATCGATGCGTGCAATGCGTCCGGTTCGAATTGCACCGGCGATGTCGTGGGCAGAATGAACGGACCGCGTTTCGAATCGAATTCCCGATACGAAAGTCCGAACGTGTCGCCGGTGAAAAATGAGCGGCTTTTCGCGTCGTGGATGACCATGTGATGCCGCGCGTGACCGGGCGAGTCGATGCACAGCAGCGGACGTCCGGCGAGATCGACGGTGTGATTGTCGGCGGCGACTTCGACGCGCGACGGATCGATCGGCTGTAGCACGCCGTAGCTGCGTTCGATTTCTTCCACACCGTAAACCGCTTGTGCGCCGGCGATGAGTCGCGTGGGATCGATCATGTGCGGCGCACCGCGCGGATGGATCACGGCGCGCGCGTTCGGCAGTTTCGCCATCAGTGCACCGGCGCCGCCGGCGTGGTCGAGGTGGACGTGGGTGAGGATCACGTAGTCGACGTCGCCGACATCGAGATTGCGCTGTGTGAGCGCGTCGAGTATACGCGGCACGGCGTAGTTGGTGCCGACGTCGATGAACGCGGCGCGGCCGTTTTCGACGACGAGATACGCCGCATCGAAAATTGGTCGGAAGAAACCCGTGTCGATCGCGCCGATGCCGTCGCCGTAGTCGATCACAGTTTGCTCTCGGCGAATTCGAGATTTTTCTGCACGCGCGGTCGCTCGTGTTCGGGTAGCGCGGGATTCGCCAGTAGTTCGCGGCAGAGCCGCGCGCTTAACGGAAAATCGCCCGACCAATACGCTGAAATCGACCATTCGTCGCGCGCGCGCCATTGGTAGGCGGCGTGATCGACGAACAGCACATCGTCGTTTGGCGCGAGGTTCGTTGCGATCTCGGCGAATTTCGTCGCCAGATGCCAGCGTTCGCGCAACCGGAAGAAGCGCGCGACTTCGGCGGGTGCGTCGGCACGCGCGGGACGGAAATCGTAAGCGTCGAGATACGCCGCCACGATCTCCGCGTACGGCGCGTCGACTTGTTCTTTCAGCCGTCCGAGTTGCAATTTGGAATAGTATACTTCTTCGAACCAACCGCCCATCGCGACGCGTTTCTCATAGGCGGCGATGGCTTCTTGCGGACGCAACGCATCGCGCAGACTCTGCGCGAGATAGAAGGCGTAACGCGCGTTGTCGGGTTCTTTTTCGATCGCCTGGCGCAGCGTCTCTGCGTCCTTACTGAACTTTTCCTGTTGCGATTGCTGGCTGCGCGCGCCGTCGGTGAACACGCGGATGCGCAGCCCGGGCAGGTACGTCGCTTCCGGATAGCGCGGCGCCATCAACACTTCGTGCAGCACGCCGCGCCATTCCCATTGCTCGTCGAGTTTCACCACGGCGATGCGACGATAGCGCATGTCGTGGAAAAGGAGTTCGAGCAGATAGCCGGGCGCGGCGGTCGTTGGCGGCCACGCAAAATTCGGTTCGGCCTCGAAGACTTCGTCGGCGTCGATGATCAGCGCGAAATCGCCGTGACGCTTGGCAAGTTCCAGCGCTTCGTTGCGGTTGTGCGCGAAATCGACCCACGGCCGCTCGATCAATTCGCCCGGCAGATCGCCCATGACGCGGCGAATGATGTCCTGCGTGCCGTCGGTCGAACCTGTGTCGGAAATCGCCCAGGAATGGATGAAGGGTTTGGCCGATCGCAGGCATCGTTCGATGACCCGCGACTCGTTCTTGACGATCATGTTGAGGCAGATTCGCATCGCGCGATTATGCCTCAGAGCATCACTTCACCGGTGCCGTCGCCGACGCTTCGGCCAGATTGCGCTGCATACGCTCGCGCTCGTGCGCGGGCAGGCGCGTATCCGCAACCAGTTCGCGCCACAGGCGCACGCTTTCCGCGCGATCGCCGAGGAAGTGGCAGGCTACCGCGAGCTCGGCGCGGGCACGCCAATCGTAGACGGTCGAATCGAGCATTAGCGCATCGGGCGGTGCCGACATCCGCGATGCGGCTTGCGCGAATTGGCGCGCCAGCGAGTAGCGCCCGTTCTGACGCAGATAGCGCGCGAAATCGCACAAGGACTCCGCGCGCATGGGCGCGAAGTCGATCGCATCGAGATAAGCCACCACGACATCGGCATAATTGCCGCCGGTGCGCTCCCTGAGCACGGCGGCCTGCCAGCGTGCAAAGTAAATTTCTTCGGCCCAGCCGCCCATCGCCGCGCGATGCTCGTAGGCGGCCATCGCTTCGGACAACTGTCCGGCGTCGCGCAGGCACTGCGCGAGATAAAACGCGTAACGCGTGTTGTCCGGCTCGGCCTCGAGCGCGCGCCGCAGCACGGTGGCGTCGCCCGCGTATTTTTCAGCCGCCGGCTGCCGGCTGCGAAATCCGTCCGAGTGCACGCGAATGCGCAAACCGGCCAGCGCGCGCAGGTCCGCTTCCTGTGGACGCGCCAGCACTTCGTGAAGTACGCCGTGCCATAACCAGTCGGCGTCTAGTTTCGGCAGCGCCATGCGGCGATAGCGCGTCGGTCCGTAGACGAACTCGATCAGGTAGCCCGAGTCGCCGAGCGGTCCCCACGCGAATCCCACGTCGGTTTCCAGTACGTCATCGGCGTCGATAACCAGCGCGTAGTCGCCGTACTTCTTCGCCAGTTCGAGCGCCTCGTTGCGATTGGTAGCGAAGTCGACCCACGGCCGCTCGATCAATTCGCCCGGCAGATCGTCCATGACGCGACGGATGATGTCCTGCGTGCCGTCGGTGGAACCGGTGTCGGAAATCGCCCACGAATGGATGAAGGGTTTGACGGATCGCAGGCACCGTTCGATGACGCTCGACTCGTTCTTGACGATCATGTTGAGGCAGATTCGCATCGCGCGATTATGCCTCAGCCGGGCGCTATTTCACCGGCATGCCGGGTTGCGCGCCTTCGTCGGCGTCGAGCAGGAATAACTGATCGCCGCCGCTGCCGGCCGACAGGATCATGCCTTCCGACACACCGAAGCGCATCTTGCGCGGCGCGAGGTTGGCGATGAACACGACCTTGCGTCCGACGAGTTTTTCCGGCGACTGATACGCGGCGCGGATGCCCGAGAATATCTGGCGCTTGCCGAGATCGCCCGCGTCGAGTTCGAAGCGGAGGAGTTTGTCGGAGCCGTCGACGAATTCGCATGCCAAAACGTGCGCGATGCGTAGATCGAGTTTGGCGAAGTCGTCGATGGAGATCGTCGACGCGGCGTTCGGAGCGGCCGTCGGTGCAGCGGCGTGTTTTGCAGGCTGAGCCGGCGTGGATGCCTGCAGTGAATCTTTTGAGTTTTCGATCATGGTATCGATCAGCTTAGAATCAATTCTGGTGAAAGTAGGCTCGTACGTTTTCAAAGTCTTGTTTGCGAGATTGGACGACAATGCAAAATCAGTGAATGAAAACGCTTTCTCTAAACAGAGATAGTCTGCAGCCCATCGGGCGACGTTCGGAACGATGGGGCTCAGTGCTGCAGCCAGCATCCGGAACATATTGATGCCCGCTGTCAGTACAACGTGTAAATTTTTCTTTTGGTGCGGATCCCGCGCCAGAGCCCACGGTGCAGCGGTCGCGATATATTCGTTTGCGTAATCGGCCGCACGAATTATGTGTGTAACTGCTTCGCTGAACGCACAGCTTTCAAATAAAATTGCGGTTTGCTTGAGCTGATTATTAATATTTGCGAAGCAAATTAGGGCGTCTTCGGTTTTTGGTTCCACGTCACCTGGTCGTGACCAAAAGTCATCGCCAAGCCGGTTAGCAAAATTGCTTTCCAACAATTTAGCGCACCGACTTGCGATATTTATGAATTTACCCACGATGTGCGAATTAACGACGTCGACAAACGTCTTCAGATCCAAATCGACGTCTGTTGGTTGTGCACCTAGCATCGTCGCGAAGTAATAGCGCAGATAATCGGGATTCAACCCGGCATCCAAGTACGTCCGCGCCATAATGAACGTCCCGCGCGACTTCGACATCTTCTCGCCATTCACGGTGAGATAGCCGTTGACGTGCAACGCATTCGGCGTGCGCAGCTTCGCGCCTTCGAGCATGGCCGGCCAGAACAGCCCGTGGAAATTCACGATGTCCTTGCCGATGAAATGATGCATCTCGCGCGCAAGTCCGTTCGCGCCGACGGAACCGGGGCGCATGAAATCGTCGAAATACGCATCGCCGAGCGTGGCGGTTGTCGCGCAATATTTCTTGAACGAGGCGAGATAACCAACCGGCGCGTCGAGCCAGACGTAGAAGAATTTTCCCGGCGCATCGGGAATCGGAAAACCGAAATAGGGCGCGTCGCGTGAGATGTCCCAATCGCGCAGACCACCGTCGGCGTCGAGCCATTCTTTCAGTTTCGCTTTCACCGACGAATGCGCGACATCGCCCGACAACCAGTTGCGCAGGAAATCGGCGAAGTCGCCGAGCTTGAAAAAATAATGTTCCGAATCGCGCAACTCGGGCGTCGCGCCGGAGACGACGGATTTCGGATCGATCAGATCGGTCGGCGCATACGTCGCGCCGCAGTTTTCGCAGTTGTCGCCGTATTGATCCGGCGTGCCGCAATTCGGGCACGTGCCTTTGATGTAGCGATCCGGCAAAAACATCTGCTTGACCGGATCATAGAACTGACGCACCGCGCGCGTGGCGATGTGACTCGGCTTCGCATCGCGCAACGCACGATAGATGCGTTCGGCGAGTTCCTTGTTTTCGGGCGAATGCGTCGTGTAGTAATAATCGTGATCGACGCCGAAATCCTTGAAGTCTTTTCGATGGCCGATTTCGATTTCCGCGATGAAATCCTCCGGCGTCTTTCCGGCTTTCTCGGCGGCGAGCATGATCGGCGTTCCGTGCACGTCGTCGGCGGCGACGAAATACACGGTGTCGCCCGCCATGCGGCGCGCGCGAACCCAGATGTCGGTCTGGATGTAGCCGAGCATGTGGCCGATGTGCAGCGGTCCATTCGCGTACGGCAATGCGTGAGTGACGAGGATTTCGCGCGCGGTCATGCGTTTCCGGGTGTCCATAATCAAAGGTGATTATTGCATGCGATTGCGTTTGATCGCCGCCCGGACTTAGTCTTGTTCCTTTCTGTCACGGGGAAATCGCATGAGCCTTCGCCGTTTTGTCGCACTCGCGGTGTGCGCAGGTATTTCAACCGCGGCGATGGCGCGCGACGCTGCGCCGGACCCCGCCACGCGCAAGCTGGCCTTCGACATCTTCAAACAACTCATCGAAATCAATACGACCGATTCGGTCGGCAATGTCACCACTGCGTCGGATGCGATGGCGAAGCGTTTGCTGGACGCGGGATTCGCGCAGAAAGACATCGTCGTCGACGGTCCGAACGATCGCAAGAAAAATATCGTCGTGCGCTATCACGGCAACGGAAAAGGTGGCCGGCCGATTTTGATGATCTGCCATCTCGACGTCGTCGAAGCGCGCCGCTCGGACTGGACGACCGATCCGTTCCAATTCGTCGAGAAAGACGGTTTCGTGTACGGCCGCGGCACGCAGGACGTGAAAAGCGGCGACGCAATTCTTGTCGCAACGTTGATCCGCTTCAAGAAGGAAGGCTTCGTGCCGGATCGCGACTTGATTGCCGCGCTTACCGCCGACGAAGAAGGCGGTACGTCGAACGGCGTCGACTGGTTGCTCAAGAATCGGCGCGATCTGATCGACGCAGAATATGTGCTCAATCCGGATTCGGGCGGCATCGATTCGGAGAAGGGCAAAGTCGTGAGCGTGCAACTCGGCGCGACGGAAAAGCTGTACGCGGATTACATGATCGTCGCGACGAATCCGGGTGGACACAGCTCGCTGCCGCGTCCCGACAACGCGATCTACGAATTGACCGACGCGCTCGATCGTCTCAAGGCTTCGCCGTTTCCGCCGGAATTGAATTCCGTGACGCGCAGCTTCTTCGAGCGCGACGCGAAGATCGAGCCAAAAAACGTCGCCGACGACATGCGCGCGCTGATCGGACCCACGCTCGATCAACAAGCCGCTGCGCGTTTGTCGAAGCTCGACGCGCGTTTCAATTCGGTGCTGCGCACGACGTGCGTGCCGACGAAACTCGACGCGGGACACGCCAACAACGCGCTGCCGCAGCGCGCCGCGGCGCTGGTGAATTGCCGCATTTTCCCCGGATACTCGAAGGAAGACATTCGTCAGGCGCTGCAGAAAATCGTCGCCGACGACAAGCTCAAAGTGATGTTCATCGCCAACGACCAAAGCCTGCACGACACCGCGCCCGCCGATAAGTCTCCCGAACCGCCGCCGATTCGCGCCGACATATTGAAAACGCTCGACCGCGTGTCGATGCAGATGTGGCACGGCGTGCCGGTCATCCCGGAAATGGAAACGGGTGCGTCCGACAGCATCTACACGAACGCGGCGGGCATTCCGTCGTACGGCGTATCCGGTGTGGCCGTCGATCGCGACGACATGCGCGCGCACGGTCGCGACGAGCGGTTGCGCATCACGTCGTTCTACGAAGGACTGGATTTTTACGGACGCGTCCTGAAAATGCTCACGTCGCACTGATCACGTCTTTCGGTTAGGGCGACTCCACACGTTCCCACACCTGCGTTCGCCCGAGCAGCGAAAAACCGATGAAACCGCGCACGTCGAGTCGCGTGCCGGTTTCGTCGACCTGCAGCTTGCAGCGATAAATCTTGCCGCCGTCCGGATCGATGATTTCGCCGCCGTTCCATTCGTCGCCGTCGCGACGCAGGTTCCACAAGATCGTCATGCCCATGATCGGCTGATCCTTACGGTCGCCGGAGCACTCTTTGCACTTCGGATTCTGATCTTCGCTGGGCTTGCGGAAAAGTTTGACGACGTGCCCGGATAGCGCGCCGTCGTGCTCGGTGATTTCGACGAGCGCTTTCGGCTCGTGCGTGTCGTCGTCGATGGTTTTCCACGTGCCGATCGGTGTTCGATCGGCAGCGAAAACGGAACCGGATATCAGCAGCAACGACAGGGTGAGCAGGCGCATCGCGCAATCTTAGCCGCGATGGCTGAACGATTACTCAACACCGTCGGCGAAGATGCGGTCGCTGATGAACACATAAGCCGCGCCTTGCATTGCATCGCCGGAATCGGGCGCACCGACGATGATCTGTCCGCCTGCCGCCGAGATCGAAAGACCGAAGCCCGAGCCACGATCGCCCGTGAGAACGGAATCGAGTGTCCACGCGCCGCCATGCAGACGGTAAACGGCCGCACTCGGGTCCGCGCCGGGCGCGCCGATCGCGAGCACGTCGTCCGACAAGGCGAGCGATTGTCCGAAGAACGGTTTGGTTACGCCGGTGGTGTCTCGCAATAGCGATTGTTCGGTCCAGCGCGATGCCGCCGCATCATACGTAAATGTGTGAGCGGCGCCTGCTTGATCCTTTTGCATCGGCGCGCCGACAACGATGGCGTCGTCCGACAGCGCGACGGAGAATCCGAACATCTGTTGTGCCGACGTGTCGATTTCCGGACGCAATATTTGCTGCTGATTCCAACCGTCGTGACTGCGCGCGTATAAAACCGCCGAGCCTTGGTTTGTGGCAATCGCGCTATCCAACAACGCGCCGACCAGTAAATAGCTGTCGGTCATCGCTAAGCTCATGCCAAAACCGGGAATCATCAATTCTACCGGTGCGGAAAGCTTCACTTGCGGACTCCAGACCGCGGCGGCACGCGTGTACGTTTGCACGCAGTTGCATTCGGGATCACCGACGGCGAGCGTGTCGCCGCGCAGCGCGAGCGACCATCCGAATTCCCCCGCCGTCGCTGAGAGTTCATCGCCTTGCTGCTTCCACGATCCGGTCGCCGGATCGCGAACGAAAACATAGGTCGCACCGACGAAGAAATCGGCGATATGTCCGGGCGCGCCGATCGCGATGGTGTCGTCGTCGACGGCGACCGCATAGCCGAACTTGTCGAGAACATCGGCGTCCGGTGCCGTCAGTCGTGCGTCGAGACGCCAGTCAGTGGCGCCGGAAGTGAGGCTGAAGACATACACGGCACCGCTGAACACATCTTCGTCGGGCGCGCCGACCACGGCCCATTGCGTGCCGGTCGCTTTGTCATGCCAGAGTGCGGTCGCGGCACCGAACCGGCTCTGCGAGGACGGCGGCGGCAGAGCTGACTGCAGTACATACGGGCCGCGACTCGCGATCAGCGATTCCCAATCCGTCGTCAGACTCTGCGAAGCACTCGCGGTGCCGATCATCGCCAGCATCGACAACGACACGACTCTTTTTACGTTACGCATTCCACCGCTCCTATGTCCCGCGATCCGGGGCGGCGAATTTTGCTTCACCGTAACGGCGCGAAGCGGACAGCATGCGGACGGAAAGCGGCATGAGACGGCTACGTCGCCCTACGCTACAATCGTGGTTCTGCATTACCTCGCCCAAAAATGACCGAAGCCCTCCAGCAGCGCGTCCGCGAACTGCTCGCCACGATCACCGATCCGCACACCGGCAAAAGTCTCGTCGACGAAGGTGCGGTGAAAGGCGTCGGCGTCGCGGGCAAGGATGTCGCGATCGATATCGCGCTCGCGTATCCCGCCGCCGGCTGGCACGACGAACTCGCCGACAGCATTCGCAACACGCTTGCGGGTGACGCGTCGATCGGCAACGTGATCGTCAACGTCACCTCGCGCGTGTTCGCGCACAAAGTTCAAGGCGCGCTCACGCCGCTGCCGAACGTGAAGAACATCATCGCGGTGGCATCGGGAAAAGGCGGCGTCGGCAAATCGACGACGGCAGTGAATCTCGCGCTCGCGTTGCAAGCCGAAGGCGCGAAAGTCGGCGTACTCGACGCGGATATTTACGGTCCGAGCGTTCCGCGAATGCTCGGCGTTTCCGGCAAACCCGATTCGCCCGACGGCGAACACATCGAACCGAAACTCGCGCACGGCGTGCAGACGATGTCGATCGGTTTCATGATCGACGAAGACACGCCGATGATCTGGCGCGGTCCGATGGTCACGCAGGCGTTGACGCAGTTGTTGAACGAAACGAATTGGGTCGATCTCGATTATCTGATCATCGATCTGCCGCCCGGCACCGGCGACATCCAGCTAACGCTGAGTCAACGCGTGCCCGTTTCCGGCGCGCTGATCGTGACGACGCCGCAAGACATCGCGCTGCTCGACGCGCGCAAAGCGCTCAAGATGTTCGAGAAGGTCGAAGTGCCCGTGCTCGGCATCGTCGAAAACATGGCGATCCATGTCTGTTCGCAATGCGGACACGCCGAACACATTTTCGGCGAAGGCGGCGGACAGTCGATGGCCGATCAATACGACGTGCCGCTGCTCGGTTCGCTGCCGCTCGACATCCACATCCGCGAACAGGCCGACAGCGGCACGCCGACGGTCGCGGTGGATCCGAACGGGCAGGTCGCGCGCATGTATCGCGAGATCGCGCGCAAGGCGGCGGCGCGTTTGTCGTTGCATGCGCGCAGCAAGTCGATTCAGTTTCCGAAAATCGTCATTCAAAACACGTAGACAATTCTGTCATTCCCGCGAAGGCGGGAATCCAGCGCCTTTTTATCGGTTGAAAGGGCAAAGTCATTGGATTCCCGCTTTCGCGGGAATGACGAGCGAGAGAAGCGGATGAGCATAAAAAGCGACAAATGGATTCGCCGCATGGCCGAGCAAGGCATGATCGAACCGTTCGAACCGGGTCAGGTGCGCGTCAACGGCAGCGGCGGCAAACTCATTTCGTACGGCACGTCGAGCTACGGTTACGACGTGCGCTGCGCCGACGAATTCAAGGTGTTCACCAACATCAATTCCACGATCGTCGATCCGAAAGAATTCGATGCGCGCAGCTTCGTCGACGTGAAAGGCGAGGTGTGCATCATCCCGCCGAATTCATTTGCGCTGGCCCGGACGGTGGAGTACTTTCGGATTCCGCGCCAGGTATTGACGATTTGCCTCGGCAAAAGCACTTACGCGCGCTGCGGCATCATCGTGAACGTCACGCCGCTTGAACCGGAATGGGAAGGCCACGTGACTCTGGAATTTTCCAACACCACGACGCTGCCGGCGCGCATCTACGCGAACGAAGGCGTGGCGCAAATGCTGTTTCTTGAATCCGACGAAGTCTGCGAAACCAGTTATCGCGACCGCGGCGGAAAGTATCAGGGTCAACGCGGCGTCACGTTGCCCAAGGCTTGAGATTTTCGATGAGGACGATCATGCAATCTATTTCCATCTCCAAAATGCTGCGCGTCGTGTCGATCGCGCTGTTCGTCGCGGTGCTCGCCGCATGCGGGCGCGACGCCATAAAGAGCGGCACGACCGACGTGGTCGATGCGCCGGCGTCGTACGATCTGTCGGTGAAAGCCGACAAGGATGGCCAGTTCGATTTCGACGGCGCCACCCTTTCCGCCGAAGACCTGCGCGGCCATCTGCGCTATCTCGCGGAAGTCGGCAAACCCGTGCACGCGATTCTGCTCACGCCGGGCGAGAAGGAAAAAATCAAGAATACGCACGTCGCGGCGCTGGCCAGCATCAGCCGCGATCTGAAAATCACTGCCTACGTGACGGACAACGACGGCAAAACCAAGGTGATCAAGATCGTCGACTGACGATCGAATCCCGCTTCGGAGAATTCCATGCGCAAACTCATTCTCGTTCCGCTCGCTTTTGCCGCCGCGCTGTCCGC
>DATBAU010000308.1:0-15766 GCA_036271355.1 Rudaea sp. | reverse complement strand
GACGGCGATTGGGTCGGCATCGAAAGCCGCGCCGGCGAAACGGTGCTGCGCGCCAAAGTGAGCGAACGCATGCAGCCGGGCGTTGTATATACGACGTTCCATTTCCCCGGTTCCGGCGCGAACGTGATCACCACGGAGAATTCGGACTGGGCCACCAATTGTCCGGAATACAAAGTGACCGCCGTGCAGGCCACGCGCGTCACGCAGCCGTCCGAATGGCAGAAGCGCCACGAACAGTTCAGCCGTCAACAGCAGGAATTGCTCGATCATGCCTTCGCGGCCAAATGACAAAACCGACACGAAGGCGCTGCCGATCGGCGCCGTTCGACGCCAGGTCGAGCGGCATCGCGGCGGCGTAACCTCGCGCGTCGGCGATGCGGTCGCCGAGGAATTGCCCGTCGCGCTGATTTACAACGAGCGTCCGCACGCGGTCATGATGGCCACGCCCGTCGATCTGGAGGATTTCGCGATTGGCTTTTCGCTCAGCGAAGGCATCATCGCGAACGTCGACGAATTCCGCAGCGTGCGCATCGGTCCTGCGCTCGCGGGTATAGAAATCCACATTTCCATTCCGGACGAACGCGCCGCCGTGCTCGAACAACGCGTGCGCCAACTCACTGGACGTACTGGCTGCGGTCTTTGCGGCGCGCAAACGCTCGATGCGGCCGTGCGCCATCCCGCGCCCGTGAAGGAACCCGCGACGTTCACGGAAATTGCGATTCAACGCGCGATCAGCGAATTGCAAAGCCGTCAGACCATCAACATCGCGACCGGCGCTACACACGCGGCCGCGTGGGTGTTGCCGAACGGATTCGTCGAAATCGTGCGCGAGGATGTCGGCCGTCACAACGCGCTCGACAAACTCGTCGGCGCAATGACGCGTAACGGAAGCGACGTGAGGCAAGGTTTCATGCTCGTCACGAGCCGCGGTAGTTACGAGATGGTGATGAAGGCGGCCACCGTCGGCATCGGCGTGCTCGTCGCGATCTCGGCGCCGACCGCGCTCGCGATCGCGCTGGCCAACGAAACGAACGTCACGCTCATCGGCTTCGCGCGCGCGGACGGCTATTCCGTTTACGCCAACGGCCATCGCCTGATCGAAGAAACGCCGAACGTGAAAGGGGCCGTCGCGTGAATATCGAACGTCTTTCCGCGATGGCCAACGACATCGCGCGTTTCTTCCACGCAGAACCCGATCACGCGATCGCCGTCGACGGCATCAGCGGCCACATCCGCAAATACTGGGAGCCGCGCATGCGCAAGCAGATCATCGCGTATGCGAAGTCGGACAATCACGACGAACTGAGCGAATTGGCGCACGAAGGCATTTTGCGTCTGGCCTCGATGGATACTGCGCACGCCTGAGCGTTCACCCGATGTCGACGGATCCATGCGATAACCTTCGCGCATGGACACAGGCATCGTCTGGTTTCGGCGCGATTTGCGGCTGCAGGACAATCCGGCACTCGACGCCGCGCTTCGCTCGCACGAACGCGTCGCGTGCGTCTACATCCACGCACCCGACGAGGAAACGCCGTGGCAACCCGGCGCGGCGAGCGTGTGGTGGCTTCATCATTCGCTGACGGCACTCGCTGACGCGTTGCAGACGCGTGGCGCTCGCTTGCATGTCTTTGCTGGGAAGTCATCGACGATGTTGCATCGCGCGATCGTCGCGACGAAAGCCCGTGCGATTTATTGGAATCGTCTGTACGAACCCGCGATCGTCGAACGCGACAAGCGGATCGAGCGTGATCTCGCGAAACGCGGCATCGACGTGACCATCGGCAACGCCGCGCTGCTGTTCGAACCGTGGGTGCCGAAAACGAAAGCGGGCGGTCCGTTCAAAGTGTTCACGCCGTTCTGGCGAAACGTGCGCGAGCAGTTGCGTCCGCAGCCGCCGTTGCCGGCGCCACGCAAAATTCCGTCGATGCGAATCAAGGGCAGCATTCGCATCGACGACTTGAAACTTCTGCCGAACATCGGTTGGGACGCCGCATTCCACAAACACTGGACGCCCGGCGAACGCGGCGCGCAACGTCGTCTCGCGTCGTTTTTGGCGCGCGGATTGAAAGATTACCGCAAAGGCCGCGATCATCCCGCCGAACGTTCGACGTCGTCGCTTTCGCCGCATTTGCATTTCGGGGAAATCGGACCGCGCCAGATCGCGTGGCGATTGCACACGAATCACTCGGTCAACGCTGCGTCGTTTTTGCGCGAACTCGGCTGGCGCGATTTCTCGCATCATCTGCTGTTTCATTTTCCCGAGACGACGAACCGCAACTTGAATCGCAAATTCGACAAATTCGTGTGGTCGCGGCGCAACGAAAAAATCCTGCGCCGTTGGCAACGCAGCAAAACCGGAATTCCTATCGTCGATGCGGGCATGCGTCAACTGTGGACGACGGGCTGGATGCACAATCGCGTGCGCATGCTTGTCGCGAGTTTCCTGACCAAAAACCTGCGTCAGCATTGGCTCGAAGGCGCGCGCTGGTTCTGGGACACGCTGGTCGATGCCGATCTCGCGAACAACACGCAAGGCTGGCAATGGACGGCCGGAACCGGTGCGGACGCCGCGCCGTATTTCCGGATTTTTAATCCCGTCACGCAAGGCAAACGGTTCGATCCGGACGGCGTCTACGTCAAACGCTGGGTGCCGGAACTCAAGCGCGTGCCCAAAAAATTGATCCACTCGCCATGGCTCGATCCGGAGGTGCTGAAGCGCTCGAACTATCCGGCGCCGATGATCGATCTGGCCGAATCGCGCGCATCGGCGCTCGACGCATTTCAGAAAATGCGAATCGAATCCCGATAGAATTTCGATCATCCGAATTTTCGAACGTTTCGATGAAAAAAACACTTTCCCTTACGGCAGGCGCGATCGCATGGTTCGCGCTCGTCGTGCAGTTCGTCATCTCGATCCAGTTGAACGCTGCGCGCGGCGAAAGCATCGCGTTCGGCATCTGGATGTATTTCGCGTTCTTCACGGTGACGACGAATCTGCTCGTCGCGCTGACGCTTACGCTCCCCGCGCTTGCGCCGGATTCACGCATCGGACGCTTTTTCGGAAAACCTTCGTCGATCACGGGTGCGACGGCGAGCATCATCCTCGTCGCCATCGTCTACAACACGCTGCTCAGTCATCTTTATCATCAACAAGGCTGGCGCTTCGTCACCGATCTGTTGCTGCACGATGTCGTGCCGATTGTCACCGTCGCGTTTTGGTGGATCGCCGTGCCGCGCGCGTCGGTGCGACGGACATTGGCCGTGCGTTGGTCGGCGTATCCGGTCCTTTACTTTTTGTATGCGACGGCGCGCGGTCTGATCTCGGGCTTCTATCCGTATTTTTTCTTGAACGTGAGTCAGCTCGGCTTCGGCTGGGTGCTGCTCAACGCGGTCGGCGTGCTGGTCGCATTCCTCGTCATTCTTTTCGCGCTGCTGGCGCTGAAGTCTTCGCTGGGCGCAACAAGATCGCCAGAAACGGCGGCGTGATGATCGCCGTGAGCAGCGACATCGCCACGATCAGCGCGTAAACACGCGGCGAAAACACGCCGGCGGCGAAACCGAGACTCGCCACGACCACGCCGACTTCGCCGCGCGGAATCATGCCGACGCCGACGATCAATGCAGCGCGTTTGCCGAGCGACAGCGCGCCGAGAAATCCACCGATCAGTTTCGATGCGATGGCGATCGCCGTGATCAGCGCGAGCACACCGAGCGTCGGCGCGTCAGCAAGTTGCGCGATCTCGACCTTCGTTCCGGTGACGACGAAAAAGAACGGCGTCATCAGCGCGAGCAACGGTTGCGTCTGGTGCTCGAGCGATTCGCGCTGTTTCGTTTCCGAGGCGATCATGCCGGCGAGGAACGCGCCAATGATCGCGGCGAGCCCGAATTGCGTCGACAGGAAAGCCAGGCCCAGACATAACGCCAGCACGATGGTCAGCGGCGACAAGGGATTGATCGGCGCTTCGAGCAATCGCGACGAGCGTTTGGCCACGCGCGTGCCGACCATCGCGATCACCACTACGAACCCGATCGCCTCGCCGAGCACCAGCGCGAGATGGCCGATTTGCAGGCTTCCTCCGGATTGCAACGCCGTGACCACGCCGAGCAGCAGCATCGCGAGGATGTCGTCGATCACCGCGGCGCCGAGGATCACGCGGCTTTCCTCGCGTTGCAGCGCGCCCAGTTGCTGCAATACGCGCGCGGTGATGCCGGCCGACGTCGCCACGAACGCCGCTGCGATGAACATCGACTGGGCCCATTCGTAGCCCGATCCGTGCGCCCACAGCGCGCCGAGCACGAACGGAACGATCACGCCGAGCACGCCGACCAGCACCGCGCTGCGGCCGACGCGTTTCATCTCGTCGAGGCGCGTTTCGAGCCCGACCGAAAACAGCAGCAGCACGACGCCGATTTCGGCCAGCACATCGAGCGATTCGGCCGGCTGCACCCAGCCCAGCACTGACGGACCGACCAGGCAACCCGCGACGATTTCACCGACCACGCCCGGCAGACGAATGCGCTGCGCCGCTTCCGCGCCGATCTGGGCCGCGACGAAAACGACGAACAGACTCAACAGGATGGCGCTGCCGTGATCCACGCGATGCCCCGATCGGACGATGAGTCGCACGATAGATAAACGCGCGCCCGATAGCCAGCCGAGAATCCGATGAGCCTTTTGGCGATCCTTTTGCGTAATCCTTGAAAAGACCATGGGGAGCGTCGTCATGTCGAACCGGCTCGGATACACCGCGTTATTGCTTTTCACTGCCGGCATCGCCGGCAATGCGTCGGCCGCGGCGGTCCCGTTGAACGCCACGTCGATCAGCAACGGCGGCTTTCACATGTGCGCCATCGTCGCCGGCGCGGTTCAATGCTGGGGCAACAATCTGTACGGGCAACTCGGCACGGGCGACACGTTCGACCGCACCGCGCCGACGACCGTGAAAGGCGTTGAAAGCGGCGCGACGGCGGTATCGTCGGGCCTCTATCACACCTGCGCGATCGTCAACGGCGGCGTGAAATGCTGGGGCCGCAATCCCGACGGCGAACTCGACAACGGCGGCACGGCGGACGTCTATACGGCCATTTCCGCGCAGACGCTAGGCAGCGGCGTGACGGCGATTTCCGCCGGCAATTACCACACTTGCGCGATCGTCGGCGGCGCGGTGAAATGCTGGGGCTGGAACAGCAATGGCCAGCTCGGCGACGGCACCAACACGGCGACGAACGCGAATCCGCCCGTGACCGTTGGCGGCATTTCGGGCGCGACCGCGATCGCGTCCGGCGGTTACCACACCTGCGCGATCGCTGGCGGCGCGGTGAAGTGCTGGGGCTACAACCTGCACGGCGAAATCGATCGCGGCGCGAGCAACGACAGCTTGACGCCGGTCGCGGCAGTCGGCCTGACATCCAACGTGTCGAAACTCGTTTCCGGCACATACCATTCCTGCGCGGTCCTGAACAGCGGCGCCATGAAGTGCTGGGGCTGGAACCGCGACGGCCAGCTCGGCGACGGCACCAACACGATGACCGGCAACAATCCGCCGGTGACGCCGATCGGAATGACCGCAGGTGTCACCGCACTGACCGGCGGCGGCTATCACACCTGCGCGGTCGTCGGCGGCGCGGTGAAATGCTGGGGCGACGATCTCTACGGACAGCTCGGCATCGCGTCGCTCCTCTCGAAAAACACACCGAACGCCGTGCCGGGATTGAGCGGAATCACGCAAATTTCCGCCGGGCAATACACGACGTGCGCGCTCGGTGCGATCACGCATTGCTGGGGCGACAACTACGACGGCGAACTCGGTTTGGACGACACGGTGTATCGCTACGCACCCGTCGCCATCACAGGAATCAGCGGGGCCACGCGCATCGCACACGGCGCGACGACGAGCCATAGCTGCGCGGTGATCGGCGGCGCGGCGAAATGCTGGGGCTTCGGCGAAGTGGGACAGCTCGGCAACGGCGCGACGGTGTCGTCGTCGATGCCTGTCGCCGTGACGGGTCTGTCCAGCGGCGTCGCGGACATCGGCGTCGGCTTCGATTTTTCGTGCGCGTTGCTCACCAGCGGCGCGGTGAAATGCTGGGGCGGCAACACCGACGGCGACGTCGGCGACGGCAGCGGATCGGGCTTTCGAACGACGCCGGTGACGACCATCGCGTCGGGCGCATCCGCGATCGCGACGAGTTATTACCACGCCTGCGCGATCGTCGGCAGCGGCGTCCGCTGCTGGGGATTCAACGGCGACGGCGAACTCGGCGACGGCTCCGTCACGCAGCGCAATTCGCCGGTCGCGGTCGTCGGACTTGCCGGCACACCGGTGTCGATCGCCGCCGGCGTCGCGCACACATGCGTTGCGCTGTCGAACGGCAAAGTGCAGTGCTGGGGCTACAACTCAAGCGGCCAACTCGGCGACAACACGACGACCACCACGAACACGAACCCGCCGGTCACCGTCATGAATATCGGAAGCGGCGCGACGCAGGTCGCGGCGGGCGGATATCACAGCTGCGCCATCGTCAACGGCGGCGCGCAATGCTGGGGCTATGGTTTCGACGGACAACTCGGCGACGGGCTCACCGCCGACAGCCACGTGCCCGCGCAAGTGACCGGCTGGACATCGAATGTGCAAGCACTCGCCGGCGGCTACGATTACACCTGCGGCGTAAAAAGCGGCGCGGCGTTTTGCTGGGGCGACAACGACCTCGGCCAACTCGGCAGCGGCACGTCGGGTGCGAATACGCCGATCGCCGTAACGGGTTTGAGCGCGGGCGTGACCGACATCGCCGGCGCCGACACGCACAGCTGCGCGGTGATCGGCGGCACCGTGTCCTGTTGGGGATCGGATTTCTACGGCGAACTCGGCGACGGCCGCGTCGTGTTCGCCGAATCGCCGCTCATCGTCGTGCAGGCCGACGCGATTTTCGCCAGCGGTTTCGAGGACTGATCGCGCGGCACCGGTTAAACTTTGCGGATGAGCAAAGCCGCCAACGACGTATCGCGCATCGCCCAATCGCTGCGCGAGAAAATCGACGACGCGAACTATCGCTATCACGTCCTCGACGAACCCGCGATTACGGACGCCGACTACGATCGTCTGATGCGCGAACTCGAAGCGCTGGAGTCGGCCAATCCCGAATTGCGCACGCCGGAATCGCCCACGCAGCGCGTGGGTTCCGCGCCTTCGCGCGAGTTTGCCGAAGTGCGGCACGAAATCCCGATGCTGTCCCTCGCCAACGCGTTCACCGATCAGGAAGTCGCCGATTTCGCGCGCAAGATCACCGATCGACTGGGCACGGACGAACTCGAATTTTCCGTCGAGCCGAAATTCGACGGACTCGCGATCAGTCTGCGTTACGAAAACGGCGTTTTCGTTCGCGGCGCCACTCGCGGCGACGGCGAACGCGGCGAAGACGTCACGCTCAACCTGCGCACGATAAAAAGTATACCGTTGCGTCTGCGCGGCAAAGGCTGGCCCGACGTGCTCGAAGTGCGCGGCGAGGTTTACATGCCGCGCATCGCGTTCGAGAAATACAACGAGAAAGCGCGCGCATCCGACGGCAAGATCAAGCCGCTGGTGAATCCGCGCAACGGCGCGGCGGGATCGTTGCGACAGCTCGATCCGAGAATCACCGCCGGCCGGCCGCTGTCGTTCTACGCATATTCGGCCGGTGTGTACGAAGGCAGGACGATGCCGTCGAAACATTCCGAACTGCTCGCGCAATTTCGCGAGTGGGGTTTTCCGGTGAGCACGCTCGCCGGCGTCGCGGATGGCGTGGCTGGCACGCTGAAGTACTACGCGAAAATCGGCAAGCAGCGCGACAAACTCCCGTTCGACATCGACGGCGTCGTCTACAAACTCAACGATCTGAAACAGCAGCGCGACCTCGGTTTCGTCGGCCGCACGCCGCGCTGGGCCATTGCGCACAAATTTCCCGCGCAGGAACAATTGACGACGGTGGACGACATCATCGTCAACATCGGCCGCACCGGCGCGGCGACGCCGGCCACCAAACTGAAACCCGTTTTCGTCGGCGGCGTGACGGTGACCAACGCGACGCTGCACAACGCCGATCAAGTGGCGCGACTCGACGTCCGCGTCGGCGACACGGTGATCGTGCGGCGCGCGGGCGACGTGATTCCGGAAGTCGTCAGCGTCGTGCTGGAGAAACGTCCCGCGCGCACGCACGCGTGGAAAATGCCGGCGCGTTGTCCGATTTGTGGATCGGCGATAGAACGCGAGGAAGGCGAAGCCGTCGCACGCTGCACAGGCGGACTCACCTGCGCCGCGCAACGCGTGCAGGCGATTTTTCATTTCGCCGGACGGCGCGCAATGGACATCGATGGACTCGGCGAACGCTATATCGAGGATCTGACGGAATTCGACATCGTGAAATCCGTCGCCGATCTGTACGCGCTCACGCTCGACGATCTGCTTAAGATGAAACGCCATGCCGACGAACGCGACGGCACCACGCCGGAAACGGTGAAGTCCGGGAAGATCGCGACGAAGTGGGCGGAGAATCTCATCGCCGGCATCGACAAGAGCCGGCACACCACGCTCGAACGTTTCCTGTATTCACTCGGCATTTCCAACGTCGGCGAGACGACGGCGAAAACACTCGTGCGTTATTTCGGCGGTCTCGACGCGATCATGAACGCGAATCAGGACGAACTGCTCGGCGTGCCCGATGTCGGTCCGATCGTCGCCGCGCACATCCATGCATTCTTCGCCGAGCCGCGCAATCGCCGCGTGATCGCCGAACTGCAAAAGAATGGTGTGACATGGCAGGAACACGCGCCGCAACGCGAACCCGTCGGCGTACTCGCCGGAAAAACCGTGGTGCTGACCGGATCGCTCACATCGCTTACACGCGACGAAGCGAAAGACAAACTCGAAGCGCTCGGCGCGAAAGTGTCGGGCAGCGTTTCAAAAAAGACGAGCTTCATCGTCGCCGGCGCGGAAGCAGGATCGAAGCTCGACAAAGCGCAAGAACTCGGGATCGAGATATGGGACGAAGCGAAGCTCGCGGAATTTCTGCGTGGCTACGCCTGAAGGTATGCGAGCGGCATTGCAGCGCCGCGCCGATCTGTACGCGCTGATCCGGCGTTTCTTCGCCGAACGCGACGTGCTCGAAGTCGAAACCCCGATGCTCTCGTCCGGCGCGAACACCGATCCGAACATCCAGAGTTTCTCCACGCGCTTTTCCGGTCGCGATGCGGGCGACCGATGGCTGCGCACATCGAGCGAATTCGCGCAGAAGCGATTGCTCGCGGCGGGCGTCGGCGATTGCTATGAACTTGGCCGCGTTTTCCGCGACGGCGAAGAGGGGCGCCGGCACAATCCGGATTTCACGATGCTCGAGTGGTATCGCCTGGGCCGCGATCATCGCTGGATCGCGAACGAAACCGTCGAGTTGATTCGCGCCGCGCTCGGCAGACCGATGGACGTCCATGACACGACTTATCGGGATTTGTTCAAGTCGACGATTCGAATCGATCCGTTCGTCGATTCCGACGACGCGCTTCGCAACGCGCTCGGAGAAAACACGATCGATCCGCGCGGACTGTCGCGCGACGATTGGCTCGATCTTTTGCTCACGCATCGTATCCAGCCCGCCTTTCCGCGCGATCACATTACCGTCGTCGTCGATTATCCGCCGACACAATGCGCGCTGGCGCAAATCAGAAATGGCGTCGCCGAACGCTTCGAGATTTATGTCGGCACGCATGAACTGGCCAACGGATATCACGAACTCACTGACGCGGCTGAACAGCACCGTCGCTTCGAACGCGACAACGCGCGACGACGCGAACGCGGAATCGACGAACCGCCGATCGACACGCGATTTCTCGCAGCACTCGAACGTGGTATACCGCCGTGCGCGGGAGTAGCTTTGGGCATCGAACGCCTGCTCATGACGATGGCGAACACCGACGACATCGCCGACGTGCTGGCGTTCCCGTTCGGAGACGCGTGATGCGCGCAATCGCGGCGATACTTTTGTTTTCGATCTGCGCGCCGTCAGCGCACGCGTTCGTCCCGTATTCGTACACGAACGGCAGCGAAACGCTGTACGAAAAATGGGGCGGCGACAATCACGCCGGAACGTCCGGCGGCATCGTGTATTGGTCGTTCATTCCGAAAGGAACGTCGGGCTCCGCGTTTTGCGGCGACGCGTGTCCCGGCAACAGCGGCGATTCGCTGCAAGTCGAAATTTCGCCGGGCGGCGGGTTTGAATCGAAAACGATTGAATCGCTGGAACCGCAAATCACCGCGATGATGGCCGAATGGTCGGCGGTGACGGGTATCCGTTTCATAAAACTCGATTCCGACAGCGGTGTCGCCATCAACGACCCCAGCGCGATACCTCCAACGACAGGACAGATTCGCATCGGTGTTTTCGCGTTCGCTGCCGGCGTGGGCGAAGCGGGCGTCGGATTCGCGCCGCCGCCGAACGGCGGAACGGGCGCCGGCAACATTCTCTTCAACAGCAACGACTATTATCAATTCGCACCCGGCAACGAAAGCGATTCTTACGACACGACACACGCGCCGAACGATATCGAAAGCCTGATTCTTCACGAACTCGGTCACGCCGGCGTCGGATTGAATCACCCGGCGAACGATGGAAGCTGTCAGGTGATGTGCGTCGAGCCCGAATGTCTCGGCATCATCAAACGCAAACTCACGCCGGATGACATCGCCGGCGCGCAATTCCTGTACGGCGAGATTTTCTACGATGGTTTCGAATAGTCCGCGTTCGGCGGTTCGCCGCGCAGTGGATATTGACCGCGTCGTAACAGGTAAATCAGATAAATCACGATGGCGATATTGGCGACGAGGACGACGGACTTCGCCAGCGTCGCACGGCGAACGAGCTCGTAGATCTCGAACGGCACGAGCGACGCGGTGGCAATCGTGGTGAGGTATTCAGCCCAGCGTTTGCCGGTCCACAAACCGAAGCCTTCGATGAGGAACAATGCTGCATAAACGCAGGCGGCGACGCCGGCGAGTACGAATTTGTCGGGCGTCATGTCCGTGAGTTGGTCCATCCAGTGCTGCAGAATGTGGCGGCCCGTTTGGATAGGCAAGTTTTCAACCATGTCCGCGACCTTGTCGAGGAATGGTTCGTTAGTGAAACCGAACAAAACGCACGCGACGATAATCAATCCGGCGCATTTGACGAATTTGTAGGCGGCAATGATGCGCAGCGCGCGTTCGTTGGCGTGCGTTGTCAAAATTCGAGTTCCAGCGCGGCGCACAGATAATCGATCATCGGTGCGGCTTGTTTGAAGGTGGCGACGACGGTCGGCATCAATTCGCTCGACGTTGCGACGGCATCGTTGAATTCGACGCCGGCGGCGAAATTCTTGCGTTTGAGGTCTTCGATCAGTTCGTGGTTCGCATCGTAGCCGCGCGGTGGGCGTGTGAGCGTTTCGCCCCAGAAGGCGAATGTCTCACGGAATTTTTTGCCGAGCGTGGCTTTTTTCCACGTCGCCGGATTGTCGTAGAGGAAGTCGCGGATTTTTTTCAGGGTTGGCGATTCCGGATGCCAGATACCGCCGCCGGCGAAACAGTCGCCAGGCTGAATGTGCATGTAAAACGAGGGCGCTGGCATTTCGTAGCGGCGTTCGTGGAAGAAGCGCGCGGCGGCCCAGGTTTTATAGGGTGTTTTGTCGTTGGCGAAGCGCGTGTCGCGATAGATGCGAAACAGCGAGCCGCCGCTTTTCTTCGGATCGGCGCGATAGCGAGGGCTGATTTTCGCGAGCGGAGCCTGCAGATCGGTGATGAATTGCAGGTATGGATCGCGCACGTAACGTTCGTAGTCGTCCTTGTGGTCGTTGAACCAGGTGCGGTTGTTGTTGCGGCCGAGCGCGCGCAGGAAATCGAGCGTCTTTTTGGAAAAGTATACTTTACTCATGCGAGGGTTTCGGGCGCCAGCTCGCGGACGAGTTCGCGGCCCCAGTCGGTAAGTTCGTCGAGAATTTCAGATTTGTTGGCGAACGGCGTGGAATCAAGGCGCGCCTGCTCGATTTCGGCGAAGAATAGGTCGAGCGTCACGGTCGTGAGCGGCGTGGATTCGGTCAGACGCGTGCGGCGGAACGTTTCCCAGCGATCGCGTTCGTCGGGATTGAGCGAATCGGGATAATTGCGGGCACGGTAGCGGAACAGGAGATCGGCGCAGCGTGCGTCCTTGAATCCGAAGTCGGATGTGCCGAGGGATTGCGGCGGTGTGCCGCGCACTTTCGGAAAGGCTTTGCGGTCGGCGTCGCAGGCGAAACCTGAGTAGATCGCGAGCTCCGGATCGAGACGTTCGGCCTCGCCGCGCAACGTGGCGAAAACGCGGCGGCATTTCTCGGCGACATGAGGCGCTTGTCGCAGCATTTCCAGATGGCGTTCGCAGCGTTCGCGATCGAGACGCACGCGCGTGATATCGCCGTCGCGCAAAACCGAGAGCGGCGCGAGCGCGGGCGATTTGTTGATCGACACGGCTTTCAGCGGAATGCGTTCGACGTCTTCCGGCAGCGCGTCGCGCGACGTGAAAACGCGGTCGGCGATGTCGTCGGGATCGAGTTCGATCAATGGCGTTGGATCGACGTCGAGATCGTAGACGATGACTTTGTTTTGCTGATCCGGATGCACAGTCAGTGGCGCGACCATCGCGATGCAACCACGATCCGCCGCGTAGCGCGACGAAATGTGCAGCACGGGATTGAAATGTGTCCAGTCGAGCAGGTCGAGCACGCGCTGTTTTTGTCGCAGGCCGAAATAGAAACTCCAAAGTCGCGGCTGTTTTAGTTTCAGCAGACGCGCGAGACCGAGCGTGGCGTGCACGTCGGAGAGTGCGTCGTGCGCGCGCGCGTGCGCGAGGCGATTCGCTGCCGACAAGTCTTCGAGGCGAAAACTCGGCGAACCGTCTTCGCGGCGCGGCCATTCGATGCCTTCGGGGCGCAGCGCGTAGGCCATGCGCGCGACGTCGATGATGTCCCAGCGCGAGTTGCCATCTTTCCACTCGCGTTCGTACGGGTCGTAGAAATTGCGATACAGAAGATTGCGCGTGAATTCGTCGTCGAAGCGGATCGAATTGAAGCCGACGCCACACGTGCCGGGCATCCCGAGTTCATCGTGTACGCGACTGGCGAATTCGGCTTCGTTGACGCCTTCGCGTTCGGTCTTGCGCGGTGTGATGCCGGTGATGAGGCACGACAAAGGACGCGGCAGGATGTCCGGCGCGAGTTTGCAGTAAAACGAAACCGGTTCGCCGATCGGTTCGAGATCGAGCGTCGTGCGGATGCCGGCGAATTGCGACGGCCGGTCGCGCCGCGAATCGATGCCGAAGGTTTCGTAGTCGTGCCAGAAAAAAGTCGCTGCGCGCATGGGCGCAGGTTATCACGCGGGTTGTTCGGTCAGCCGTTGCGCACTGCGACGTTTGGCGGCTCGTTGTCGGACACGAGGTCGATCTGGGTATTCGCCGCGCGCAAGCTCGAACGTGGTCGGGCGATGTAATAACCCTGTGCCTGGTCGACGCCGCACGCGTGCAGTGCGCGCAGGATTTCCGGACGGTCGACGTGTTCGGCGATCGTGGTTTTGCCGATCGATCGCGCGATGCTGGTGATCGAGGTGATCACGGCGCGATCCACCGGTTCGTTGAGCAGATCCTGGATGAATGAGCCGTCGATCTTCAGGAAATCGACGTCGAGATGTTTCAGGTGGCCGAACGACGAGAAACCGACGCCGAAATCATCCAGCGCGAAGCGGCAGCCGAAGGGCCGCAACTCCTGGATGAGATGGCGCACGGCTTCGATGTGATTGAGCGCGCCGGCTTCGGTGAACTCGAACACGACCGCGCGCGGATCGACGTTGAATTCGACCAGACAATCGGTGATGAAGCGTCCCATGTCGCCGGCGGTGAGCGAACTGGGCGAGAGGTTGATCGACAAGCCGACCGGCACCGGACCTTGGTGTTCGCGCAGCGCGTCGAAAGCGTTGCGGATGACCCAGCGATCGATGTCGGCGATCAGATTGAAACGTTCGGCGGCGGGCAGGAACGCGCCGGGTTCGACGAGGTTTCCTTCCGCGTCGCGCAGGCGGATCAACGTTTCGTAGAACACGCGCTGATTCGGATGCATCTGCTTGCGGAACGTTCTCGACCACAGCGCGCCTTGCTGTTCGGGCAAATCGTCGAACGGCAGATTGGCGAGCGGCAGGATCGGCTGGAAGAACAAGAGAAAACCTTGTTCCTTGAGCGCGGTTTCCAGGCGCGCGGTCCAGCCGAGTTCCATGTCCATGCGGCTGCGCTGATCGCTGTCGGCGGTGAACACGTGAACCTGATCGCGGCCGTTGCGCTTGGCGACGTGCAGCGCGACGTCCGCGGCGGCCATCGCATCGCTGCGCGACGGCGTGTTCTTGTCGAGTTTGGTCACGCCGATGGAAACGCCGACGCGATACGACTTGCCGCCGTACGTGAAGGGCAAAGAGCTCAGGCCTCTGCGGAATTCGTCGGCGATGCGTGCCGAATCGCTGCGGTTGACGTTGCGCAGGATCACGGCGTACTCGTCGCCGCCCATGCGTCCGATGTGATCGCTCGCGCGCAGGCGCGAGGAAAGCCGGCGGCCGATCTCGATCAGCAATTGATCGCCCGCCGTGTGGCCAGCGGTGTCGTTGATGTATTTGAACCGATCCAGATCGAGGAACATCAGCAGCGAAATGTTCTCGGTATTTTTCAGCCGCGTGATGTCCTGTTCGAGCTGGGCTTCGAACCACGCGCGATTGTGCAGATTGGTGAGTGCGTCGTGTCCGGCCTGCCAGCGCAATTCCTCTTCGAGCATGCGCCGCGCGGAGATGTCGCGGAACGCGACGACGGAACCTTCGCGCTGGCCGTCGATCTGCATCGGATAGACGGTGCATTCAACGGGAATCGAGCGGCGAGTCGCGGTCCAGAATACCGTTTGCCAACCGGGAATCTGTCCGCCTTTCGCGTAGCACTGCGAAAGAAAATCCGCGCTGCGCGGAACCGGCGTGCCGTCTTCGTAGCTGTGATGGAAAACCTGATACGCGGATCGGCCGATCAGTTCCTTTTCTTCGTTGTAGCCGAGCAGATCGAGCGCGGCCGGGTTGATGAACTGGATCACGCCGCGTTCGTTGACGCCGTAGACGCCGTCGCCGACGGAGTTGAGAATGCTGCTCAGCCGTCGCCGTTCCGCGTCGACCGATTTGCGATCCTGCACCGCGCGCGCGAGCGAACTCAGGCGCGCCATGAACAATTCGCGCGGTTCGCTTTTGAACAGACATTCCAGCGCGCCGGCGGCGAGCGATTCATTGATCACGCGCTCGGAATACGTGCCGGTGATGATCGCGGAAAGAATGCCGCGTGTGCGCGGATCGTTCTTCATGCGTTGCACGAGCACGCTGCCCGGATCGCCGGGCATGAAATAATCGATGATCGCCAGGTCGAACGGCGCGTTGCTGGCGAGATTCCAGCCGGCTTCGACGTTCTCCGCCGTTTCGACCAGAGAGCCGTGTTTCATCAGCAGGCGGCGGAACGCCACGCGCACCGTCGCCGAATCGTCGACGAACAGGATGCGCAGGTGCGATTGGCCGCCGATCTCCAGATCGGGCAGCAGTTTCGACGGCGGATTGATGAGTTTGCTCAGCGCGTCGGCGCATTCGCTGTAGTCGCTCCACAGCAACAGCGCGGTGCTCGGGCGCTTCATCATCCAGTTCACGGCGGCACCGTCGTTGCTGTCGGCGAGCAG
>DATBAU010000307.1:0-3596 GCA_036271355.1 Rudaea sp. | reverse complement strand
GGCGACATGAAGATTTCGTCTGACGCCGGATCGCGCACGAACTGGACGTTGATGTAGCCATTGCCTTCGAAATCGGCCGGCACGCGGATTTTCTGGACCGAACCCGTCGTCGTGCTGTGGAACCAGGTGTGCGCGTAAACGCGGTCGCGTTCGATCGTGATCAGACCGCTGCCGGCGTACGGCGCGCGGATGGCGACGTCGACATATTCACCTTGTGCGAAGTCGTGCTTCGACAGCGTGAGTTGCAGTTCGGCGTTGCGCTCCAGCGAGCGCGACACGTTCGCTTCGCCAGCGACGGTATATTCGATGCGATTTAGTTCGCCGCCGTGCGCGTTTCGAACGACGAGCGCGTAATTGCCGGGCGTGTCGGTCGGCAGATCGAAATCGCTGCCGTTCGCGGCGATCGATAATGGTTTTTCCGAAACCGGTACTTCCTTCGGCTTCGATTCGTATTTGTAGACGCCGGAATCCTGTTTGGTCAGGATCGAAACGAATCGGCGTTCGATGATCGCGGCTTTCAGATCGCCGACGGCGATTTTTTTCGTATCCGGCGCGATCGCGATCAGGTTCACGGTGCGCTTCGCGCCGCGCGTGACGAATTCGAGATTGTCGGTTGCCTTCGCGCCGATCAGATAGTCGAGCGACGAAACGAGCGCGTGCGTTTCCGCGCCGACGTTGCGTCCGCCTTCGGCTTCGTAACCTTTGCCGAAGAAGCGCAATTGATACGACGAGGTGCCGTACTTCGTCAGATCGAGCGGGAATTCCGCTTCGCCCTTTTCGTCGGTCGTGCGATCGCCGAGCGGTTCGGAATAGCCTTCCTTCGCGTGATTCGGATCGAAGAATTTGTAATCGGCGTAATTGCGGAAAGTCGGGAAATACGGCTGCAGGCTCAGCGTCGCCTCGACGCGGCGATTCTGCGCGGGTGTGCCGAAGAGGTTTTGTAGCGTGAACAAAACTTTCAGATTGTCCGGTTTGATCCAGCCGTCAGCCACGTTCTGAGAAAGACGCGCGTCGGCCTTCATGCGATCGGGCATGAATTCTTTCACCTGCAAACCGACTGAACCGATCTGCGCATCGGTCTTGCCATCTTTCACAATGTATAAATTTACATTCCATCCGCCGGTCGGCGCGCTTTCCTGCGTGGTGTAGCTCAATTCCTCGAATCCGGCCGCACTCAAACGCAGCTTGCGCGACTCGACGACGATGCCGCGCGCATCGGTGATGTCCGCCTGCAACGGAACGCCGCTCAGCGGATTGGCCCAGTTCGCGGCGCGCACGATCATACCGACGTGGAACGTGTCGCCCGGGCGATACATGCCGCGATCGGAGAAAAGATACGCGCTCAGCTTGGCCGAATTCTTCGCGTTGCGTTCGCCACCGATGTCGAAGCGTGACAAATCCAGATTGCGGTCGGCCTCGCCGATTGGCAGAAACGATTCGTCGTCGCCGCGATGCACGACATACATCGCCGGTGTTTTCTCGCGCGTGAACGCGGCTAGCGTATCGAAATGCACGTGGCCGTCGGCGGGCGTGCTCTGCGTCATCAACGTTTGACCGTTGCGGCCGATGACATCGACCGTCACGTCGCCGACCGGCGAGCCGGTTTTGATCGACTGCACGAATACATCTTGGCTGCCATCGAGCGACTTCTTTGCGATCACGCCGAGATCCGTGACGACGACGAGACGCGTGTCGCCGAGCGGTGTGCCGTCGTCGTTGGTGTCGCCGGCTTCGGCGCCTTCGCCTTCGTCGGCCGCGTCGCTTTCGTCCGACGTATCGTCCGACGCGTCGGCCTGCGGATCGTCCGCTGCAGGTTTTTCGTCGGGCTTGAGCTTGCTGAGTTTCAGCAGGAACACGCCGTGTTTGGCCGCGCCGCCTTTGTCCAGATACTGACCGAGATCGACGCCTTCGAAATGCGCCTTGTGCGGATCGTCTTGCGAGAACGGCACCTTCTGCACAAAACGTTCGGTGATCTGATCGGCCGTCAGTGGTTCGAGCGACGGTTTCGCGTACGTGCCGTGATTGAAACCGACGACGTGCTGCAACTGATTCGGCAACACGCGCCCGATTTCCAGTTCCATGCCCGGCACATTGCGCGCGACGACCGATACGCGCTTTTCGCCGTTGAGCGACAGCAACGCGCCGTCGGCCATGAACTTGAGCATGCGCGGGTATTCCGGAACCTGCACGACAGTCGGATTGGTTTTGCCGAGGACGTAGCCGCCGAACGAGCGCAGGTTTTTTTCCACGCGCACGTACAGATAACGATTCGGATCGGCGTGGAATTTGTAGCTGTGCAGCGCGTCGAACTCGCGTTCGGTCGGCACGGAATCGAGTTGGAGTTTTTGCGATTGCTTCAGCAGATCCTCGCCGATTTCATCCAGACTCCATCCGTACGGCTCGGTGCGTTGGTCTTCCGGCGTTTTCGGATTGAACTCCGGCAACAGCCACGCGGTGATGGCTTTGGTCGCATCCTTTTCGGAGACGGCCTGCGATGTCTCGACGACGAGCACCTGCTCCGGTTCGAAGTTCGCGTTGTCGACGAGCGTTGGCGTTACCGCGCTGATCTGCAAACTGTAGAGTCCGGGAACCGTGACCGAACCTTCCAAGGCCTTGGCGGTCGGCGGTCCGCCGCGCGCAGCGTGCACGCCGTTGTCGAGCGTCACGGCGAGCGTGGCGTCGTCCTTCGGAATCGTCAGCGGTTCAGAGTGGACGAACGCGCTCAGCTTGCGCTCGTCGTAAGTGACGACGAATTTTTTCTTGCCGGAATCCTGTGGCGTTCCTTCGAGCTTCACCGACACGTTCTTTTCGAAACTTATCGTGTCGACCGGATGATTGAACGCGAAGCTGACGATGGCTTTTTTCGCCGTCGCGTCGATCGGGTCTTGATAGAACTCGGCGTTGACGATGGTTGCCGTGAAATCGGCGCTGCGGAATTTCAGCGAATCCTTGTCGACTTTCACGTGTTCGGCAAAGGCGACTTTCGGATCGAATCGGATATCGAAATCCTGTCCGACGGCCCAGTCGTCCTTCGGCTGGAACTGCAGACTGCGATCGTTCACCCACGTCCACGTACCGGCGGTTTCGGGCGACATCTGAATGCCGGCCGTGGCCGTCTTTCCGACGAGCGCCAACGGCGCGGCCGAACGCGAGAACGTGATGATCAACGGATGGACTTCGATTTTGTCCTGCGAATAATCCGTCACCGTCGGTGCAAACGCGGTGACCTTGACCGGCGCTTCCTCGATGGGCCGAGGCAGGTTTTTATACCAGTGATAGCCCCACGCGCCGCCGCCGATCAGCGCAACGAGCGCGATGACGACAACCGACGTGCGTCCGGGGTGCGCACGCATGCCACGTCCGGTGTACGCGAACCCGGAGCCGGTCGCGCGCATCCATCGCGGCGCGCTCCACGATACATCGCCGACGATCTTCGAAACGACCCAGTAAATGCCGAGCAGGATGAGCAGCGGCAGACGCAGCAGAAATCGCAAGAAACCCATGTTTTCCGATCTCGAATGTGCAAGAAGGCGCCACGCAAGGCGCGGATGCATCGTGGCTCAAAGCAAGACGTCGCACCGGAATGAAAGCGGACA
>DATBAU010000306.1:0-1760 GCA_036271355.1 Rudaea sp. | reverse complement strand
GCGCGCCTCGGGAAAAACCGCCGAGCAGATCCTGGACGAAGCCGAAAAAACGTTCGTATCCGCGTCGACCACCAAGATGCCGGATTTCGTCAGCTCGCGCCTGTCCAGCGTCAACAATCTGATCGCAATGGCGCGCGACGTGGGTTGGGGTTTGGCCGACGAGGACCGCAGCCGCATCATTTCCGCGCTGACGTATTTCGCAGATCCGGAAGACCTCATTCCCGACAACGTGCCGGTGCTCGGCTTCCTCGACGACGCGATCATGATCGAAGTCGTGCAGCGCGTGCTGCAACCGGAAATCGACGCGTACGCCGACTTCTGCAGCTATCGCACCCAGGAATCCGCACGCCGCGGCGAAGAAACGAGCAATCTCGATCGCGCCGGATGGCTCGAAGGCCGCCGCGCCGAACTGCACGCACGCATGCGTTCGCGGCGCGGATCGTATGCGCCGGCGAGTTCGTGGGCGCCCGCGTTCAAGTTTTCCTGATCGATACGATCTGAAAAAACGTCACGGCCGTTCGACGATGGCCGTGACACCCATCCCGCCGGCGGTGCAGATCGAAATCAGGCCGCGGCCCGATCCTTTTTCCTCCAGCATCTTCGCCAGCGTGGCGATGATGCGCGTGCCCGTCGCCGCGAACGGATGGCCGAGCGCGAGACTCGATCCGTTGACATTGAGTTTCGCCGGATCGATCGAACCGAACGGCTTGTCCAGCCCGAGCCGGTTCTTGCAATAGTCCGCGCTTTCCCACGCGCGCAACGTGCACAACACCTGCGCGGCGAAGGCCTCGTGAATTTCGAAGAAATCGAAATCGGCAAGCGTGAGTCCAGCGGCGGCGAGCATGCGCGGCACCGCGATCGTCGGCGCCATCAGCAAACCTTCGCCGTGCACGAAATCGACAGCAGCGACTTGCGCGGCGGTGAGATACGCCTGCGCCTTCAATCCGCGCTTCGCTGCCCACGCATCGCTGGCGAGCAATACGCCGGACGCGCCGTCCGACAATCCGGTCGAATTGCCGGCGGTGAGCGTTCCTTGTCCGGATGTTTTATCGAACGCCGGTTTCAGCGCGCCGAGTTTTTCGAGTGTGCTGTCCGGACGAAGAAACCCGTCGCGCTCCAATCCGCGAAACGGCACGACCAGATCCTTGAAGAATCCGCGCTCGTACGCCGCCGCGGCTTTCTGATGGCTGGCCAACGCGAGCTTGTCCTGATCCTCGCGCGAGATGTGCCATTCCTTGGCCATCAGTTCGCAATGATCGCCCATCGACATGCCGGTGCGTGGCTCGGCCACACCGGGGAAACTCGGCTTCAGTTCGCCGAACGAAAATCCGCGCACCGCCGCCTTCACCTTGTCCATCGGCGACTTCGCGCGATTGATGTTGAGCAAGCGCTGCTGCAACGCGCGGCCGTAGACGATCGGTACGTCGCTCGTCGTATCCGAACCGCCCGCGATGCCGGCGTCGATCTGACCCGTCGCAATTTTGTTGCCGATGATGATCGCGTTGTCGAGCGATGTTCCGCATGCACGCGCCGTCGTGATGCCGGGCGTGGTTGGCGCGAGTCCGGACGACAGCGTCGCCTCGCGCGCGAGATTCCAGTCCGATGAATGCTTGATCACTGCGCCCCACGCCACTTCGCCGAGTTCGACGCCGTGCAGGTCGAACTTCTCGACCAGCGAGCCCAAGGTTTTCACCGACATGCCGAAATTGCCGACGTCCATGTACGCCGTGTTGTTCCGACAGAAGGGAATGCGGATGCCG
>DATBAU010000305.1:0-19948 GCA_036271355.1 Rudaea sp. | reverse complement strand
GACGAAACCGATCGCGAGCGCGGTCCAGTCTTCATGACCTTCGTGCGTCTTCATCGCCTTCAGCAATTCGTAGCCGCTTGCCGCGAACATCGTCGGAATGCCGACGAGGAACGCGAATTCCGTCGCCGCCGGCCGGTTGCTCGTGCCCGCGAGCATCGCGATGAAGATGGTCGCTGCTGAACGCGACGTGCCGGGAAAAATCGCCGCCACGATCTGCGCGAGACCGACTAAAATCGCCACCAGCCAGGTCACCTTCGCGTTGTCCGCGCGTTTCGCCGCGAAATATTCCGCCACGATCATCCATACGCCGCCGATCAAAAATGCCCATGCGACCGGGCCGATTTTTTCCGGCAACTTGAAACCGAGTTTGGTGATCAAGAGTCCGCCCGCCGCCGTGATCAGAAACGCGACGCCGAGTTTCAGTGCGTAGTCGCGATTCTCACGCCGCGTGAAATGTGTCGCCAATTCCCACAGCCGCGCCCGGTAAATGATGGCGACCGCGAGAATCGCGCCGGCCTGGATCACCACGTTGAACGTGTCGGAACGCGCGCCCAGCCAGTGCTCGGCGACGAGCAGATGCCCGGTGCTGGAAACGGGCAGAAATTCGGTGATGCCCTCGATGATGCCGAGGAGGATGACGTTGATCAGATCGGCCATCGAAAAAAATGGAACCTGGACATGGACGGACGGGCGATTATGGCATCATAAGCGCCTCACGCTTCCACTCAGTCGCACGCCATGCTGATTTTCGAATTGTCGCAGCCAGGCCGGATGGCCTCGGCGCAGGTCACCGACGACTCTCCGCTTCCGTCCGATCTCCCGAAACATTTGCAGCGCAACGAACCGGTCGGATTGCCGGAAGTTTCGGAACTGCAGGCGTTGCGTCATTACACGAACCTGTCGCGCAAGAATTTCTCGATCGACACGCAGTTTTATCCGCTCGGTTCGTGCACGATGAAATACAACCCGCGCGCGTGCAATTCGCTGGCGCTGCTCGATGGATTCGCGGCGCGGCATCCGTACGCACCCGAATCGTTGTCGCAAGGATTCTTGTCGTGCATGCACGATCTGCAGGAAATCCTCGCTGACGTCACCGGCATGAAAGGCGGCGTTTCGCTCGCGCCGATGGCCGGCGCGCAAGGCGAATTCGCCGGCGTGGCAATGATCATGGCGTATCACCGTCATCGCGGCGACACCGAACGCACCGAAATCATCGTGCCCGACGCGGCGCACGGAACCAATCCCGCGACCGCGACGACGTGCGGCTGCACCGTCCGCGAGATTCCGACCAATTCCGACGGCGACGTCGACGTCGAAGCGCTGAAAAAAGTGCTCGGTCCGAAAACTGCCGGCATCATGCTGACCAATCCGTCGACACTCGGCGTGTTCGAACGCCGCATTGTGGAAATTGCTAAATTGGTACACGAGGCCGGCGGCCTTTTGTATTACGACGGCGCCAACCTCAACGCGATCCTCGGCAAAGTGCGTCCCGGCGACATGGGCTTCGACGCCATTCACATGAACCTGCACAAGACCTTCTCGACGCCGCACGGCGGCGGCGGTCCGGGCGCGGGCGCGGTCGGCGTATCGGAACGTTTGAAACCGTTTTTGCCGATCCCGATGATCGAAAAGCGCGCCGACGGAAAATTCGGCTGGGTGCGCAAGAAAGATCGTCCGCAATCGATCGGCCGGCTCACGACGTTCGCCGGCAACGCGGGTGTGTTGTTGCGTGCGTATGTGTACGCGCGCCTGCTCGGCCGCGAAGGCATGCCGCGCGTCGCGGAATTCGCGACGTTGAATGCGAACTACCTGGCCAAGCGGTTAGCCGCGAAAGGCTACGATCTCGCGTATCCGAATCGCCGCGCGAGTCACGAATTCATCGTCACCGTGAACCGGCAGAAGAAAGAACACGGCGTGACGGCGCTCGATTTTTCCAAATCGCTGCTCGATCACAACATCCACGCGCCGACCAACTATTTCCCACTGCTCGTGCCGGAATGCCTCCTGATCGAACCGACGGAAACCGAAGCGAAGGAAACGCTCGACGAATTCGTCGACGTGATGGGTCAGTTGATCGAACTCGCCGGCACGAACGCGCAGACGATGAAGGATGCGCCGGTGACCATGCCAGTCCGCCGACTCGACGACGTAAAAGCAGCGAAGGAACTCGACATCGCCTGGCATCACAAACATCTGCACGCGCGCGACACCGCGTTGCCCGCCGGCGTCTGATTTTTTTTGCGACATCACTTCTAAAGGGGAAGGGTGAGCCGCAATGCCCAGCACCGAACCGCGCGGTCCGAAACAGATCTACAAAGCGTTCATCTGGTCGCTGAAAGGCATGCGCGCCGGATGGCAATACGAGGCCTCGTTCCGCCTCGAGGTCTATCTGACCATCATATTTTTCCCGCTCGGCTTGTGGCTCGGCCACGGCGCCGTGGAAAAGGCGATGATGTGCGGAAGTATACTTTTGGTACTTTCCGCCGAACTGCTGAATTCCGCGGTGGAAGCCGTCGTCGACAAGGTGAGTCCCGAGTTCCACGAACTGGCCGGCCGTGCCAAGGATATGGGTTCAGCCGCGGTTTTCTTGTTGATGGTAAACGTCGTGCTGTGCTGGACGCTCGTGCTATGGCAGCGCTTCTGATCGAGCGGCGGTCGACGTGAGTTTCCTCAGTGCCGAACTGATCATCGCACTGCTCACACTGTCGACGCTGGAGATCGTCCTCGGCGTCGACAATCTCGTCTTCATCTCCATCGCCGTCGGCCGTCTGCCGAAAACGCTTCGCCCGCGCGCCCGACGCATCGGTCTCGTCCTGGCGTGCGGAACGCGCATCGCGCTACTCGTCACGCTCGCGCATCTGGCGCGTCTCGACGACACGCACATGAAGCTTTTCACCGCGTTCGGGAAAATCATTTCCGTGCGCGATCTCATCATGATCGGCGGCGGACTTTTCCTGCTCGTCAAAGGCGCGATGGAAATCTGGGACGCCATCTTCTCCGAATCCGAAGAAGTGCAGGGCGACGCGAGCGCGGCATCGTTCTGGTGGGTGATCGCGCAGATCGCGCTGATCGACATCGTGTTCTCGCTCGACTCGGTCATCACCGCCGTCGGCATGGTGCGCAATATTCCGGTGATGGTCGCCGCGATCATCCTCGCCGTCGCCGTGATGCTGTTCGCGTCGAACCCGGTCGGCGATTTCATCGACCGCAATCCAACCATCCGCATGCTCGCGCTCGCCTTCATCATGCTGGTCGGCGTGATGCTGATCGGCGAAGGCGTCGACATCCAGATTCCGCGCGCTTATCTGTATTTCGGCATGGGTTTTTCGGCCGTCGTCGAATCGCTGAACTTGATCGCCCGCCGTCAGCGCAAGAAGCGCAAAGCGCGGCACAAAGCCGGCGCGAGCGCTATTCCGTCGCAACCGTCGCAAGCCGATCTGATCGGTCCGCCTGAAACCATGTGAGCCGGATGCAAGCGGGTTATGATGTCGTGGGGCTCGGCGATGGTCGCCGACGGAGCTGACGTCATGCGAACGATTCGTCTCGGAATTTTGTTGACTATGATCGCGCTGATCACCGGTTGCGGTTACAACGCGATCCAGCAGAAAGACGAAGCCGTGACCGCGGCGTCGTCGGAAATACTCAATCAATATCAGCGCCGCGCCGATCTCGTGCCGAACCTCGTCGCCGCCGTGAAAGGCTATACACAGCACGAAGAAGACGTGCTCGAGAAAGTCACCGAAGCGCGCGCATCGGTCGGGAAAGTGACGCTCACGCCCGACGATCTGAGCGACGAGCAGAAAGTGAAACAGTTCCAGGCCGCGCAAGGCGAGCTGAGCAGCGCGTTGTCGCGCCTGATGGTGGTGACGGAGAACTATCCGAACCTGAAAGCCGACACGCTGTTCCAGAATCTGCAGACACAACTCGAAGGCACGGAAAACCGCATCACCGTCGCGCGCAATCGCTATATCGCGGCCGTGCAGGACTACAACACGTACATTCGCAGCTTTCCGCAGAACATGACCGCCGGCATGTTCCACTACAAGACGAAAGCGAATTTCACCGTCGAAAACGAGAAAGCGATTTCGACCGCGCCGGTCGTCGATTTCAGCAAACCCGCGCCGCAACCGCCCGCGCCGCCGTCGCCGCCGCAACCTGCGCATTGATCACGGAATGCGCGTGATGCGCATACCGCATTCGTGGTTCGGCGTGCTCGCCGGCGCGATGCTGATACTCGCGACGGCCGCGGCGGACGATCGTCAGCCGATTCCTCACGTCGCTCGCGTCACCGACATCGGCGGCACGCTCGACGATGCGCAGAAAAAATCGCTCGACGCAAAATTGTCCGCGTTCGAGCAGCGCAAAGGTTCGCAAATCGCGGTGCTGGTCATTCCGACCACGCAACCCGAAGACATCGAACAGTATTCGATCCGTGTGGCCGATCAATGGAAGCTCGGCCGCAAGGATGTCGACGATGGCGTGTTGATCACCGTCGCCACCACCGATCACAAAGTGCGCATCGAAGTCGGCAAAGGACTCGAAGGCGCCATCACGGATGTCGATGCCGGACGCATCATCCGCGAATATATGACGCCGAAATTTCGCGCCAACGATTACTACGGCGGCATCGACGAGGCGGTCGATGCGCTCATGAAATTGATCGACGGCGAACCGTTGCCGCCGCCAATGGAATCGAACAATTCCGATGGTGACACCTCGGCCTTGTCGCTGATACCCAACGCGCTGATTTTCGGATTCGTCCTCAGCGCGTTTTTCAGCGGCGTGCCGCGACTTGTGCGTGCGTTCCTGATCGCAGCATTGCTGGGCGGTATGGGCTGGCTGGTGTCGCACGTCATTTTGAAAGCGCTCGGCATGAGCGGAATCGGATTCGCGCTGGGACTGATCGTCGGCCGCGGCGGTTTCTTTGGAGGAGGCGGATTCGGAAGCGGCGGTGGCGGCGGATTCAGTAGCGGCGGCGGCGGTGGATTCAGCGGCGGCGGCGGCGGATTTTCGGGCGGCGGCGCGTCGGGGAGCTGGTGATGAAACTGTCGCGACTTTTCCCGCATGTCATCGCATGGGCGCCGATGCGGCGGTATTTCACGCCGGCGGTGGTGGAATCGATCCAGCGCGCAGTCGCCGAAGGCGAACGGCGTCACGCAGGACAAATCCGTTTCGCCGCAGAAGCCGCGTTGCCCGCGTCGGAGATCGTGCGCGGAACGACGCCGCGCCAGCGCGCCGAGCAGGTTTTCACGCAGTTGCGCGTGTGGGATACGCACGCCAACAGCGGCGTGCTGATCTATGTGCTGTACGCGGATCGCGCCATCGAAATCGTTGCCGACCGCGGCATCGCGGCGAAAGTGGCGCAATCGGAATGGACGTCCATTTGCGAACGCATGCAACAACGATTCGCCGCGCGCGAATTCGAACGCGGTTCGCTCGAAGGCATCGCGGCCGTCAGCGACCTGCTCGCCGTGCATTTCCCGCCCGTGGCCGGTCAGCAGAACGAATTGCCCGACAATCCGGTTCTTCTCTGAGCGTGACTTCCGGACTATCGATACCGACTTGAGTTGAGCGTTCGCGCACTTACATTCCGGATGTACTTCTGCCGAATGCATTTCCCGACGAGGCGATCATGCTGACCTTCATCCTCTGGTTGCTGTTGTTCGTGTTCTGCTGGCCGCTGGCGCTGTTGGCGCTCGTGTTGTATCCGTTCGTGTGGCTGTTGCTGCTGCCGTTCCGGCTGGTCGGCGTTGCGGTGGAAGGCGTGTTCGGATTCCTCGCCGCCATCGTGCTGTTGCCGGCGCGCGTGTTGCGCGGGCGGCCTTAGGTCGACAACGCGGCGAGTGCGTCTGCCGGCGTCGTGACCGGCGGCAGGCATTGCGTACCGCGGCAGACGTAGGCGGCGCCGCGTTCGACGTAAGTCTGCGCGGCGAGTGTCGTCGGCAAATCTGCTGCGCCGGCGGGCACGACGTAAATGTCGGTGCGTCGCGGCGACGCACTGAGCGCATCGCGCCACGCGCGTTCCTCATCGACGCCATCGTATCGAACGACGACATGCGCGCGTGGTCGTAGCCAATCGTTCAATGCACGCAGTAACGCCGAGCACGACGCCGGATTTTGTCGCAGCGTGCCGAACGACGCGCGCAACGTGCGTTCCGCCGCATCCACATAACGCGTTTCGCCGGTCAGATGGCCGAGCCGCAGCAGGTTTCTCGCGGCCACGCCGTTGCCGGATGGAATCGCTTCGTCGAGCCACGGTTTCGGTCGCTGGATCAGTTTTTCATGATCGTTCGACGTGAAGAAAAATCCGCCCGCGTCCTTGTCTTCGAACCGTTGCAGCAGTGCGTCGGCGAGCTCGTTTGCCCAACGCAGATCGCGAACGTTCCATCGCGATTGCAAACGTTCGATGAGCGCTTCGAGCAGAAAGGCGTAGTCGTCCAGATACGCGGCGATGACCGGCGACGAAGCCGTCGTCGCGAACAGTTTTCCGTCGCGCCACGCGTTCGCGTAAAGATGATCGAGCGCGGTGTCGGCCAGCGTTTGCAACGACGGATCGCGCAGCATTCGCGATGCGCGCGCGAGGCCGGCGATCATCAACGCGTTCCACGACGTGAGGATTTTGTCGTCGAGCCCGGGCCGGATGCGCGATGAACGTTCGGCGAAAAGTTTCGCGATCGACGAATCGATCAACGCCTGCGCGCGCTCGACATCGATGTTCAACGCCGTCGCAATAGTTTGCACGTCCTCCGCGCCGATCGGATTCCACGCATGCGTTTCGAAATTCGGTGGCCGGTCAAAACCGAAATGGCGTTCGGCCACGGCGAATTCTTCCGCGCTGAGCAATCGCCGCACATTGTCGCGTTGCCAAACGTAGAATTTCCCTTCCTCGTGTTCTGAATCGGCGTCGAGCGCGCTGTAGAAGCCGCCATCGCGAGCCGTCATCTCGCGCGTCAACCACGCGACGATGCGTTGCGCGACTGTGGTCGAACCCGCATTTGCGTAAAGCGGCAGCAGTTGCGCGTTGTCGTATAGCATCTTTTCGAAATGCGGAATTTCCCAACGCTCGTCGGCGGAGTAACGACAGAATCCGCCGCCGATCTGATCGTGGATTCCGCCGTCCGCCATTTTCTGCAGCGTGAACGCCACGCGTTCCGGCGCATCGAGATCGAGCAGCAGTTCCATTTCCGGTCCATGCGGAAATTTCGGCGCGCCGCGATGACCGCCGTACTTGGCGTCGAACGCATTTTCGATCTGCGCGACTGCCGCACGTAGCGGCGTGTCGTCGAGCGCGCCGTCGAACTGCGCGTCGTTGCCGATGTCGGCGAGGAATTCCTGGAGCGCGGCGTTTTGCGAGTGGACGTCGCTGCGGCGCGAATCCCAGAAATCGCGCACTTGCCGCAGAACCTGCGTGAACGGCGGCATGCCGTAGCGCGCGTCTTTCGGAAAATACGTGCCGGCGAAAAAGGGAACGTGGTCGTCGGGCGCGAGGAATACCGTCAGCGGCCAGCCACCGCCGCGCCGTGTGAGCGCCTGATGCGCGAGCTGATAGATCTTGTCGATATCCGGCCGTTCTTCGCGGTCCACTTTTATACAAATGAACAAATCGTTCATCACGGACGCGACGGTCGGATCTTCGAAACTCTCGTGCGCCATGACGTGACACCAGTGGCACGCGCTGTAGCCGATCGACAACAGGATCGGCTTTTCCTGCGCGCGCGCCTGCGCGAGCGCTTCGTCGCACCACGGCCACCAATCGACCGGATTCTGCGCGTGCTGGCGCAGATACGGACTGTTCGCGTCGGCGAGTCGGTTGCTCATCGACGAGAACGAATCGTTTTCACTGCGCGATCGGCGCGCCGGGACCGAGGTATTTCTGCAGGAAGGCTTCGGTCACGTTGTAGCGGTCGACGTTGTTTTCTTCCTTGTAGAAACCGTGGCCTTCTTTGGGCTTGGTCAGATATTCGACGGGCTTGCCGGCTTTCTGCAACGCGTCGCGCATTTCCTTCGCGTTCTTTACCGGCACGCGCGGATCGTCCTCACCGTGAATGATGAGAAGCGGCACGTTGAATTTGTCGACGTGGTCGATCGCGGAGTTCGCGTTGATGTAGGCCGGATCGTCGAGTCCCCATGCTTCGCGCAGGAAATTCTTGCCGGCACGCGAATGGCGTGTATCGGCGTCGGCCCACAGACGGATGTCGGAAATGCCGGCGATCGCGACCGAACATTTGAACGTGCCCTGCGGCGCGTAAACCGGTTGGAAATAAGCGGTGTAGCCGCCGTAGCTCGCGCCGTAGACGCAAACACGACTTTTGTCGACGTAGCCTTGGTCGATGGCCCACGTCAGGCCGTCGAGCATGTCCTGCATCATGCCGGAACCCATCTGCAGCTTGCCCGATTCCTCGAACGCCTTGCCGCGTCCGCCGGAGCCGCGATAGTTCACTTGCACGACCGCGTAACCGCGCGTGGCGAGAAATTGCGCTTCGGTGTTTTCCCACGAGCGCGACAGATCCCACGCATCGTCGATACCGATCGGACCGCCGTGCGCGATCAGGATCGCGGGCAGGTTTTTTTCGACGCGATGCGGCGGCAACGTGATGAAACCTTCGAGTTCCTTGCCGCTGGACGCTTTGAACCAGAATGGTTTGCGTTCGCCGAGTTTGTCCGCCGTCATCCACGGTTTCGATTGGAACAACGGACGCAGGTTGTTCGTCTTCATGTCGAACAGCGCGTACGTTCCCGGATCGCGATCGCTCGTGGCGAAGATGAGCATGCTCGATCCGTCGTCGTTCATCGCGACCGGCACGACCATGTGGTCGGGGAATTTTCCGTTGAGCGCCTTGATGACGGCCGCGTAGCGATCGTCTTCGAGATAATCGAACGACGGCTTGCCGTCTTCGAACAGCGCGGCATACGGCGCGCGCGGCGACGGCGTCCAGAACACGCCGGCCACGCTCACGCGCGGATTCGACGCGAGTACGCGCGGCTCAGTGCCGTCGAGGTTGCTGATGACGAACGCATCCGGTCCGCCGTTCGGATTGCCGACCGAATACAGATGCTGGCCGTCGGCGCTGATCCGGCGCGGCATCATCGATGCGCCGACGACGGCGTGCGACAGTTCGGTCCAGTGATCGTCCGGACCCGCGCGGTAGTAGACATGTTCCTTCAACGCGTTGTCGTAACCGTAGGCGTAACGCACGACGCCGTCGTGGACCACGAATTCGTAATCGTCCTGACCGATCTCGCCGATCAGTTTCACGCTTCCGGCCACGGCGTTGATGTCGTAGATCTGCGTGCGATGCGCTTGTGCGTCGTCGCCGCCGCTTTCCGGAAAGGGATGGACGTTCAGATAAAAATGTCCGTTCGCGTGTTCTGGCCGGCCGGCGATGGTGCCGAAGCCGATCGGAATTTTTAAAACGTTCGGCGCGAACATCGCGTTGCGTTCCGTGTCGGAATACAACACGCGCTTGTTTCCTCCGTCCATGTCGACGGCGATGATGTCGCCGGTCGGCGACGGCGCTTCGGCGAACGCGGTTTCCTTGCCCACGCCCATCACGAGCCGCTTGTTGTCGACCCACGTGATTTCGATCGGCAGGAAATTCTGGTTCATGTCGAGCCGGCTGATGAATTTCAGATCCGGCAGATGCAGCACGGCGAGCTGGTATTTGTTTTCGCCGTTTTCCGTGTTGTGCACCGACAGCGCGATGTGTTCGCCATCGGGCGAGATGCTCGGCTGATCGAGCGGCGGATGCTTGGCGAAATCAATTTCCGGAACGACGGTCACGGACGGCAGCGTGACGGGTTTGGCGTCATCGGCATGCGCGCCGGAAGCCGCACCGAGCAGCAAGGCAATCAGACAACCGCAGCGAACATCCATGACAGGCTCCGAGTTTTTTCTTTTCGAGAATCGGCATTATGCAAGAGGCGATATTGCCGTACCATCGCTGGATGTCCGACGAAGTCTCCTACCCGGCGCTGTACCTCAAACGCGGCGAAGATGCGCGCTTGCGCACTGGCCATTTGTGGGTGTTCTCGAACGAAGTCGACGTGAAGCGCTCGCCGCTGACCGATTTCGAGCCGGGCGAAGCGTGCGTGATCGTCGATTCGACCGACAAGCCGATCGGCATCGGTTATGTGAATCCGAATTCGCTGATCGCCGCGCGGCTGGTGAATCGCGGCGTGGCGCACGTGCTCGATCGATCGCTGATCGTGCACAAGTGCAACGTTGCGCTGTCACTGCGCGAGCGTTTGTTCGACGAACCGTATTACCGACTCGTGTTCGGCGAATCGGACGGATTGCCGGGACTCACGGTCGATCGATATGGCGATGTGCTCGTCGCGCAGACAACGACGGCCGGCATGGAACGATTGAAAAACGAAATCGCCGAAGCGCTCGTCAAAGTCGTGAAACCGCGCGCGCTGGTCTGGAAAAACGACGCGGGCATCCGCGCACTCGAACAACTGCCCGAATACGCCGACATCGCGCTCGGCGATCTGCCGACACCGGTGCTCGCGCGCGAAGGCGGTGTCGATTTCGAAATCGATCCGATCGGCGGACAGAAAACCGGCTGGTTCTACGATCAGCGCGCGAATCGCGATCTGCTCGGCGCATACGTGAAAGGCAAGCGCGTGCTCGATGTTTTCAGCTATCTCGGCGGCTGGGGATTGCGCGCGGCGGCAGCGGGCGCGGAGGACGTGGTGTGCGTGGACGCCTCCGCGTCGGCGGTCGAGGCGATCGCGCGCAACGCGGCGCGTAACGGATTCGCCGAGCGCGTGCGTACGGTGAAATCCGATGCGTTCGACTATTTGAAATCGTTGCGCGAACAGCGCGAACGTTTCGATGTCGTCGTGCTCGATCCGCCGGCGTTCGTGAAACGCAAGAAGGATTTCGCGGAAGGCCGACTCGCGTACCGGCGCATCAACGAGATGGCGATGCAGATCCTCGCGCGCGACGGCATCCTCATCACGTGCTCGTGTTCGTATCACATGTCGCGCGCGACACTGCTCGAAGCCGTGCAGCAAGGAGCGCGGCATCTGGATCGTCAGGTGCAGGTGCTGTCGCAGTTGCAACAGGCGTCGGATCATCCGGTGCATCCGGCCATCGCGGAGACGGATTATCTGAAAGGGTTTATTTGCCGCGTGTTGCCGTCCTGAAATCCATCCGACGGCAGTTCGGATAAAATCGCTGCTTGCTTTCCGTTCGGATCCCGATGCATTACTTCCACGACATCAACCCCATCGCCTTTTCCATCGGGCCGCTCGCCGTGCACTGGTACGGCATCATGTATCTGCTCGGATTCGTCGGCGCATGGCTGCTCGGCAACGCGCGCATTCGACAAGGCAGGCTGCCGATCAGTCCAGAGGCGTTTTCGGACCTGGCGTTCTACGTGATGCTCGGTGTGATCGTCGGCGGACGCATCGGCTATATGCTTTTTTACACGCCGTTGACGTGGATCGTCGACGATCCGCTCGCGATCTTCCGCGTGTGGGAAGGCGGCATGGCCTTTCACGGCGGATTGCTCGGCGTGCTCGCCGCTGGCTGGATCTGGTCGCGGCGCAACCGCATTCATTTCTTCGACACCGTCGATTTCGTCGCGCCACTGGTGCCGATCGGTCTCGGTCTCGGACGTCTCGGCAATTTCATCGGTGGAGAATTGTGGGGACGCCGAACCGATTTGCCGTGGGGCGTGATTTTTCCGCGCTCGCTGGAAAACATCAGCACCTCGCGCGACGAGTTGTACAAGCTGTATATGGCCGGGCAACTCGATCACGAGGCGCGGCATCCGTCGCAACTCTACGAGTTCACGCTCGAAGGCATCGTGTTGTTCACCGTGCTGTGGATTTTCTCGCGCAAGCCGCGGCCGCGTTATGCCGTTTCCGGATTGTTCGCGCTGCTGTACGGCTTGTTCCGTTTCGGCATTGAATTCGTGCGCGAACCGGACGTGCAGCTCGGCTACATCGCGTTCGGATGGCTGACGATGGGGCAGTTGCTCTCGATTCCGCTGATCGTCGTCGGCATCGTGCTGTTGTGGTTGTCGCGCCGTTCGCCGACACTGGTGGCCGCGAAGCCCGTTGTGCCGTCGAAGGAAGCCGACTGATGCGCCAATACCTCGATTTGCTGCGCCACGTCCTGCACAACGGCGACGAAAAATCCGACCGCACCGGAACCGGCACGTTGTCAGTGTTCGGATGGCAGATGCGCTTCAGTCTCGCCGAAGGTTTTCCGCTCGTCACGACGAAGAAACTGCACACGCGTTCGATCGTCCATGAACTTTTGTGGTTCTTGCGCGGTGAAACGAACGTCCGCTATCTCAACGAAAACGGCGTGACGATCTGGGACGAATGGGCGAACGATCAAGGCGAGCTCGGACCGGTGTACGGCAAGCAGTGGCGTTCGTGGTCGGCGCCGGATGGAAAAACGATCGATCAGATTTCGTCGGTGATCGACGAGATCAAGCGCAATCCCGATTCGCGCCGGCTCGTGGTCAGCGCGTGGAACGTTGCCGATTTGCCGAAGATGGCGTTGCAACCGTGTCATGCGCTGTTCCAGTTCTACGTCGCGAATGGCAAGCTGTCGTGCCAGTTGTATCAGCGTTCGGCCGATATTTTTCTCGGTGTGCCGTTCAACATCGCGAGTTATGCGTTGCTCACGCACATGATCGCGCAGGTGTGCGATCTCGCTCCCGGCGATTTCGTGCACACGATCGGCGATGCGCATTTGTATAAAAATCACATGGATCAGGCGCGCGAGCAATTGGAACGCAGGCCGTTTCCGATGTCGCAGCTCAAGCTCAATCCGAACATCAAATCGATTTTCGATTTCACGTTCGACGACATCACCGTAGAACACTATCAATCGCACAAGTCGATTAAGGCGCCGATTTCGGTGTGAGCGAGGCTCGCGTCAGCCTGATCGCGGCGCTCGATCGCGGCTTCGCCATCGGCCGTAACGGCGCGATGCCGTGGCATTTGCCCGAGGATTTGAAACGCTTCAAACGCCTCACGCTCGGCAAGCCTGTGTTGATGGGCAGCAAGACGGCGCGCGCGATCGGACGGCCGTTGCCGGGACGTCCGAACTGGGTGTTGACGCGTTCGGATACCGCGCCGTTTGCCGGGCAAGACGTCGTGCATTCGCTCGACGAGGCGATCGACAAGGCGAATGGCGGCGAACTGTGCGTCATCGGCGGCGGCGAGGTTTACGCGCTCGCGCTGCCGCGTGCGACGCAGCTTCATCTCACGTGGATCGAAACCCGCACGAACAATGCGGATGCGTTTTTTCCGCACTTCGATGTCGAAGAATGGCGCGAGATTTTCCGCGAAGAACATGCAGCCGACGACAAGCATGCCTTCCCTTTCACTTTCGTCGATTACGAACTTCGCACATAAAAACGGCGCGGGGTCGCCGCGCCGTTTCGTTCGCGAGTGAAGCGGATTACGGCGCGGTGCCAGGCGCGTCCTCGTAATCGGAGGCAACCGTTTCATCGACACCGTGATCCATCTTCGCGGATTTCACGATAACGGTAATGATCGCCGCGATGACGAGATTGATCACCAGCGCGATCAGTCCGATGTAGATACCGCCGATGCCCGGAATCGCGAACACCGGCTTCACGCCCATGCTCCACGACATCCACGTGCCCACGATCATGCCCACCGCCCAGCCGACCAGCAGACCGGTCGAATGGAACCAGCGCGTGTAGAGGCCGAACACGACGGCCGGCAGAATCTGCAGGATCCAGATGCCGCCAAGCAGTTGCAGGTTGATGGCGAAGTCGAGCGGCAGGAAGACGACGAACACCAGCGCGCCGAACTTGACGACGAGCGAGGTGACTTTCGCGACGCTCGACTCCTGCTGCGGCGTCATGTTGCGATTCACGTAGGGCCGCCAGATGTTGCGCGTGACGATGTTGGCCGCGCCGATCGACATGATCGCCGCCGGCACCAGCGCGCCGAGTGCGATGGCCGCGCAGCAGAATCCGGCGAACCATTCGGGGAACTGATCGATGATCAGCGTCGGCACGATCGCGGTACCTTTCGCGTTCGTGTTGGCGGCGATGGCCATGTAGCCGAGCATTGCGACGAGACCAAGAGCGATGGTGTACGTCGGCAGCAGCATCGCGTTTCGGCGGATCACGTTCGGACCCGATGCGGCCAGCGTACCGGTTGCCGAATGCGGATACAGGAACAGCGCGAACGCCGAACCGAGCGCGAGCGATGCGAACGCGGTGACCTGACTCGGCTCGAGCAGAATGCCCATCGCGGGCGATGGCTTGCCGCCGGCAACAGCCGCTTCTTTAGCCGCAGCGAAATGTTTTGCTGCCGCATCAAACACGGCGCCGTAACCGCCGAGATGCGCGGGGATGACAATGATCGCCGCGATCACGAAGATGTAGATCATGATGTCCTTCACGAACGCGATCATTGCCGGCGCGCGCAGGCCGCTCGTGTAGGTGTACAAGGCCAGGATGACGAAGGCGCCGACCAACGCGATTTCGCCGCCGGTGTGCGGATCGACGTCGCCGAATCCCATCGCGCCGAACACGACTTGCATGCCGACGAGCTGCAGCGCGATGTACGGCATCGTCGCCAGCACGCCGGTGAAGGCGACCGCGAGCGCGAGCCAATGACTACCGTAGCGGGCTTCGACGAAATCCGAGGTGGTCACGTAATTGTGCTTGTGGCACACGTTCCACAAACGCGGCATGACGAGGAACACGAGCGGATACATGATGATCGTGTACGGCAGCGCGAAGAATCCGTAGGCGCCGATCGCGAACACGAGCGCGGGTACCGCGACGACGGTGTAGGCGGTGTAGACATCGCCGCCGATCAGGAACCACGTAATCAATGTGCCGAAACGGCGACCGCCCAGACCCCATTCGTGAAGTTGTGAGAGGTCGGCTTTCTTCCATCGCGCGGCGACGAAACCCATGACCGTGACCAGCACGAAAAACAGCGCGAAAACGATCCACGCCGTGACGTGCATGACAGGTTGCGCAGGCGTATTCATGCCTTCTTCTCCCCTGCATAGACGATCCAGATCAGGAGGGATGTGGCGAACACCCAGATGAACTGGTACCAATAGAAGAACGGAAATCCCCACAGTTGCGGTTCGGCCTTGTTATAGAAAGGCAACCACAACAAGCCGATGAACGGCAGAATCAACAAGAGTCGGCGCATGAAGTCCTCCCAGAGCGGACTTCGGTAGCGTCGGTTTCCCGGAGCGATGCGTCAAGACGCAACCGCACATGAGCGGTTAGCCTTTAGTCGTACGGATCAAAGCCAGCGGAAGCGGCGCAGCACCAGATACAGGCACACACACGCCAGAAGTGTCAGAAGCGCGAGCGTCGGATAGGCATACGGCATGTCGAGTTCGGGCATGTCCTTGAAGTTCATGCCGTACCAGCTGGCGATCATCATTGGCAAGGTCAGCAGGATGCCCCAGCCGGCGATTTTCTTGAACACATCGTTCTGCGCGATGCCGACGAGCGCGAGGTTCACGTCCATCGCGGAGGTGAGCATTTCGCGGACCATCGCGCCGATGTCGTTGATGCGCGCGGCGTGATCGCCGACGTCGCGGAAATAGGTGCGCACTTCGTCGCGGATCAAATTTGGATAGAGCCGCACGAGCTGGCTCATGATGTCCTGCACGGGGCTTACGACGAGCTGCATCTTCATCAGCTCTTTCTTCAGTTCGTACAGCCGCACGATGGTGCGCTGCTGAAATTCGCCCTGCAGAACGGAATGTTCCAGATCGTTGAGGCGTTTCTGGAAGTTTTCCATCACCGGAAAATAGTTGTCGACCACGAAATCGAGCACGGCGTACAACGCGTAGCTCGGCCCGAAGGACAACAGTTCCGGCGTCGATTCGCACACACGCCGCGCCGGCGCGTACGAGAGCGAAGCGCCGTGACGGATCGTCACGAGATAATTCCTGCCGAGGAAAATATGCGTTTCGCCGAACGAGATGCGATGCTCGGCGAACTGCGCCGTGTGCACGACGATGAACAGCGAATCGCCGTACACCTCGATCTTGGTGCGCTGATGCGCGACGTGCGCGTCCTCGATGGCGAGTTCGTGCAGTCCGAATATTTCCGCGAGGCGGTCGAGCATGGGTTCGTCGGGTTCGTGCAGCCCGACCCACACGAACGTGTCCGGTTCCTTCAGCACATCCTTGATTTCGTCCAGCGAAACCGGCCGCGATTTGCTCGGGGAGTAGGCCACGCAATTGACGAGCATGCTTTCAGGCGTTTTCGTGTCCATGATTTTCGCCGTGCCGATTGGGACGCATCATGCAGCAAAGTCTGACACGGCGAAACGCCGTGTGGATGACAACTTACTGAATCCGCTGGACCCGCATCCACACCGCGAGCGCGAACGCGGCGTGCACGGGCAGCAGCAATGCGATCCAAAACTTGTTGTCCTGGATGAACCACGGGAATACTTTCGCGAACCACGCGAAACCGGCGATCAAGGCAACGACGAGCGTTGCGTTGATCGCAAACGGCGAGGGAGACCACGTGCGGCGGAACGCACCGATCCATGTCGGGATAAGCAGCAAGCACAGCGGATCGAGCAGAAACAGGTTTTCATTGCGCCACGCAGACACGTGATCCGTGAGAAACCACAGGCCGAGCAGCACGAGTCCGCCCAGGCCGAGCACGAATGCGATGACGACGCCGAGTGTCGCGAAACCCGCGCGGGCGATCGCGTTCGCGCGAGCGCGCGCGAGCGCGAGAATCAGAACGCCGAGCGCAACGCCGATCGTCAGCGCTTTCCAAAACCAATCCGGCGGTGACTCGCTCGGTTCGGGAATGCGCGCTTCGTTGAGCCGAGTTTCGCGCGCGACCAGCGGACGACGCTCGCCCGTGGCCGGATCGACCACGAAGACGTCGTGCATGTGCCGCATCAATTCGGTCGGCAGAAAACTTTCGTCCCAGTAGGTGAGGCGGCGATCGGCGTACGGGCCTAGACCCGCGTCCATCCCGATCATCAGCAGCGGATCGGGACGCATCAGCCGCAGTACGTCCATGCGATACGTGAAGCCACGCGACGGCGAGATGGTTTGCGCATTGATCGCGCCGTCAACGGCCATGTTCAGCGCGTCGCGCGTGCGCGTGGAACAGTTGTCATCGAAATAGTTGTATCGGTATTGCGCGTTTTCCGGACGCACGTTCCAGTCGAGGAATGTCGCGAGCTTCGCTTTTTGCGGCGGCGTGAGGTCGAGGTCCTGTCGCACGATCCAACGGCCTTCCTCGACGTAGTTCGGCAATTCCTCGTCGGCATCGTCGACGGCCATGCGATACGTCATGTCGCCACGTGCGAAGTTGAGAAAGAAATTTTCCTGATCGAAATCGAAGATGCCGTAGTTGTACAGGCGCGATTCGTTCGTCGTGCTGTCGCGGATAAGGATCGCGTTGTGGCCGAAGCGTTCCCAGACTTCGGTGCCCGGACCGAACGTGATCAGCGCGACGTCGAGGTGGGTGCCCGGCGTTGCTTGGCCGTCCTGCGCGCGCGCAACGCCGACCGAACCGATCAGCAGAATGAAAAGGATCAGCGCGAGGCGCGACGCGCCGTCACGCATCGTGAACGTGCACGGCGAACTGCAGCACGCGACGCGCGTCGGCTTTGGCGACGCGGAACGTGAAGCCTCCGAGCGCGATTTCTTCACCCGGCTCCGGCAGATGCCCGAATTCGGACGTGACCATGCCGCCGATGGTGTCGAAGTCTTCGTCGGAATATTCGCTGCCGAGGCGTTCGTTGAAATCGGCGATCGGCGTCAGCGCATTGACGAGGAAGCCGCCGTCGGCCTGCGTCTGGATGAGTTTCTTGCGCGCGGGATCGTCTTCATCGTGCTCGTCGTCGATCTCGCCGACGATTTCCTCGAGCACGTCCTCGATCGTAATGAGGCCGGACACGCCGCCGTATTCGTCCACCACGATCGCCATGTGATTACGCGACAGACGGAATTCCTTGAGCAGGATGTCTAGCTGCTTTGATTCCGGAATCAGAACCGGAGGCCGTAGCAACTGCCGGATGCCGCACGGCGCGTTGCGATCGACGAAACACTTGAGCAAATCTTTCGCTAGCAGGATGCCGACGATCTGGTCGGACTCCTCGCCGTAAACCGGAAAACGCGAATGGCCCGATTCAATGACCTGACGAAGGATTTCCTCGAGCCGCGCGTCCACGCGCAGGCCGACCATTTGCCCGCGGGGCACCATGACGTCGGCGACGGTGAGATCGGACACCTCGATGGCGCCCTCGACCATCGACAACGTATCGTTGGATAGCAGGCCGTTGGCCTGTGCGCCGCGGAGTTCTTCGAGGAGTTCTTCGATGTTCCGGGGTTCGCCGGAAACCAGCTGGCCTATGCGTTCCAGCCAGGATTTTTGAGCGTGTGGACTAGGGTGGTCCTCGTTCATTGTTGTGAAGCTGAAGCCCGCTTGGGCGAGCAGCCAATTATAGCGTAGTTTGCGTTTCAGAATTAAAAAACGAGCGAAATCAGTGGTTTAATCTCGCTCCGTGTACGGATCGGCGATGCCGAATTCGGACAGGACACGTCGTTCCTGATCTTCCATGCGTTTCGCCTCGGCCTCGTTCTGATGGTCGAAACCGAGCAAATGCAACACGCCGTGCACGGTCAGGTGGGCATAGTGATCGCGCAGCCGCTTTTCCTGTTCCTTGGCCTCTTTCTCCAGGACCGTCGGGCAGATGACGATGTCGCCAAGCACGGCCGTCTTCTCGCCGCGCAGGGGTTCGTAGGGAAAACTCAGGACGTTCGTTGCGTAATCCTTGCCCGTGAACGTCTTGTTGATCGCGCGCGCCTGCGTCAGATCGAACAGTTGAATGTTCACCTGCCGCCGTTTCGAACGCTGACCCTGCAACGCCGCGCGTACCCATTTCTCGAACGTGCGCTCGTCGGGAACACCTTTCTGGTCGACGTGGCTTTCCACGTTCACCTTGAAACCGGTGGAGGGTTTGCCCGGGCTCACGACTTCTTCGATTCCGCCGCTTCGGCGTGCGATTCGTAAGCGCGCACGATGCGCTGCACGAGCGGATGACGCACGACGTCGCGCGCGGTGAAGAACGTGAAGCTGATGCCGTCGACATCCTTGAGCACATCGATGCCGTCGCGCAGTCCGGATTTCACATGGCGCGGAAGATCGGTCTGCGTAAGATCGCCCGTGACCACCGCCACCGAGCCGAAGCCGATGCGCGTGAGGAACATTTTCATTTGTTCGACCGTCGTGTTCTGCGCTTCGTCGAGAATCACGAATGAATCGTTGAGCGTGCGTCCGCGCATGTACGCGAGCGGGGCGATCTCGATGACGTTGCGCTCGACCAATCGCGTGACTTTGTCGATGCCCATCATTTCATACAGCGCGTCGTAAAGCGGACGCAGATACGGATCGACTTTCTGCGTCAGATCGCCCGGCAGGAAACCGAGCTTTTCGCCGGCTTCGACGGCCGGACGAACGAGAATCAAACGCTGCGCGCGATTTTCGTTCAACGCCTCGACCGCCATCGCGACGGCGAGATAGGTTTTGCCTGTGCCTGCGGGACCGATGCCGAAATTGATGTCGTGCCGCGCGATCGCGTGCAGATATTTTTGCTGATTCGGTCCGCGCCCGCGGATCGTGCCGCGCTTCACTTTGACGGCGACGTCCTGCGTGTTTTCCGCCGCTCTCTCGTTAAGCGAATCGATGCCCGATTCGGACAGGCGCAGCGAAATCTGCGCGCCGGTCAGCGTTTCGTTGCGCGTGGCGTCGAACAGATCGCGGATCACGCGGTCGGCCAGTTTCACGGAATCTTCGTCGCCGCTCACGCGATAGACGTTGCCGCGATTGGAGATCTCGACGCCGAGTCGAAGTTCGATTTGGCGCAGATGTTCGTCGAACGGGCCGTTGAGATTGGCCAAGCGTTCCATGTCGTCCGGTTCGAGGACGAA
>DATBAU010000304.1:0-3287 GCA_036271355.1 Rudaea sp. | reverse complement strand
ACGTCGCGCGCCATTGCGATCAGATTGTTGACGCTGGACAGGCGCGAGCTGACGAAATCCGGCATCTTGGTGGTCGACGCGGATACGAACGTTTTTTCGGCTTCGTCCAGGATCTGCTCGGCGGTTTTTCCCGAGGCGCGCTGCTCGGCACGCTTCATGGCGTCCATGAAGACGGGCAGGTCGTCGTCTTGGATGGTGATGTTGAACTCGAGAGCCATGGGCGCATCCGCTGTGCGAGTAGGGAGTAGCAGCCTAGCCAGCCTCGGCGGGCGCGTCAATCCGACCTTGCTAGAGAATCGACTGCAATCCGGCGCCGAACGCGGTGACGATGCGCGTGTAGATGGTTTTCAGCGGAAGGTCCACTTCGGGGAAATCGCCGACGTCGTCGTAGCAGGTGTAAAAGTCCGGATTTTGCGGACGCATCGGCGCGCAGCCGGGTTTGATCTCGAAGCTCGACGCATAACGAAACGGCCACAGGTCGAACACCGGCAGCGCGGCGGAAAGATCGCCGATTCGGGCGTTTAGACGGCTGATCCAGCCGCGCCGTTCGCGCCGTGCAATGGTCCAGGCGTTGTCCGGTTCGGCATCGCGCACGATCGCGTCGCGCACGAGCGTCGTGAAGGCGCGGTCGCGGATGATGAAACCCGCTTCGCTGTTGTAGTGATCCGAGCGCGGATCGAAGTTGTGCGAGCCGATCAGCGCGATGTCGCCGTCGATCAGGATCGTTTTGGCATGCAGGCTCACGCGCACGCCGCCGTGATGCAACGGCGGTTTGCTGTAACGGCCGATCTTGCCGCTCGGCGCGGGCGTTTCGACGCGGCCCAGCGTCGGGTAGTTCGCGATGAGTTCAGACGCTTCGGCCGGGAACGGTTTGAGTTCGTGGATCTCGAAACCGAATTTCAGATAGCGTTTCTTGTACTTGTACGACAGCGCGTAGACGACGAACGCATCGGTGGCCGCCAGTGAATTCGTGGAAACGAGGATGCGCAGATCGGGCCGCTGTTTGTGCTGCTGGCGAAACACGTCCTGCGCGGTTTTGCTGAGCACGAGATACGGCGTTTGCAAAACGATTTCGTGTTGCGCGCCGCGCAACAGGTCGAGTATGTGCCCGCTCAGCGGCGCGCTTTGCGGCCGCGCGTCGCCGCGTTTGTTCGGCGCATCGGAAAAATATTCGACATCGCCGACGCGCATCGCTTGCTGCGCGAAATTCGCGTCGATGTAATCCACGTCGTCGGCGCGGCGCGAGAGCGAGTCGACGCGCGCCGCATTCTTGTACGTGTGCGACGCGTAGGCTGCGCCGTCGAGTCCGTCGTCGAGAATGCGGCGCGACACATCGCGCAGACGGCTCAGCGCGACGCTGTTCTCGTTGCGCCAGAACGCGTCGAACGATGCCTGCATCGCCGCGCCGGCGGGGCCTGCGACGAGCACGTCGCGGTCGCGGTAATCGAATTCGTCATCCCAGTCGAAATAGCGATTTTGATAATTTCGTCCACCGGCGATGCCGATTTCGCCGTCGATCAGCAGCAGTTTGTTGTGCATGCGCTGATTGAATTCGGTGAAGCAACACAGAATGCCCATCGCGAATTCGAGTGGCTCGGTGCTCGCTTTGTGGAACGTCGGGTTATACACGCGCAATTCGAAATTGACGTGCGCGCGCGCGAGTTGCGCGAGCAGTTCGATGTCGTCGAGCGAGAAAAGCTGGTCGACGATGACGCGGACTTTCACGCCGCGCCGCGCGGCCTTGACCAGTTCGTCGAGCATCAGAAAGCCCGCGTCGTCTTCCTCGAAAATGTAGGTCTGCACATCGATGCTGCGGCGCGCCGCGCGCACGAGATGGATGCGCAGCAATAGCGCGTCTTCGCCGCGGTCGAGCAATTCGACGTAGTGCACCGGGGCGCCAGGCCGCGATTCGGCGAGCGCATGCTCGGTCAGCGCGTGAAACGGCGATGCGTGCGCGCAGGCATCAGGAGCGGCGCAATCGATTGTTGTTTCTTGCGCGGCGGTCGACGTCGCCAACGCGCGCCGCGCGTGCAAACGATCGACCGCACAACCCGCGCATACGCACAGAACCAACGCGCAGAGCGCGCCGAACCGCACGCGCATCAGGAACCGCGATCCGGGTCGCGGTGTTGGACAGGTTGCCGATCGACGAATGCGGAGAATCGCAATTGCACTTTGTCGGACAGCGCGCCGCGACGCGATTGCATGCCGAATTCGCTGCGATAGATCGAACCCCACGCTTCGACGGCACACTCACCTTGTAATGGATCCGTGCAGTCGGCGGCGTCGATGGTCAGATGCACCGGATGTTCGATGCCGCGCAGCGTGAGCATGCCGTCGAGATCGCCGCCGTGGCTCATGCGCACGATCGGAAAACTGTCGGAGACGAAATGGATTTTCGGAAATTGCGCCGAATCGAAGAACTCGTTCGACTTCGCCCAGTTCTCATAACTGTGCGTGCGCATGTGCAGGTTGTCCGTGTCGATCTCGGCATCCACCATCGCGGTGCCGTGGAAAAGATCGACGCGGAGCTTGCCTTTCACCGCTCCAAAATCGCCACGGATGCCGATCAGCCACATCACCTTCACGTCGAATTCGGCATGCGAGCGCGTGGAGTCGATGATGTAGTCCTGCGCATGGACGCCCGCGGCGGGCAGCACCGCGCAAAGAAACAACCATCGCGGCACGCGGCGCATGGAGCAGCGCGCGATCAGGGCGACCAGAACGCAGTCAGACGACCGCTCGCGGGTTCGGCCGGACCATCGAGTTCGAACCATGCGATGCCGGCGGGCGGCATGCCGCGGAAATCGCCGGACTGACCGGTGGCGAGAAGTGCCACCAAGGTTTCGAATCCTGGATTGTGACCGACCAGGAGGAGTCGTTGCGCGTCGGAGTTCTCGTCGATGATCGCGTCGAGTTCGCCAGCGGTCGCTTCGTAGATGCGCGGTTCGCTTTTCGCGTCGACGTCGCCGAGCGCGATCTGCAATGTCTGCTGCGCGCGTGCCGACGGCGAGCACAAAATGCGTGCGGGCAACACGGTTCTGGTCTTCAGCCACGCTGCGGCGGCTTTCGCTTCGTCGATGCCGCGGTCGCTCAGCGGCCGGTCGCGGTCGTTTTCGCCGGACGCCGCGTTTTCCGCATGCGCGTGGCGCAGCAGGATCAGTTCGCGTTTCATGTGCTTGGCTTCCTTTGCGTGTTTCTTGGTGGCGATCAGCCGTGCTTCTTCAGCCAGCGCACGATTTTTTCCCAGTCTTCCTGGTGCGAACGAATGGTTTCCGAATGGTAGT
>DATBAU010000303.1:0-10119 GCA_036271355.1 Rudaea sp. | reverse complement strand
GCTGAGCGGTCCGGGTTATCGCGTCGTGCCGGAAGTGCGCGTGCGCGGCTACATGGCGAATTTCCTGATCGACACGACATTCGGACCGCTGCGCGCCGACAGCGTCGAACTGTTGTCGGTGCGCATTTCGGAAGTTCCCGCAATGGAAGCGCTCGACCGCGCGAGCCGCACCGACGCGTTCTCGCACGCCATCGCCGAACGCGGACGCAAAACCGGCGTGGCGATTCTTCACGTCGTCGAACATCCCGTCGATACGATCACCGGATTGCCGCTCGGCGTCGTGCGCTATATCAACGCGAAGTGGAAAGGATTCACCGACAAGGCCGAATCGCTGTCCGACCGCGGCACCAAGGAATTCGAGAACAAGGGCGATGCGTTCCGCGCGCCGACCGGTCCGATGACGGCCGATCGTGACGAGCCGTTGAACGAAGGCTATCCGCCGGACAAGAAAAGCCGCGCGTGGTATTCGCGCGCCGAATCCGAAGGTGAGCGCGAGACGAAACGCTATCTCAAGTACAGCGCCGAAAAGCGCGACATGGTCAAACTGCTCGGCGTCGATCCGAACTCGACCAACCCAATCCTCAACGACAAGCTCGACGAATTGGCATGGGCCGCCGTGTGGGGGAATTTTTCGGCGGGCGCGGCGTTGGGTGTCGTCACCGGCGGCGCCGCCGATGTGGTCACGTGGACCGGGCGACTCAACCAATACGTGCTCGAAAAAACGCCGGAAGATCTGCGCGAGGAAAATCGCACACGGCTCGTGAAATTCTGCAGCGACGATTTCGCCGTGCGACAGTTCCTGCGCCGCGGCGGATTCACCGACACGCTGCGCACCGCGCTCGCGCAGACGTACGAAAAGCTGAAACCCGAAAGCGGTTGCAACGAACTCGTCGAACTGGCCGCGACGACGCGCGGTGAAGTCGAGGCGCGCTATCTCACCGATGCGCTCAAGATGATCCAGAAACGCATCGACGCCGGAAGCGGAAAATTGCTCGTCGTCGACGCCGCGGTCGTGTGGCAGGCCGACGACGGCAAAATCGTGCTGCCGCTGCCGGTCGATTATCTGACATGGAGCCACGATATCGGCGACTTCTTCAACGATGCTGTGTTCAAGGCTAAAGATCGCGTCGCGCTGATCGGCGGCGACGCGTCGCCGCTGGCGATGCGTAAGCTGACCGAGCGCGGCTGGAGCATCGTCGTGCACGCGCCGTTCGACGGCGCGCCGAACTACGCGCAGAAAACCGATTTCAACGGCGCCGCCGACGCGTCGTATTGAGTCGCGCGCACTGCGCTAAAATCGGCGTCCGCACCGAAGGACTCGCGCCATGAACTACGCCGCCCAGGATCGCCTCGCCGCCGAACTCGATTCGATTCGCGAACAGGGTTTGTTCAAGACCGAACGCGTGATCACGACGCCGCAATCGTCGCAAATCAGCACGACCGACGGCAACGACGTGCTGAATTTCTGCGCCAACAATTATCTCGGTCTCGCCGACAATCCGGACATCATCAAGGCCGCGAAGGACGCGCTCGACACACATGGTTTCGGTTTGGCGTCCGTGCGTTTCATCTGCGGCACGCAGGATCTGCACAAGCAGCTCGAAGCGACCATCTCGACATTCTTCGGCACCGACGACACGATTTTGTATACGAGTTGCTTCGACGCGAACGGCGGATTGTTCGAGACGATCCTCGGCGAACAGGACGCGGTGATTTCCGACGCACTCAATCACGCCTCGATCATCGACGGCATCCGTTTATGCAAAGCCGAACGCCGTCGCTACGCGAACGGCGACATGGCCGAACTGGAAAAACATCTGCAGGAAACGAAAGACAAACGCACGCGCCTCATCGCGACCGACGGCGTATTCTCGATGGACGGTTTTATCGCGAAACTCGACAAGATCGCGAAGCTGAAAGAAAAATACGGCGCGATGCTGATGGTCGACGACTCGCACGCCACCGGCTTCGTCGGCCCGACCGGCCGCGGTTCCGCCGAACTGCACAACGTGATGGACAAAGTAGACGTCTTTACGTCCACACTCGGCAAAGCGCTCGGTGGCGGTTCCGGCGGATTCACGACCGGCCGCCAGGAAATCATCGATCTGCTGCGCCAGCGTTCGCGCCCGTATCTGTTTTCCAATACGTTGCCGCCGCCGCTCGTCGCCGCGTCGATCAAAGTATTCGAGATGCTGTCGTCGAGCACGAAATTGCGCGACAAGGTCAACGACAACGCGCTGTATTTCCGCAAACGCATGACCGACGCCGGTTTCGACATCCGCCCCGGCACGCATCCGATCGCACCTGTGATGCTCTACGACGCGAAACTCGCACAACAATTCGCGAAAGAACTACTCGCCGAAGGTATTTACGTGATCGGATTTTTCTATCCGGTTGTGCCGCAAGGTCAAGCGCGGATCCGCACGCAGATGAGCGCGGCGCATTCGCACGCGCAGATCGATCGCGCGGTCGATGCGTTCGTCAAAATCGGTAAGAAGCTCGGCGTCTCGAAATCGGCATGACGCAGTTTCGTCGCGCCATCGTTCGTCCGCCATCGCGCACGTTCGCCGACGGACTGACATCCGCGCAATTCGGGCTACCCGATCTCGACAAAGCGCGCGAGCAACACACGACGTATTGCGCGGCGCTCGAACGTTGCGGGTTGACGCTCACGCATCTGCCGCCCGATGACGCATTTCCGGATTCGACGTTCGTGGAAGATCCGGCGATCGTGACGAGCAAGCTTGCCATCATCGCGAACCCGGGCGCGCCATCGCGCAGAGGTGAAGTGACGATCATCGCTGCCGCATTGCCGGAATTCTTCGAACGCATCGCGCGCATCGCAGCGCCGGGCACCGTGGACGGCGGCGATATCTGTCAGGCCGACGATCATTTCTTCATCGGCCTTTCCGAGCGCACCAACGAAGAAGGCGCGCGTCAGCTTGCCACGTTGCTTGCGCGTGAAGGATTCACGTCGAGTGTGGTCGATATCCGTGCGTCGTCGAAGGTGCTGCATCTGAAAACCAGCGTCTCGTATCTCGGCGATCGGCGCCTCGTCGCCATGCGCGAGATCGCCGATCACGCCGCGTTCCGCGACTACGACGTGATCACCGTCGCGCCTGAAGAAAACTACGCCGCGAATCTGCTGCGCATCAACGAATTCGTCGTCCTCGCCGCGGGTTTTCCGAAGATCGCGAAAACCGTCGCGGATTTCGGGCACACTATCGTTCCTCTCGATATGTCCGAATTTCGCAAGATGGATGGTTCGCTGAGCTGTCTGTCGCTACGGTTCTAGAATCCATATGCAACGACGGGAATTCATCATGTCCGCCTCCGCACTGGCCGGCGCGGCCGCAGTGCCTTCTTCACTCCTTGCCGCAGGCGAGAAGCGCTGGACGCCGTATCGCGATGCGTTTGTCGTCGATGCGTGCGGCGCGGTCGGCGGCGGCAACGGACTCAACACGAAACATCCGCTACTCGACGATACGGAAATTGCCGACGCCAAACGTTCCGGCGTGACGCTGGTGAATTACACCGTCGGCACGGTCGGCAGTTACACCGAGGATTACCGCAAGACGCTCGACAACCTTTCGTTCTGGGATCAGGAATTCGAGAAACGCCCGGACGTTTTGCAGAAGATCACGAGCGGCGCACAGCTCGCCGATCTCAAGAAATCCGGCCGCATCGGCATTGTTTACGGATTTCAGGACACGACGATGTACGGCGAGAATCTCGACCGCTTCGACCTGTTCCACAACTTCGGAGTGCGCATCGTCCAGCTCACCTACAACCGCCGAAATCTGATGGGCGACGGTTGTCTGGAAACCGGCAATGCGGGCTTGAGCAAACTCGGCCGCGACATGGTAGCGCTGATGAACGAGCGCGGTTCGCTAGTCGACTTGAGTCATTGCGGCCAACGCACGACGCACGAAGGTATCGAAGCGTCGAAGAAACCCGTCGCGGTCACGCATTCGGGTTGTGCGGCCATTGCAGATATGCCGCGCAACAAGCGCGACGAAGAGTTGAAACTGCTCGCCGATCGCGGCGGCGTGATCGGCATCTACATCATGCCGTACTTGCGCGCGCAGGGTCAGGTGATGGCCGACGATGTGATCAAGCATCTGGAATACGCGGTCAAGGTGTGCGGCGAAGATCACGTCGGAATCGGCACGGACGGCGCGACGTCGGCCGTCGCCATCACGCCGGAATTCAAGAAAGAGTTCGCGGCCGAAATCGCGGAACGTCAGCGACTCGGCATTTCCGCGCCGGGCGAGCGGCCGGATTCGTACACGTTCGCACTCGATCTCAACACACCGGATCGCTTCGAGATGATCGCGGCGAAATTGTCCGCGCGCGGACATTCCGATGCGCGCATCGAAAAAATTCTCGGCGGGAATTTCCAGCGTCTATTTCGCGACGTGATCGCCTGAGGCATCGCGCAGCGCCGTCATTTCGGCGCTGCTGAGTTCGCGCCAGCGGCCTTTCGCCAGATCGCCGAGCGCAAGCGATCCGATCGCGACGCGGATCAGCCGTAAAACGCCGACACCGTGCGCCGCGAGCAGCTTGCGGATGTGCCGATTGCGGCCTTCGTCGAGCAAGATTTCGAGCCACGCATTCTTTTCGCCGCGACGCAGAATCTCAATCGATTTGGCGGCGAGTCGTTCGCCATCGACCATCGCACCCGTCCGCAATTTCTGCAGCAAAGTTATTTCCGGCAGCGCGTCGATCTGCACGTGATACGTCTTGTCGAGATGCGACACCGGATCGGTGAGCGACGCAGCCCAACCGCTGTCGTTGGTCAGCAGCAGCAATCCTTCGCTCGCCTTGTCGAGACGACCGACGGGCGCTATCCACGCATCGAGCGCGAAACCCGCGTCGCGCAGAACATCGTAAACCGTGCTGCGATCGCGCTCGTCGTTCGCTGTAGTTACGACACCGCGCGGCTTGTTCAGCGCAATGTATACTTTTTCCGCCGCGGCGATGGATTTACCATCCAGCGTGATCGCCGCATCGGCATCGAGCGGAAATTCCGGATCGAGAATCACGCGGCCGTTTACCGCCACACGTCCCGCGCGCACGAGCGCCTGCGCCTGCGTGCGCGAACAGACGCCGCGCTTGCTCAGCACGCGCGCGACGCCGAAACGCGGTGCGGCGCGGTGACGATCCGGCGGCGATGGGGTACGCTTCATGCGTCAACGGTGCCGCATCGGCGCACCGGCGTCAAAACGGGGGAGTGCGCGCATGTCCGAACACCGGATCGAACTCGACTGGCTGCGCAACAACGGTCCGTTCGCGCGCGGCAATTATTCGACCGTGCACGAGATCACATTCTCGGAATCGCTGCGGATCAAAGGATCGCCTTCGCCGGAATATGGCGGCGACAACGTGGCAGCCGATCCGGAACAAATGTTCGTCGCGTCCGTTTCCGCGTGCCACATGCTGACGTTCCTGGCGGTGGCGGCGAATCGCGGTTATGTCGTCGATACATATCACGACAACGCGGTCGCCACGCTGGAAAAAAACGCGCAGGGCCAGATGGTGATCACGCGGGTCGTGCTCAAGCCGAAAGTCAATTTTTCCGGTGAAAAACATCCGGCCGCCGACGACTACCGCAAACTCCACGAGCGCGCGCATTCGGCGTGTTTCATCGCCAATTCGGTGAAGAGCGAGGTCGTGGTCGACGTCTAGTGTAAATGTACAATGCGGATGAACGCGGCGGGGGTCGTTTTCACCGAGTCATCACCGCGCAGCGGCGACACTGCGCCTCGAATCGTTGGGATGCCAAGCATGAGTTCGTCCGTTCGCGCATTGACGCCGACCTTCCGCGAGCGTGCCCGGATTGCCGTCATGCGCTGGTTCGACACGGCGGCCGAAGATGGCCATCGCGACGACGCCGTCGACTGGTTGCGCGTAGTGCCGTTCGTCGCGATGCATGTCGTTTGTTTAAGCGTGCTCTGGGTCGGCGTTTCACCGATCGCCTTGATCGTCGCCGGCGCACTTTATGCGCTGCGGATGTTTGCGATCACCGGTTTTTACCATCGCTATTTTTCGCATAAGGCGTTCAAGACGTCGCGCGCCGTGCAGTTCGTGTTCGCCGTCATCGGCGCGAGCTGCGTACAGCGCGGTCCGCTGTGGTGGGCCTCGCATCATCGCAATCATCATCGTCACGCCGACACCGAACAGGATTTGCATTCGCCCGCGCATCACGGATTCTGGCGCAGTCATGTCGGATGGTTTCTGACGCAGCGTGGATTCCATACCGACCGCAGCGTCATCACCGATCTGGATCGCTGCGCGGAATTGCGCTGGCTCGATCGCTTCGACATCGTCGTGCCGATCGTTTTCGCCGTGGCGCTTTACGCCCTCGGCGCGCTGCTCGGTCACGCATATCCTTCGCTGCACACGAGCGGCGCGCAGATGCTGATCTGGGGATTCTTCATCTCGACCGTCGTGCTATTGCACGCGACGGTGACGATCAATTCCCTCGCCCATCGTTTCGGTTCACGCCGTTACGACACCAAGGACGACAGTCGCAACAACTGGCTGCTCGCGCTGATCACGTTCGGCGAAGGCTGGCACAACAACCATCATCACTTTCCCGGATCGGCGCGACAGGGATTTCGCTGGTGGGAAATCGACGTGACGTATTACCTGCTGCGCGCGATGGCGCTGTGCGGACTGGTGTGGGATCTCAAACCGGTTCCGGCCGGTTTGCGGCGGCGGCGTTGACGTGCGCATTGCCGTCGTCGGCGCCGGCATCGCCGGTCTGGCAAGCGCGTGGCTGTTGTCGCGCGAACACGAGGTGGTGCTGTATGAACGCAATGATTATCTCGGCGGCCACACGCATACGCACGATGTCGTCATCGGACAGCAGTGTTACGCGGTCGACACGGGTTTCATCGTGTTCAACCCGCCGCAGTATCCGCTGCTGAGTCGGATGTTCGACGAACTCGGTGTCGCATCGCAGCCGACGACAATGAGCTTCTCGCTCACTAATCAACGCAGCGGAGTCGAATACAACGCCACGAATCTGGACGGTCTTTTCTGTCAGCGCCGCAATCTGGTTTCGCCGCGTTTTCTCGGGATGGTTCGCGACATCGCGCGGTTTTATCGCGAAGCACCGGCGCTGCTCGACCGCGGCGATGCGGGTCCGACCATCGCCGACTATCTCGCCGAACACCGTTACAGCGATGCGTTCCGCGACGATCACCTGATTCCGATGGCGAGCGCGTTGTGGTCGTCGCCGACGAAAGAAATCATGAAATTTCCGGCCAAGTATCTCGTGCAGTTCATGGCCAACCATCAAATGATGCGCACCAGCGGGCGGCCGCAATGGCGCGTGGTCAAAGGTGGTTCGCGCGAATACGTTCGCGCGTTGCGCAAGACGTGGCGCGTGAGCGAGCGCACCGAGGCGCCCGTACGGCGAGTTCGCCGATATGCGGAGCACGTCGATGTCGAGACCGCTGTCGGCAACGAGCGGTTCGATCACGTGGTGATGGCGTGTCATAGCGATCAGTCGCTCGCGTTGTTGGCCGACGCTTCGCCTGTCGAACGCGATGTGCTCGGCGCGATCGCATATCAGGAAAACGACACGGTGCTGCACACCGACGCGTCGCAACTTCCCAAGCATCGCAAAGCATGGGCAGCGTGGAACGCCATCGTGCCGCGCGAGCCGAGCGAACAATGCACGGTGAGCTATTGCATGAATCTTCTGCAATCGCTCGACTGCGCCGATACGATCGTGGTCACGCTCAATCGCACGGCGCACATCGATCCGACGCGGATTCTCAAGCGCATGCGCTATCACCATCCGGTGTATTCGCACGCGAGCGTCGCCGCGCAAGCGAGGAAACCGGAAGTTCAGGGACACAACCGCACGTGGTTTGCCGGCGCGTATTGGGGCTGGGGTTTCCACGAAGACGGCATGCGCAGCGCGGTGGACGTAACGCGCGAACTCGGCGTGCGCTGGCCGTGAACACGCCGTTCGCCAGCGGCATCTACGAAGGCTGGGTGCGGCACCGCCGTTTTGCGCCGCACGCGCATGCGTTCCGCTATCGGATGTACATGATGTATCTCGATCTGGCCGAGATCGATCGCGTGTTCGCCGGTCGCTGCTTGTGGTCGGTGAACCGGCGCAACGTCGCGCAGTTCCGGCGCGCGGATTATCTCGGCGATCCGTCGATTCCGCTGGATGCCGCGGTGCGTCGTCGCGCGGCGGACGTGTTGGGCCGCGAACCGACCGGGCCGATTCGCATGCTCGCGCACGTGCGCACGTTCGGTCACTGCTTCAATCCGGTCGCGTTTTATTACTGCTACGCCGACGACGGCGCGACGCTCGATTGCATCGTCGCCGAAATCACGAACACGCCGTGGAAAGAACGCCACAGTTACGTGCTGCCGGTCGCGGATGCTGCGCATCATGGACGTGCACTGGCGTGGGAGTTCAAGAAAGGTTTCCATGTTTCGCCGTTCCTCCCGATGCAGTGCGATTACGCGTGGCGGCTCACGGCTCCCGACGACGCGCTCCGCGTACACATGAACGTGCTCGCCGGCGGCGAACGCGATTTCGATGCGACGCTCGTGCTGAAGCGCCGTCCGATCACCGGCGCGAACCTCGCGCGCGTGCTGCTCCGTTATGCGGCGATGTCGACGCGCGTCGTCGTCGCGATTCACTGGCAAGCGCTCTTGATCTTTCTTCGACGAAACCCTGTGTACGATCATCCCGGCAAACTCGATCGAAAGGCGAATTGAACATGGGTACCGATTCCGCTCGCACGTTGTCGCTCGCACTGGCCGAATTCGGTGCGGTCGACAAGATGTTGCGCGCACGTCTGCTGCGGCAGATGGCGATGCTGCGCGACTGCGAACTGCGCATCGTCGACGCGATGGGCGAAACAGTGCTCGGCACGCCGGCGGCTAACGGCGCGGCGACGTTGCGCGCGACGGTCTGGATCAGCGATCCGGCGTTCTACCGTTTCGTCGCGGCGAACGGGAGCGTCGGCGCGGGCGAATCGTTCATGGACGGACTGTGGCGCTGCGACGATCTCGTCGCGCTGATGCGCATGCTCGTGCGCAACCGCGATCTGCTCGACGCGATGGAGCGTGGTGCGGCGCGGCTTGCCGGCATGGCCATGCGCGCGTGGCACGCGCTGCGCAAGAACACGCGCAACGGCAGCCGCCGAAACATTGCCGCGCATTACGATCTGGGCAACGATTTCTTTTCGCTGTTCCTCGACGACAACCTGATGTATTCGTCGGCGATCTACGCGAATGAATCCGACACGCTGGAACAGGCATCGACGCGCAAGCTCGATCGCATCTGCCGCAAGCTCGATGTGCAGCCAAGCGATCGCGTCGTCGAAATCGGAACCGGCTGGGGCGGCTTCGCGCTGCACGCCGCAACACACTTCGGCTGTCACGTTACGACGACGACTATTTCGCGCGAGCAATGCGACCTCGCGCGACGCCGCGTGCAGGAGGCCGGTCTCGGCGAAAACGTCACGGTGCTGCTCGAAGATTATCGCGACCTGAAAGGCCACTTCGACAAACTAGTCTCGATCGAAATGATCGAAGCAATCGGACATCAGTACCTGCGCGAGTATTTCGGCAAGGTTTCATCGTTGCTGAAACCCGACGGCATGGCGCTGATCCAGGCGATCACGATCGAGGATCATCGCTACGAACAGGCGCTGCGCGCTGTCGATTTCATCAAGCGGTATATTTTTCCAGGCAGCTTCATTCCATCGGTGTCGGCCATAACGTCGGCGATCGCGCGGTCGAGCGATCTCAAGCTGTTTCATTGCGAAGACATCGGACCGAGTTACGCGCTCACGCTCGCAGCGTGGCGCGAACGTTTCCATCGCCGCACCGCTGATGTGCATGCGCTCGGCTACGACGAGCGCTTCGCGCGCATGTGGGATTTCTATCTCGCGTATTGCGAAAGCGGATTTCGCGAACGCTCGACCGGCGACGTGCAGATGCTGCTGGTCAAGCCCGATTGTCGGCGCGAATCGTTTTTGCCGGATGTCGTTCGGTCGTGAATATCTGGCATGTTCTCATCGTGTGGATTGCGGCGGCGATCGTGATGACGTTCGCGTGGCTGGTGCAATTGCGCACGCG
>DATBAU010000302.1:0-12563 GCA_036271355.1 Rudaea sp. | reverse complement strand
CCTTTCCGAACTGCCGCCGGTCGATCTGTTCATCCGCACGAGCGGCGAGCAGCGCATCAGCAATTTCCTTTTGTGGCAGTTGGCCTACGCGGAATTGTATTTCTGCGATACCCTTTGGCCCGATTTCGATCAATCGAGCTTGAGCAAAGCCGTGGAAGCATTCGTAGGACGTGAACGTCGCTTCGGAAAAACCGGAGTGGCGAAATGAAACAGCGCATCATCACCGCGTTGATCGTCGCGCCGTTGAGCGTGGCGTTGTTCCTCTTCACGCCGCCGATCGTGTTCACGCTGATCATCGGTGCGATGTGTCTCGTCGCGTTGTGGGAATGGAGCCGGTTGTCGGGCATGCGTTCGCGTCCCGTTCGCGCGGTGCTGATCGCATTGTGCGGCGCGTTGATGATCTGGCTTTGGTTCTTGCGCGGCTCGCCGTTCTGGTTGACGACGATCGGCGTCGGCGTGGCGTGGTGGTTCGTCGCCGTCGTGTGGTTGAAGAATTATTCGTTCGCCGCGTCGCCGAAACCGAAAAACACCGCGATCAAGATCATTGCTGGTATTTGCGCGGTGATTCCCGCGTGGGTCGCGGTGACCGATCTGCATTATCACCAAACCGGTCTGCATACGTGGGCGTTGTATTCGGTCGTGCTGATCTGGGGCGCGGACACGTTCGCGTATCTCGCGGGCAAACGTTTCGGCCGGCACAAACTCGCGCCGAATATTTCGCCGGGCAAAACCATCGAAGGCGTTTACGGCGCGCTGATCGGTTCGGCGATCGTCGCCGCGCTCGGCGGTTACTGGCTCGGCGTGCGTGGTCTTCCGTTGGTCGGATTGATCATCGTCGCGTTGATGTCGGTGTTGTTCTCCGTCGTCGGCGATCTGTTCGAAAGCGTGATCAAACGCCAGGCCAACGTGAAGGATTCCGGCGCGATGTTCCCCGGCCACGGCGGCGTGTTCGACCGCCTCGACGGCGCCTTCGCCGGCATCCCGATCTTCGTCTTCGGCAAATTCCTGCTCGGACTATGAGCGAGTTCGCGGTGCGCCGCGTCGCGATCCTCGGCGCGACGGGTTCGATCGGCGCCAGCGCGCTGGATGTGATCGCGCGTCATCCGGATCGATTCCAGGTTTGCGCACTCGCGGCGAATCGCAAAGTCGACGAACTCGTTGCGTTGTGTGTGAAGTTCAAACCCGCACTCGCGGTCGTTGCCGATGAAGCGATGCTGCCGTCGCTGCGAGCCAAACTCGCGGAAGCAAAACTGAAAACGCGCGCCGCCGGCGGCGAATCAGGATTGCGCGAAGCGGCGACCGGCGAGTGCGACACCGTCGTCGCCGCGATCGTCGGCGCGGCGGGACTCGCTTCCACGATTGACGCGGCGCGCGCGGGCAAACGCCTGCTGCTCGCCAACAAGGAATCGATCGTGATGGCCGGCGCATTGCTGCTCGCGGCGATGCGCGACGGCGGCGGCGAACTCATCCCGATCGATTCGGAACACAACGCGATTTTTCAGTGTCTGCCGAATCGGGATCGCGATCCGGCGAAAAACGGCGTGCGTCGAATCATTCTTACGGCATCCGGCGGACCGTTTCGCGGCAGGACGCGCGAACAACTCGCATCGATCACGCCCGATGAAGCGTGCGCGCATCCGAAATGGTCGATGGGCCGCAAGATTTCCGTCGATTCGGCGACGCTGATGAACAAGGGTCTCGAAGTCATCGAGGCGCATTGGCTATTCGGCGCGACGCCGGAGCAGATCGATGTCGTCGTGCATCCGCAGAGCATCGTGCACTCGCTCGTCGAATACGCCGACGGTTCGACGCTCGCGCAACTCGGCAATCCCGATATGCGCACCGCGCTTGCGCATGCGTTGGCGTGGCCGCATCGCATCGACGCAGGCGTCGCTGCGCTGGATCTGCCGACGCTCGCGAAACTCGAATTCGAAAAACCGGACCGCGCGACATTCCTGTGCCTCGACCTCGCCTACCGCGCGCTCGCGCTCGGCGGTACCGCGCCGGCGATCTTGAACGCGGCGAACGAAGTCGCGGTCGGCGCGTTTCTCGACGGCGCGCTGCCGTTCCTCGCCATTCCTGAATTAATCGAGGCCACGCTTGCCGCAATGCCGCCTGAACCGGTCGGCGATCTGGAAAGCCTGGTTTACGTCGATTTAACCGCGCGACAGAGTGCGCAACGTATGATGCGCCGGTCGTTTTGTTGAATCGGGAACTCATTCTGCGGCCAGCGGGGCCGGCAACCGTCTATAATTGTCCGTTCGGGCGCAGGCTTGCGCCCACCGTCGTATCACTGCAGGTTTTTGGATGAGCGAGTTTTTCGGTTCCGCGTGGTGGCTCTTGGTCACACTCGGCGTGCTGGTCACGTTCCACGAGTTCGGCCATTTCTGGGTCGCGCGGCGTTTCGGGGTGAAAGTCCTGCGTTTCTCGATCGGATTCGGCAAGCCGATCTGGTCGCGCATCGGCCGCGACGGCGTCGAATACGCCATCGGTGCGATCCCGCTCGGCGGCTATGTGAAATTCCTCGATGCGCGTGAAGCGGATCGTCCGGAACTCATCGAAGGCATGCCCGGCGAATACAACGGTGCGAGTCCGTGGAAGCGCATCGGCATCGCGCTTGCGGGTCCGGCGTTCAATATTCTTTTCACCATCGTCGCGTTCTGGGCGATGTTCGTGATCGGCCGTCCAGATGCCGAACCGGTCATCGGTGCGCCGCAAGGTCTCGCGGCCGCGGCCGGTTTGCACGAAGGCGATCGCGTCACCGCCGTCGGCGACGAAGCGACGGACTCATGGAGTGCGGTGTTGCTCGCCGTCGGCGAAGCGACGGTACTTCATCGTGATGCCTCGCTCACGGTCACCGACGCACAGGGGCAGAGTTCAACGCACACGCTCGCGCTGTCGTCGCTGCCGGATGGATCGGCCAACAGCGAAAAGACGTTCGACGCGATCGGACTGACGCCGCTGCCGCCGTTGGCGGACGTCGGCGAAGTTACGGCCGACACACCCGCGGAACGCGCCGGACTCAAAGCCGACGACCGCATCGTGCAGGTCAACGAAACGCCCGTGAAGTTTTCCGACGATGTCGTCAAAGCGGTCGCTGCCGCGGCGGAAAAAAATCCGACGATGGATTTGATCGTGCTGCGTCACGATCAGCGCGTGCCGCTCACCGTGACCGCCGAGAAAAAAACCGACAGCGGTAAATCGGCGTGGCGCATCGGCATCGCTTTCAAGGCACCGAAGACGGCGCTCGAACGCTATGGCGTCGTGCGCGCCGTTCCGGCCGCGTTCGAGGAAATGTGGAAGACCACCCGCAGCACGTTCGGCCTGCTGGCCGGCATGGTGACCGGCGAAGCGTCGCCGAAGAATCTGTCCAGCGTGATCGGCATCGCACAAGTCGCAAACGCATCCGCCCACATGGGCCTCGCGTGGTTCCTGTCGTTCCTCGCGGTGATCTCGCTCAGCCTCGGCATTTTGAATCTTTTACCGATCCCGATCTTGGACGGCGGCCACGTGGTGTATTACCTTATCGAGTTGTTCAAAGGCAGCCCGGTCAGCGAGCGCGCCATGATGGCGGGTCAATACATCGGCCTGGCGCTGCTGGTGACGCTGATGAGCGTCGCTTTCTACAACGATATTTCTCGGTTGGTGACGGGCTGATGGCAGGCTCGCGCTACCGGTGCAGTTAAACCCCGTGCATGGCCCGCGCGCCGCCTTCACCGGCTGGCGCGTTGCCGTGATGAATAAAAAACGTCCGCGACGCGGATCACAACAAGACAACCTGACGGAAGTGACGATGAAGCGTATCGCCGCCTTTTTATTCCTCGCCGCCTTCGCTGCGAAAACCTATGCGATCGATCCGTTCGTCGCTTCCGACATCCGCATCGATGGCCTGCAACGCATCTCCGCCGGTACGGTGTTCACGTATCTGCCGGTCGAAAAAGGCGATCGCGTCACGACCGAGCGCGTGCAGCAGTCAATACGCGCGCTGTACAAAACGGGCTTCTTCACCGACGTCGAGATCACGCGTCAGGACGACATCCTCGTCATCACCGTCAAGGAACGTCCGGCGATCTCGAAGATTCAGATCAAGGGCAATAAAGATCTGAAGTCCGAAGATTTGCTCAAAGGCCTGAAGGACATCGGACTCGCCGAAGGCGAACCGTTCGACCGTCTTTCGCTCGACCGCATCGTGCAGGAACTGACGCGCCAGTATTACAACCACGGCAAGTACAACGTGACGGTGAAGCCGAAGCTGGTCGAACTCGATCGCAACCGCGTCGAGATCTCGATCATCATCGCCGAAGGCAAGATCTCGAAGATCAAGCAGATCAACATCGTCGGCAACAAGGCGTTCACGCAGGACGCCATCCGCAGCGATTTCGAATCCGACACGAGCAACATCACCTCGTGGTATTCGCACGACGATCAATACTCGCGCGAAAAACTCTCGGGCGATCTGGAGAAACTCAACTCGTTTTATCTCGACCGCGGCTATGTCGATTTCAGCGTCGATTCGACCGAAGTCAGCATCAGCCCGGACAAGCGCGCGATGTATCTCACCGCGAACGTCAGCGAAGGCGAAATCTTCAACATTTCCGACATCAAGCTCAGCGGAAACCTCATCATCACCGAAGAGGACATGGCGAAACTCGTCACGGCGAAACCCGGCGAAGTCTTCTCGCGCGCGAAGCTGGAACGTTCCGCGCAGCAGATGACGGCCGTGCTCGCGAACATCGGTTACGCGTTCGCACAGGTGACGCCGATTCCGACCGTCGATCGCCAGAACCGCACCGTTTCGATCAACTTCTTCATCAATCCCGGCAAGCGCGTCTACGTGCGCTACATCAGCATCAAGGGCAACCATTCGACGCAAGACGAAGTCATCCGCCGCGAGATGCGCCAGCTCGAAGGCGCGTGGTATTCGCAGGCCGCGATCGATCGTTCGAAGGTGCGACTGCAACGTCTGGGCTTCTTCAAGAAAGTGGAAATCACCACTCCGAAAGTCGCGGGAACCGAAGATCAGGTGGACGTGCTCGTCACCGTCGAGGAAACCACCTCCGGCGCATTCACGTTCGGCCTGGGTTATTCGCAGGTGTACGGCATCGTGCTTAGCGCGTCGGTGTCGCAGAACAACTTCCTCGGCACCGGCGACCGCGCCGCGATCACGGCGTCGAAGAGCGACTTCCTCGAAAAATACGATCTTTCGTATTTCCAGCCGTATCTCACCACCGACGGCATCGGCCTGGGCTACGACATCTCCTACGCCAAACTCGACCAGGCGCAGGCCAATCTCGCGAACTACCTGAGCGACACGGCCGCGTTCTCGACCTTCATCGGAATTCCGGTGTCGGAGAGCGACACGGTCAATTTGCAGCTCGGTATCAATAAAACCAAGATCATCACGTCGTTCGAGTCGTGCGTGGCGGTCGACGCCAACGGCAACTGCGAACTCGATCCGGTCACCGGCCAGCCCATCACCACGCCGTCGTATTACTCGCCCACTCCGATCGTCAACTACATCCAGGAACTGAACCACAACACGTTCCATGAGTGGACGCTGCAGGCATCGTGGGCGCACGACACGCGCAATAAATATTTCAATCCGACGCACGGCTCGCTGCAGCAGTTCTCCGCGGAAGTCGCGCTGCCGGGATCGACCGTCGAATACTACAAACTGGTCTATCGTTACGCGCAGTACATTCCGATTTCGAGCGCGCTGACCTTCGAGGGCTCGGCCACGATCGGCTACGGCAACACCTATCGCGACGCCGATGGCATCGATCCCAATACGCATCTGCCGATCAAGGTGAGCGGTCTGCCGTTCTTCGAGAACTTCTACGCCGGCGGCATTTCCGACGTGCGCAGTTTCCGCGACAACACCCTCGGACCGTTCGGCACCTCGGTCGTTTGCGCCACCGCGTTCGACGGCTCTGAATGCCGTCAGCCGTTCGGCGGAAACCTGAAGACGGTCGGGTCGGCCGAAGTGATCTTCCCGACGCCGTTCGTGAAAGACGACACGACCACACGCCTGTCGTGGTACCTCGACGTCGGCAACGTCTTCAACGTGCACAACCATTCGCTCGGCAACATCAACTGCGTCCCGGGCGCGGCAACCTCGCTAGCATCGACCGCGTGCATTTACGACAACGGCAGCTTCTCGTTCGGCGATCTGCGCGCGTCGACCGGCTTCTCGCTGCACTGGCAGGCGCCGGTCGGGCCGATCGTGATCAACATCGGCCGTCCGATCCGCAGCAAGCCCGGCGATATCGGCGAAAGCCTGCAGTTCAACTTCGGCAGCACGTTCTGACGCCAACCTATTGAGCCGCCCCGTTAAAATCGCCCGCCCCGCTAGCCGCCGGGCGGGTGCGCTGGGTTAAGATAGGGTGCGGCGGACTTGAGGGGCGAGTCCGCCACGATCCGACGCAGCAGACGAGGCACACGGGTGAGGGCAACGGCAGGCGGACGACGCGGCATCGGCGCACGCCTGCTGGCCGTGTTTTTGCTGGTGTGCGCGCTCGGTCCGGGCTATGCCTGCGCGCAGGCGGCGGCGGAGAAGATCGGCTACGCGGACTTCAAGCGCCTTATCGACAACGCACCGCAAATGGTTGAAAGCCAAAGCCGGCTGCAGAAGGAATTCGCAACGCGTGATCAGGCGCTGACGGCCGACGAGACGCGTCTGACAACGCTGCGTCAGCGCTACGACCGCGACGGCGCGATCATGAGCAAGCCCGACGCCGAAGCACTCAAGCGCGAAATCGATTCGCTCGAACGTTCCATCAAACGCGGCCGCGACGATCTGCACAACGACTTCAACGCCCGCGCGCTCGCCGAGCGCGACAAGATCTGGCAGGAGATCAACAACGCCGTGGTCGAATACGCGCACACCAACGGCTACGACCTGATCGTGACGAGCCCTGTTGTCTACGCGAGTCCACGCATCGACATCACCGACGCGGTGCTCGATCGCCTGCGCCACGCAAGAGCCGCTCCGCCGACACCATGACGATCCCCTCGCCTCCTTCGCTCTCGGCGTTGGCCGAGCGATTCGGCCTGACGCTGCGCGGCGATGGCGCAAAGCGCGTGACCGGCGTCGGCACGCTCGCGTCCGCGACGAGCGACCAACTCAGTTTCCTGTCCAACGCGCAATACCGAAAAGAATTGGCACACAGCCGCGCCGGCGTGATCGTGCTGCGCGAAGAAGATGCCGATGCCTGGCACGGCAACGCACTGTTCGCGCCCGATCCGTACGTCGCCTACGCCAAGATCGCCGCGCTGTTCGAAAGTACGACCTCCGACAATGTCGGCATCCATCCGAGTTCCATCGTCGCGCCGACCGCGCGCGTCGCACCGACGGCGAGTGTCGGTCCGCTGTGCGTGATCGAAGATGGCGCCGTGATCGAGGATGGCGCGCAGATCGGTGCGAGCTGCGTAATCGGTTCGCATTGCATCGTCGGCGCGCAATCGCGATTGAAAGCGCGCGTCACGCTGGTCACACGCGTCACCCTCGGCAAACGCGTGATCATCCATTCCGGCGCCGTGCTCGGCGCGGACGGTTTCGGGCTCGCCTTCGAGCGCGATCACTGGATCAAAGTGCCGCAACTCGGCGGCGTTCGCATCGGCGACGATTGCGAGATCGGCGCCAACACCACCATCGACCGCGGCGCGCTCGAAGACACCGTGCTCGAAGAAGACGTGCGTCTCGACAACCAGATCCAGATCGCGCACAACGTGCACATCGGCGCGCACACCGCGATGGCGGGATGTTCGGCCATCGCCGGCAGCGCACGCATCGGCCGCTACTGCCTGATCGGCGGCGACGCGGGGATACTCGGCCACATCACGATCGCGGATAATGTACGCATCACCGCGAAAGCCATGGTCACGCAATCGATCGACAAGGCCGGCGAATACTCGTCGGGATTGCCGTCGCAGGAATCGGGCGTGTGGCGCAAGAACGCCGTGCGCTTCCGCCACCTCGACGAGCTGTTCCGCCGAGTCGCACATCTCGAGAAAGGATTCAAACGATGAACGAAAACACGGGTTTCAAGCTGCCGGTGAACGTCGAAGACATCCAGCAGCTTCTGCCGCACCGCTATCCGTTTTTGCTGGTGGACCGCGTGCTCGAACTCACGCCGGACAAACACGTCAAGGCGTTGAAGAACGTCACCATCAACGAACCTTTTTTCAACGGCCATTTCCCCGGACATCCGGTGATGCCGGGCGTGCTGATCGTCGAAGCGCTCGCGCAGGCATGCGGACTGCTCATCTTTCTTTCCGCGCAGGAAAAAAACAGCAAGCGTCTGTTCTATCTCGTCAAGGTCGACAACGCGAAATTTACCGCGCTCGTCGTGCCGGGCGATCAGCTGATCCTCAACGTCGAACTGCGCCGCACGATCCGCAAAATGGGCCAGTTCATCTGCACGGCGCATGTCGGCGACAAGAAAGTCGCCGAAGCCGAACTGCTATGCGCGGAGCGTCCGCAATAATGTCCAATCACAGCGGACTCGATCACGTCAGCGCATCGACCGGCGGCATTCATCCGACAGCGGTCATCGATCCGGGCGCGCGGTTCGGCGCGAACGTCAGCGTCGGCGCGTACACCGTCATCGGCGCCAACGTCGACATCGGCGACGACAGCATCATCGGTCCGCACGTCGTCATCCAGGGCCCGACGAAAATCGGCCGCGAAGCGCATATCTTCCAGTTCGCGTCGGTCGGCGCGGATCCGCAGGACAAGAAGTTCAAAGGCGAACGCTCGGCACTCGTCATCGGCGAGCGTGCCATGATCCGCGAGTTCGTCACGATCAACCGCGGTACTGGCGACGGCGGCGGCACCACGCGCATTGGCAACGACAACTGGATCATGGCGTACTGCCACATCGCGCACGATTGCCAGGTTGGCGACAACGTCGTTTTCTCGAACGGCGCGACACTTGCGGGCCACGTCGAAGTCGGCGATCACGTCATTTTCTCCGGCTATTCCGGCGCGCATCAGTTTTGCCGCATCGGCAGTCACGCATTCCTCGCGATGGGCACGCACCTCAATGGTGACTTGCCGCCGTTCATGCTTGCCGGCGTGGAATATGGACGCCCGCGCGGCATCAACAGCGAAGGATTGAAACGCCGCGGTTTTTCGCCCGATCGAATCGCGTCGATCCGCCGCGCCTACAAAACCATCTACACGTCCGGCCTGACGCTCGAAGAAGCAAAAGCCGAACTCGCCCGCGCCGCGCCCGACGCGCCGGACGTGCAAGCGATGCTCGATTTCATCAACAGCGGACAGCGTCCCCTGTTTCGATGACGACGGACGCGAGTCCACTGTTCGTTCTGGTGGCAGGGGAAGCGTCAGGCGATCTGCTCGGCGCGGATTTGATCGAAACGTTGCTCGAGCGTTTTCCAACGGCGCGCTTCGCCGGCGTGGCCGGTCCGAAGATGGTCGCCGCAGGCATGAAGGCGTGGCAGCCGAGCGAGAAACTCAGCGTGATGGGCTTCGTCGAGGTGATCAAACATCTGCCGACGTTGTTCGGCGTTCGCCGCGACGTGATCGACCGCACGCTGCGCGAAAAACCCGCCGCATTCATCGGCATCGACGCGCCCGATTTCAATCTGCGCATCGAACGCGAACTCAAACGCGCCGGCGTGCGCACGATTCATTATGTGAGTCCGTCGATCTGGGCGTGGCGCGAAAAACGCGCCGACAAAATCGGTTCCAGCGCCGACGGCGTGCTGTGCCTGTTTCCGATGGAACCGCCGATCTACGCGAAGCACCACGTCGACGCGCGTTTCGTCGGGCATCCGCTCGCGCGACAGTTCGCGATGGAACCCGATCAGGCCGCCGCGCGACACGAACTCGGGATCGCTGATGAGACGCCGATGCTCGCGGTTCTGCCCGGCAGCCGCCTCGGCGAAATCAATCGGCTCGCGCGCATCTTTTTCGATGCGGCAAAAACTCTGCGCGGGCAAATTCCGGACTTGGCCATCGTGGTCCCCGCGGCGAACGCGAATTGCCGGCGCGCCATCGAAACGATGGCCGCGGAATTTCCATCGCTCGACGTGCGTATCGTCGATGGACAAGCGCGAACCGTGATGATCGCCGCCGACGCCATCCTGCTCGCATCCGGCACCGCTGCGCTCGAAGCGATGCTGGCGAAACGACCGATGGTCGTCGCCTATCGCATCAATGCGCTGACGCACTGGATCGTCAAGAAATTCGGTATTCTTCCTGCAAATGTATACTCTTTGCCAAATATACTCGCCGGACGCATGATCGTGCCGGAGCTGATGCAGAACGACTGCACCGCACCCGCACTCGCGAATGCGCTTCTGCCGATGCTTCGCACGCGTCGCATCGATCCCGAACTGCTCGCCACCTTTCGCAGCTTGCACGAAAGCCTGCTCGCACCGCGCGGCAGCGCCGCCGCAGCCGTCGCCGACCTTCTCGCCACGGGCACCGCACGTTGAAGATTGCCTTTCGTCGCTCCGCCGAGGATCGCAAACGCGAAACGGCAGCGATGCGTCGCGCGCGCTTCGTGACGATACTCTCCGTCACGGCATTCATGCTTCTGCTCACCGCCGGACCGCTCACCAACGGCGACCTCCCAGAGCAACTGTTCGGCGTCGCGCTGCTTCTCGATATCGCCTTGCTCGTCGCATTCGCCACGCGTCGCATCGCGTTTTCGCTAGCGTTGTCGAGCATCGTCTTCGGCAGTCTTCTGATCGCCGGAACGCTGAAATTCCACTATCTCACCACGCCGCTGCTCGCGCCGGATCTCGTTTATTTCGTCAACAAGGATCTGCTCGAAGTCGCCACGCGCTACCCGAGCATCATGATCGCGCTGGTCGGTGGCGCGATCCTGATTCCGGGGCTGGCAGTCGTCGCGTGGTGGCTGGATCCGCCGCGTCTGTTCGCCTCGCTTGGTACGAAAACGCGACGCATCGTTCAATCACTCGGCGTGCTCGCGACGATTGCCCTCGCCCTCGTGATCGACTCGCCGCAAGGACCTTTCGGTGACGTGTTCGCGAAAGGCATGTGGGCGCTAATGAACGACAAGAATTATCTCGTCGATTTCTTCACTTCGTTCTATCAGACGCAAATCCACATTCCGCCGGTTCTCACCGACGCGGACAACTCGCTCGGATGGAGCCAGATCGCGAGCGACAATCCGCCGACCTGCCGCGATCATCCGTGCACGCAGGACGACAAGCTCGCCGCGCCGCAGGAATTTCCGGACATCGTCGCCATCCTCGAGGAAAGCACGTTCGATCCGCACATGCTGCCGGTCTGCACGATTCCGCAATGCAACCGCCGCATGTTCGACGCGGACGGCCGCACGCGCGCGCACGGCCCGCTGACCGTGCACGTGTGGGGCGGCGGCACGTGGACGAGCGAATTCGCGCTGCTCACCGGCCTCAACCACAACACGTTCGGGGAAGCGGGACTTTACGCACCGTATAACCTCGCGCCGCTCACGACCACATCGCTGCCGCGCGTGCTGAAAGCGGCCGGCTATCGCGCCATCGCGATCTATCCGATGAACGGTGAATTCATCAACGCGCGCAACGCCTACGCGGCGTACGGATTCGACAAGTTTTACGACGGCGAAGATTACGGATTGTCGTGGGAATCGCCGGACAGCGATCTGGTACAGGTCTTCGACCGAATTTACGCCGACGAGAAAGCGAAAATCGGCAAGCAGCCATTGTTCGTAATGATGCTGACGTTGCGGCAGCACGGCCCCCATATGACGCCGCTGGAGAAACTACCGCCGCCGTACAACCATCCGTTGTTCGCCGGAAAATTTCCGCCGAAAGGACTCGACGACTGGCTCAACATCAATCTCGGCAATTATCTGCAGCGACTCGAGGGTTCCGACGCCGCCATCACGCACATCGAAAAAACGTTGCTCGACGGACCGCGCCCCGCGCTGCTGTTTCACTTCGGCGATCATCAGCCCTCATTCGACGGCGCGATCCGCAGCATCGACAAGACAGTCCCGGCGACCGTGAACGATCCGAATTTCATCACCTACTTCATGCTCAAGACCAATTACAAACCCGCGCGCGATTTCAAATACGACGCGATGGACCTGAGCTTCGCCGCGAGCGTGATCCTCGACATCGCCGGCGTGAAGAAAGACGACGCGTTCCAAGCCAACGCGCTGATGCGCGATCGCTGCAAAGGCTACTATCTGGATTGCGCGAATCAGCCCATGGTAGATTCGTATCACAACCGACTATTCCACGAATTGAACGTGCTGCATGAGTAAAACCTGGCCGCTGATGACCGCCGGCGTCGACGAAGCCGGACGCGGGCCGCTGGCCGGTCCCGTTGTGGTTTCCGCGGTGATCCTCAATCCGCAGCGCCGGGTTAATGGTTTGGCCGATTCGAAAGTGCTCTCGGCCGAACGTCGCGAAACGCTCGCTGCGCGCATTCGCGAACGCGCGATCGCATTCAGCGTCGTCGTCATCGATGTCGATCACATCGACCGGCTGAATATTTTTCACGCGACGATGCTCGGGATGACGCGCGCCGTCGAGCAGTTGAATCCGCAGCCGGAACTCGC
>DATBAU010000301.1:0-6625 GCA_036271355.1 Rudaea sp. | reverse complement strand
ATGCGCGGTTTCGACGACGACGCGCATTTCGTCGTTCGTCATGGTCTGCGTGCGCGGATCGTCACCGGTCGAGGCGATGCCGCCCGACGGCATCATCTTGATCAGGTCCGCGCCGCGCCGTTTGTGCTCGCGAACGCGAATGCGCGCTTCGTCCGTCGTGTCGACGCGACCGTTTTCCCAGCCTTCATGCGCGAGCGATTGATCCAAACCGTTGCGCGGATCGTTGTGTCCGGCGGTCGCGCCGAGCGGTTCGAGCGACACCCACAATCGCGGACCCGCGATCTTGCCGGCTTCGATCGCGTCGCGCACGGCGACGGTTTCGTCGCCACCGCCGACATCGCGCGCGCTTGTGAACCCTTGCTGCAGCAGCTGGCGCATGAAAACGGCGGCGTCGAACGCACGGTCGAGATCGTTGTGCGTGAGCCAGTCTTCGATCGCATTCACGCGGCTCGGCAGCTTGGCCGAAATGTGCACGTGGCAGTCGATGAAACCCGGCAGCACCGTTGCGTGCGATAGATCGACGACTTTCGCACCCGCTGGCGACGTAAATCCTGCATCGACCGAAACGATGCGATCGTCGCGCACGACGATGGAAACATCGTGGCGCGGCGTTTCCGATACGCCATCGATCAGCGTGCCAGCGTGGATGACGACATCATTGGCGTGCGCCGCGCCGACAAGGGACGCGAGCGCGGCAGCGAGTAGTGTCTTGCGCATGATGTTTCCAATGGCGAAACGCGAAGCATAGTCGCGTTTCGACATTCGATCACCAGATGTCGACGCGATCGGCATCCGCGCGACGCATCGCTTGACCCGGCTTCACGTCGAACGCGGTCCAGAAATCCGGCATGTTCGATAACGGACCGTTCGTGCGCCACTTCGGCGGCGCGTGGACGTCGCTCAGCAGCGAGCGGCGCAGCATCGCGTCGTTGGTTTCGAACAGCCACGACAACGCGTAGCCGAGGAAGAAACGCTGCAGCGGTGTGTAGCCGGCGATCTTCTCGCCTTTCTTGTATTGATCGGTTTTCTTGAATGCATCGAGGCCGATGAGCAGGCCGCCGTAATCGGCGATGTTCTCGCCAAGTGCGGCGCGTCCGTTCACGTGCAAGCCGGGCAGCGGTTCGTACGCGTCGAACTGTTTCACCATCACGTCGGCGCGTTTCTGGAATTTTTCGGCGTCGTCCTTCGTCCACCAGTCGGTCAGATTTCCGCTGGCGTCGAACTGGCGTCCTTCGTCGTCGAAGCCGTGCGTCATTTCGTGACCGATGGTCGATGCGGCTGCGTAGCCGTAGACGATCGCATCGTCGAGTTCCGCGTCGGTGAAACCCGGAATCGCGAACTGCGCGGCGGGCAGGACGATCTCGTTGTTCGACGGGTTGTAGTACGCGTTGTAGGTTTGCGGCGTCATGCCCCATTCGGTGCGATCGACCGGCTTGCCGAACTTCGACAGGCGATCGTCGAAACGCCAGCGCGAGGCGGCGAGCGCATTTTCGGCGTACGAATTGCGCGCGATGGTGAGCGTCGAATAATCCTTCCACTTGTCCGGATAGCCGACTTTCTTCGTCACCGCCGCGAGTTTTTCATGCGCTTTGGCTTTCGTCGCGGCGCTCATCCAGTCGAGGTGATCGATGCGTTCGCCGTATGCCGTACGCACGGCTTCGACGAGATCGTTGTAACGTTTCTTCGCCGCTTCGGAAAAATATTCCTTCACGAACAGACGGCCGAGGATCATGCCGATCGCGCGGTTCTCCGAATCGAGCGCGCGTTTCCAGCGCGGCTTCTGTTCTTTCTGGCCAGTCAGCGTGCGGCCGTAGAAGTCGAAATTTTCCGCGTCGAAATTCTTGTCGAGGAACGGCGCGAAACGATCGACCAGATGCACCCGCAGATAATCGCGGAGCACTGGAACCGGCGTTTGCTTGAGCTGCGCTTCGAGACCGCCGAAAAATTCCGGCTGACCGACGATGACGTAGCTCGGCGACAGATCCCATCCGCCGAACCGTTTCGTCCAGTCGATCGACGGCGTGTATTTCTGCGTCAGATCGGCCGGCGCCATCTTGTTGTAGTTCTTGATCGGATCGCGGCGGTCGGCGAGTTCGCGCGACACTTTCGCGAGCGCCGTCTCGAACGCCATCACCTGCTTCGCGCTGTTCGCGGCGGCCGCGTCGTCCGCGCCGAGCAGCTTGAACACGTGTTGAAGGTGCGCGACGTAGGCCGCGCGAACCTTGACGATGCCTTCTTCGTCCTTGAAGTAGTAGTCGCGATCCGGTAAGCCGAGTCCGCCCTGATCGAGATGCAGCGCCATCACGTCGCTGGCGCGTTCGTCCTGCGAGACTTCGAAGTCGTAGAACACGTCGACGTTGAGGCGGCGCAGATCGAACGCGGCGTCGAGCACGCCCTGCATGTCGTTGGCCGCGTCGATGCGGTCGAGATAGTTTTTCAGCGGCGTGATGCCTTGCTGGTCGGCGAGTTGTTCGTCGACGGCGGCGGCCCAGTAGTCGCCGATCTTTTGCTCGTCGCTGCCGGCCGTGCCGGGCGATTTCGCGGCGTCTTCGCTGATCTTGCGCAGCTTGTCGTACAGGTCGTCGCGCACGACGAAACCGATGCCCCACGATGCTTCGGACGGCGGGATCGGATTCGACTTGAGCCATGCGCCGTTGGCGAACTGGAAGAAGTCGTCGCCGGGATTGACCGAGGTGTCGATGTTCGCCGCGACGACGTCGGGTTTAGCAGCAGGTTTCGCGGCAGGCGTCGCCGCCACTGGCGCGGTTTCGTTCGGCGCGCGGTTGCAACCGGACAACACAACGGCCAGCGCGACGGCCACGACGAGCGCGGAGCGCGTCAGGATAGGCAACGGTTTCATGGTCAATCCCCTGGAATGCAGTGCGCATCCTAGCCGATGGTGCCGCTCGACCGTATCCGTCGGAAGTAACTCAGTGTTGTTCGGCGGGAACGTTGGCGCTGTCCAAACCCTTCGTTTTTTTCTTGCCGCGCCAATGCTGCACCCATTCCTGCAGACGCTCGAAGTACAGATAGATCACGGGCGTCAGGTAGAGCGTGAGGACTTGCGAAGTGAGTAGTCCGCCGACCACCGCCACGCCGAGCGGACGGCGCGATTCGGCACCGGCACCCAAACCCAGCGCGATCGGCAGCGTGCCCATGAGCGCAGCGAAGCTGGTCATCATGATCGGACGGAAACGCACGATGCACGCGTCGAAGATCGCATCCTCCGGCGATTCGCCGTCGCGCTGCTTTTCGATGGCGAAGTCGATCATCATGATCGCGTTCTTCTTCACGATGCCGATCAGCATGATGAGACCCACCGCCGAATAAAGATTCAGGTCGATGTGGAAGATGAGCAGCGTGAGCATCGCGCCGAACGCGGCGGTAAGCACGCCGAAAAGAATCGTCAACGGATGGATGAAACTTTCGTACAGAATGCCGAGCACGAGATAGATCACGAACACCGCGAACAGCAACAGCGAGCCCATGCTCGAGATCGACGACTGGAATGCCTGCGCGGTGCCCTGGAACGAACCGGTGATCGTGTCGGGCATCTTCAGTTGCGCGACGGATGCATCGAGCCGCTCGACCGCCTGACTCAGCGAAACACCGGGCGCGAGATTGAACGACAACGTCACCGACGGCACCTGGCCGAGATGGCTGATCGACGCCGGACCGACCGATTTTTCGAAACGCGCCACCGCCGACAGCGGGACGAGTTGTCCGTTGGCGGAATGGACGTAGAGTTGACCAAGCACGGACGGATCGTTCTGCCGTTTCGGATCGACTTGCATCAGCACCCAGTACTGATCGATCGACGTGTAGATCGTGGACACCTGTTGCGGACCGAACGCGGTATACAACGCGCTCTCGATCTGGTTCGCCGTCACGCCGACGGCGGCGGCCGCGTCGCGATCGATCTTCACGTCCATCTCGGGCGTGGCGATCAGAAGATCGCTGGTGACGTCCTGGAATCCCGGAAGTTTAGAAACCGCATCGACGAGTTTCGGCACGAACGCGAACAGTTCTTTCGTGTCGATGTCCTGCAGTGTGTATTGATATTGAGTCTTGGTGAGCTGTCCGCCGATGCGGATGATCGGGATGTTCTGCAAATAGACCTTGAAGCCGGGAATCCCCTGCAGTTTCGGACGCAGTTCCTGAATCACGTCGTCCGGCGATCCGCGTTCGCTGCGCGGTTTCAATGTGACGATCATGCGGCCGACGTTGAGCGTCGCGCTGCTGCCGGACACGCCGATGAACGCCATCACGCCGGCGATGTTCGGATCGTCGCGGATGATCTTCGCCGCTTCGTTATGCTTGCGCGCCATCTCGTCGAAACCGACATCCTGATCGGCTTCGGTGAACACGAACAATTGTCCGGTGTCGTCGCTCGGCAAAAAGCCTTTCGGCACGAGCATGAACAGCGCCGCTGTCGCCGCGATGATCGCCACGAACCCGACGATGACAATGCCACGATGCGCCAACGCCGTTTGCAGCGTACGCTTGTAGAAATTCTGCATGCCGTCGAACAGGTTCTCGAAGGCCTGGTACATGCGCCCGTGCTTTTCGCCAGCGTGCGATTTCAGCATGCGGCTGCATAGCATCGGCGTGAGGCTCAGCGACACGAATCCCGACACGAGCACCGCCGCGACGATGGTCACGGCGAACTCGTGCAGCAAGCGTCCGATGATGCCGCTCATGAACATGATCGGGATGAACACGGCGGCGAGCGACAGCGTCATCGACAAAATCGTGAATCCGATCTCCTTCGCGCCGTCGAACGTCGCCTGGAGTGGTGGTTTACCCATTTCCATGTGGCGCGCGATGTTTTCCAACATCACGATCGCATCGTCGACGACGAAGCCGACGCACAACGTCAGCGCCATCAGCGAAAGATTGTCGAGGCTGTAGCCGAACGGATACATGATCGCGAACGTGCCGACGATCGACATCGGCAACGCCAGCGACGGAATGATCGTCGCCGACAAGTTGCGCAGGAATACGAAGATGACCAGCACGACGAGGCCCAGCGCGAGCATCAGGCTGAACTCGACGTCGTCGACCGACGCGCGAATACTTTCGGTGCGATCGTAGAACACCTTTAGCGATACACCGGCCGGCAACTGCTTCTTGAATCCCGGCAACACCTGTTTGATGCGCTGAACCACCGCGATGGTGTTCACGCCCGGCTGTTTCTGGATCGCGAGGAGCACGCCGCGCTGACCGTTCACCCACGCCGCGAGCTTGTCGTTCTGGATGCCGTCGTACACGGTGCCGATGTCGCGCAAACGCACCGGCGCGCCGTTCTGATAGCTGACGATGAGATCCGCGAAAGGTTTCGCGGCCTCGAACTGTCCATTGACCATTACCGTGTACGTGCGGTCGCTGCCGTACAACGTGCCGGTCGGCAGATTGACGTTGCCGTTACTGACCGCGTTCGCCACGGTGTCGATGCCGAGTCCGCGCGCCGCCATCGCGCCCGGATCCAGATCGATGCGCACGGCGTGTTTCGCCGAGCCGTACACATTCACCAGCGCGACGCCTTCGATCATCGACAGGCGTTGCGCGAGCAGCGATTCGCCGTATTCGTCGACCTTCGAAAGCGGCAGCGTGTCGGACTGCATGCCGATGAAGTAGATCGGCGCATCGGCCGGATTCACTTTGCGGAACGTCGGGGGCGTGGTCATCGTCGGCGGCAATTGTTTCAGCGCCGCCGAAATGGCCGACTGCACGTCGAGCGCCGCCGCGTCGATGTTGCGTTCGAGCGTGAACTGCAACGTGATCTGCGATTGACCGATGCCGCTGACCGACGTCATCGAATCGAGCGAAGGAATCGTCGAGAACTGTTTTTCCAGCGGTGTGGCGACCGCCGAGGCCATCGTGTCGGGCGCCGCACCCGGCAACTGGGCGGTGACCTGGATCGTCGGGAAATCCACATTGGGCAAATCGGAAACCGGCAGCAATTTGTAACCGACCGCACCGAACACGAGGATGCCGATCATGAGCAGCGTCGTCATCACCGGACGCAGCACGAAGATGGAGGACAAATTCATTTCGCCGCCGTCTTCTCGTCGTTACGCGCCGCGACCTTGGTGCCGTTGATCAAACGCGATTGCCCGTCCGTCACGACCGTGTCGTTTTCGGCCAACCCGTCCGAAATCATCGTTTCGCCGTTGACGCTGCGCACGACTTTCACGTCGCGCTGCTGCGCCTTGCTGTCCGCACCGATCACGAACACGTAGTTGCCGTTCGGCCCGGCCTTGACCGCCGCGTCGGGCACGACGAGCGCGTTGCTGTCGGTGCCGAGCGTGAGCGTCGTGTTGACGAACTCGCCGGGCCACAGGCGTTCATCCGCATTCGGAAAACTCGCACGCAATTTCACCGTGTTCGTGGACGGATCGACCGCGTTGTCGACGAACGACAATTGGCCATCTATACGTCCATCCAGACCTTGTCCGGACGCGTACACCGGCAGCTTGCCCTTGGCCTGCGCGTTGCGCACGCGGTCGACGTATTCGCCCGGCACCGAGAAATTCACGTAGATCGGCGAAAGCTCGTTGATGGTGAGCAGCGGTTGCGTGTCGTTGGCTTTCACCAGATTGCCGGCTTGCACGAGGATGCGTCC
>DATBAU010000300.1:0-10069 GCA_036271355.1 Rudaea sp. | reverse complement strand
GGCCACGCTCGACGGCGAACGCATCGCGCGCTGGTTCGACGCGCCGCGCATCACCAGCGAAGGCCGCAGTTTTCCGGTGCACGTCGACTATTCGTCGGCACGGTTAAACGAAGAATGGATGCCGCATCTGCGGCGCGTACTTGACGTCGCGCTGCACACGCGCGAGGGCGACGTACTCGTCTTCCTGCCGGGCCGTCGCGAGATCGAACGCGCGGCATATGCGTTGTCAGGCATCGGCAACGTCGACCTGATTCCACTGCACGGCGATCTCGCGCTCGCCGATCAACACACCGCGCTCGCGCCATCGCGCGACGGCAAACGCCGCGTCGTGCTGGCGACCAACATCGCCGAATCGAGCGTGACGTTGCCCGGCATTCGCGTCGTGATCGATCTCGGTCTGGCGCGTGAGCCGCGTCTGGATCCGAACACCGGATTCACACGACTCGAAACCGTCGCGATTTCGCAAGCGTCCGCCGATCAGCGCGCCGGTCGCGCGGGGCGTGTCGCCGCCGGTGTCGCGTATCGGCTGTGGCCGGAAAGCAAACGGCTCGAAACCGCGCGTCGACCGGAAATCGCGCAAGTCGAACTGTCGGGTCTCGCGCTCGACATCGCCGCGTGGGGTTCGACGAATCTGAGATGGCTCGATGTGCCGCAATCCGGCGCGTTCGCGAGTGCGCGCGATCTGCTCGCGCTGCTCGGCGCGCTCGACGATGAATGCCGCATCACACCGCTCGGACGCGACATGCTCAGACTCGGCAGCGCGCCGCGGCTTGCCGCCGCCGCGTTGCGCGCGCCGCCGAACCGCCGCGCGCTGGCGTGCGATGCGATTGCGCTGATCGACGCGCGCAATCCGCTGCGTGGCGAACGCATGCGCAGCGACGATTTCGCCGAACGCTGGGTCGCGCTCGCGGCCGTGCGTCGCGAAGGCGCCAAAGCCGCGCAGATTCACGACGCCGACGCGGGCGCGTTACGCATGATCGATCAAGCCGCGAAAAGCTGGCGTCAGCGACTCGAAGCGATGGGCCGTCCGGTGTCGCGCGATGTCGGCGATATCGATGACGACGACATCGGTAATCTTTTGATGCATGCGTATCCCGATCGAATCGCCAAACGCGACGAACAAGATGTGCGCCGGTTCCGGCTGAGCAACGGTCGCGGCGCGCACCTGCATCCGGCCAGCGATCTGCTCGAATCGCGTTGGCTCGTCGTCATCGATCTCAACTACGCGGAGCGCGACAGCCTCATCACCGCCGCGGTGCCGTTCGACGCGGCGCGTCTCGAACGCGATTTCGGCGACCGCATCGTGCGCGAACGCGTGGTGCGCTGGAATGACACGACACGCGCGGCCGAAGCATCGAACATCGTGCGCTTCGCCGATCTGACGCTCGAACAACAACGCGTGCCGACCAATCCGGAGGACGCGCACGCGAGTCTGCTCGCCGCGATTCGTTCGCTCGGCATTGCGCAACTGCCGTGGAGCGATGCGATGCTTGCGTTGCGCGCACGAATCGCCAGCGCGAGTGCGTGGGCGCCCGAACTCGAACTGCCGGACGTGTCGGACGACGCGTTGCTCGCATCGGTCGAAACATGGCTCGGCCCATTTCTCAACGGCAAGACGCGACTCGAAGCGGTGACGCCGGCGTTGCTCGGCGAAGCGTTGATGTCGCGCCTCACGCACAGCCAGCGTCGCGGGCTCGACGAGTTCGCACCGGAATCGATTGTCGTGCCGAGTGGAAAATCCCATCGCATCGTGTACGAATCCGGCAAGCCGCCGGTGCTTGCGGTCAAGCTGCAGGAATTGTTCGGCCTCGCCGACACACCGCGCATCGCGAAAGGCAAAGTGCCGTTGACGCTGCATCTGCTGTCGCCCGCGCAGCGGCCAATTCAGGTGACGCAGGACTTGCGCAGTTTCTGGGATCGCACGTATCCGGAAGTGAAAAAAGAACTCAAAGGCCGCTACCCGAAACATCCGTGGCCAGCCGATCCGTGGTCCGCCACGCCGACCGCGCGCGCCAAGCCGCGAACCGCGCGCCGCTGAGGAACCAACGCGCGTGCAACCAGTCGAATCCAAGATGCATCGAATTTCCGAATCTCCTGCGAGAGCCGTCATGACCAAACCGACCAGCGTTTTCGTCTGGATGCTCGGATTTCTTATCGCGGTCGCAGCACTCGGCGTGCTGCTCTCCGCGAAGCTCATCCAGAATTTTCAGGCGAATCCGTTTTTCAACGGCGTGATTCTGGCCGTGCTGATCGCCGGCATCGTCGTCAATTTCCGGCAGGTGTTCCTGCTCACGAGCGATGTCGAATGGATCGAGCTGTTCAAGCGCTCGCCGCCCGACCGTCCGCTGCCGACGAAACCGAAACTGCTCGCGCCGATGGCGCGCATGTTCGCCGGACGCGAACGCGCGAGGTTTTCGCTGTCCACGCCGTCGCTGCGTTCGATTCTCGACAGCGTGTATCTACGTCTCGAGGAATCGCGCGATCTGTCGCGCTACCTCATCGGACTGGCGATATTCCTCGGCCTGCTCGGCACGTTCTGGGGATTGCTCGAAACGATCCGCTCGGTCGCCGACATCATCGGCTCGCTCGGCACCGGCAGCGATCCCGCCGCGATGTTCGCTCAGCTGAAGGAAAACCTGAAACAGCCGTTGTCCGGCATGTCGACCAGTTTTTCGACGTCACTGTTCGGCCTCGCCAGTTCGCTCGTGCTCGGTTTTCTCGACCTGCAGGCCGGCCACGCGCAAAACCGTTTCTACAACGAACTCGAAGACTGGTTGTCGGGCATGACGAAACTGTCTTCCGGCTCGCTGCAGACAGACGCCGACGTCGGCGTTCCCGCCTACGTGCAAGCGTTGCTCGAGCAGACCGCCGACGGACTCGAACGCATGCAGCGCGCGTTGATCGAATCCGAACGCGAACGACGCCATTCGAGCGAACAGTTCGCCGAACTCAATACACAACTCACGCGCCTGACCGATGTACTCGGCCGCGAATCGCGGGAGATTCGCGGCATGTCCGAAACGCAGGAAGAATTGAAAAACGTGCTGAAAGCGCTCGCCGCCGCGCCGAACGAAGGCTCGCGCTTGTCCGATGAATTGCGCAGCGAATTGCGATTGCTTTCGCGCACCATCGCCGCGGCGGTCGACAACAAACGCAGTGGCGCGCCGTTGTGAACTCACTCGCGCGTCGTCGACGCTCGCTCGACATTTGGCCCGGATTCGTCGACGCGTTGTCGTCGCTGATCCTGGTGATGGTGTTCGTGTTGCTACTTTTTGCGATCGGCCAGTTTGTGCTGTCGCAGACAATTGCCGGAAAAAACGAAGCGCTCGCGCAACTCAACGCGCAGATCGCGCAGCTGTCGAAAACACTCTCACTCGCGGAAGGCGCGAACAAGGATCTCAAAGTGAAGGCCGACGAGCTTTCCGCATCGCTCGGCACCGCGACGACCGATCGCGACGCGGCAAAATCGCAACTCGACATCGTCAACGCCGAAGCGGCGAAACTCAATGCCGATATCGCCGCGCTCAGCGAACTGAAAGCGCAACTCGAACAGCAAGTCGCGAGTCTTTCGACGCAACTCGATACGTCGAAAAAAGATCTCGTCAGCGCGACCGACCTCAACGCGAAGTCCGCCGCGCAAGTCGAACTGCTCAACCGCCAGCTCGCCGCCGTGCGCGATCAGCTCAGCAAACTTTCCGCCGCGCTCGATCTCGCCAACGCGAGCATCAAGGACAAGGACGTCAAGCTCGCCGACCTCGGCTCACAGCTCAATCTCGCGCTCGCGAACAAGGTCAACCAGCTCGAAAAATACCGTTCGGAGTTTTTCGGCAAACTGCGCGAACTGCTCGGCACGCGCGGCGACGTCCGCGTGATCGGCGACCGTTTCGTCGTGCCGACCGATATCCTGTTCGACACCGGCTCGGCCGATCTCAATCCCGCCGCGCAGTCGAGCCTCGACAAACTCGCGCAAACGTTGAACGAAGTCTCCGCCGAAATTCCATCAAACCTAGATTGGGTGGTGCGCATCGACGGCCACACCGACAAACGGCCGATCCACACCGATCAATTTCCCTCGAACTGGGAACTGTCGACCGCGCGCGCCGTTGCCATCGTGAAATATCTCGTCGTGCAAGGCATTCCCGCGCATCGCTTGTCAGCAAACGGTTTCGGACAATTTCAGCCGTTGGATCCCACCGACACCGAAGCGGCATACGCGAAAAATCGCCGCATCGAGATTCAGCTCACGAATCGCTGATCGTCAGCGCGCGTCGCGCTGACTCACGATCACGCTGCCCAGAATGAGAACGCCGGCGATGGCCATCGTCGCTGTCGGCACTTCGTTGAGGAACAGCCACGCCCAGCCGACGCCGAATAGCGGAATCAGATACGTGCAAGTGATCGCGCGCGCGGCGCCGACGCGTGCGATGAGGCGGAACAACAATGAATAGGCGATGCCGGTGCACAGCACGCCGAGTGCGGCGGCGCACAGCCACGAATGAAGCGGCACCGGCGCCGTCGGCAAATTCAGGAGTGCCAGCGGCGCGAGCAAAATCGCGGAACACGTTTGCGTGCCGGCGACGGCGGCGGCGGGTGGAATCGTCGAGAGCCAGCGTTTGGTGAGATTCGCCGCGATGCCGTAACAAAACGACGCGACGGTGCCGGCAATCGCGGCGAGCATGACGTTGGAGCCGCTGACGCGATCGCTGGCGAGAATCACGACGCCAATCAGGCCGACGATCAGTGCGATGCCACGCCGCAGTGAAATCGCTTCGCGCCAGACGGCGAACGCGACGAGCGCGGTGAATAACGGTGTCATCGAATTCGCGATCGCGCCGATGCCTGCCGGTGCGCGCTCCGCGCCCCACGCGAACAGCGTGAAAGGAATTGCCGAATTCATGACGCCGACGATGGCGAGGCGCAGCCACAACGCGCCGTTGATCGCGCGACGTGCGCGCCACAGGAACGGAAGCAGCGACAACGCGCCGAGCACGATGCGGACTTCGACGAGCGCGATCGGTCCGAAATCCGGCGCGGCGATGCGCATGAACAGAAACGAGCCGCCCCAGATCGCGCCGAGCAAGGTCAGCTCGGTCGGTGTGAGCCAGTCGGACTCGGTTCTTGCGACGTCGGTCGTGCTCATCAAGTTTTCCCAAGGACGGAATCGGATGTTCTTGTAACGTCTCGCGGCGACATTCCGTTGCGGCGTGTAGAAATTAGTTGTGGAATCGGGACGATCAATCGGATTTGCCGCAGCGCAGATGGAATTGCCAGCGCACATCGCGACGCCGGGTTGCGTCGCCCCACGCGGCACGGAGATCGGGTTCGATCAGCCCGACGGGATCTTCGTTCTTCGCTTTTATGTAGCGCTGCGTTGCTGACCACGAACGGAAGTAGGCGAGCAAATGATCGACAGTCCACGATGCCGTCATCGGGAAAGCCGGTGTTGCAATGTCCACAAAGGGAAAAGGCAATGTTTTATACCCCGCGTCGACGTGAACGCGTTCCGGCGGCCAGTAAGGTCCGGTCAGATCGACGTAGAGTTTGTCCTTGATGCGGTCGATGGCGGGATCGCCGGTGGCGCAATCGGAATATGTCCACGCGGCCAGGAGTCCTTTGGGTTTGAGCACGCGTCTTACTTCGGTGTAGAACGCAGCGTGGTCGAACCAGTGCAGCGCTTGTGCGACGGTGATGAGGCTCGCGCTCGCGCCGACCAGGGACGAATGCTCGGCGGGCTCGACGCGGTAATCGACGTTCGGTCGCGCTTCCGCGGCATCGATTTGCGTTGCGCTCGGATCGGTGCCGACGACGCGTGCGAAATGATCGGCCAACGCGACCGTCGCCTGTCCGTTGCCGCAACCGCAATCCCACGCTAGTTCGCGATCCGGCGTTTGCTGCGCGAGCCACGCGAACAGTTGCGGCGGATACGTCGGCCGCGCTTCGCGGTAGATATCGGCGTGGCCGGAAAAATGATCCTTGAATGCCGTCATGATTTTTCGATTCTCGTTTCCCCGGGCTGCAACGTACCGAGTTCGACGTCGCCGATGCGTATCCGAATCAGACGCAATGTCGGCAGACCAACGGCGGCGGTCATGCGTCGCACTTGCCGGTTGCGACCTTCGTGGATGGTGAGTTCGATCCACGCGTCGGGCACGGTTTTGCGGAAGCGGACCGGCGGATCGCGCGGCCACAACCACGTCGGCGCGGCGATACGTTTTGCCGTTGAGGGCAATGTCATGCCGTCGTTGAGTGCGACGCCACGTTCGAGCTGCATCAGGTGTTCGTCGCGCGGTTCGCCTTCGACCTGAACAGCATAGGTTTTTTGCGTTTTGTATTTTGGATCGGTGAGACGTTTTGCGAGCGCGCCGTCGTCGGTGAGCAGCAGCAAGCCTTCGCTGTCGTAGTCGAGACGGCCGGCCGGATAGACATTGCGGCTCGACACGAAATCCGCGAGCGTCTGGCGCGGCGGCGTGCTGCGATCGGTGAACTGGCACATCACGTTGAACGGTTTGTTGAGCGCGATCAGCATCCGCGACCCGCGTCGATGAGGATGCGGGCGGCGCGTGCCGCCCGCATCCTCGAACTCACTTGTCCGCGGAACCGTGGAAGATCTTGTCGGTACCCGGCTTCACGAACTTGAGCGTCATGCGGTCGGATTCGCCGATCGCGGCGTACTTGTCGTGATCCTTGTCCTTGAGCGCGAAGCTCGGCGGCAGCGTCCACACGCCTTCCACATAATTCTTCGTGTCTTTCGGGTTCGCGTTGATGTCGCTTTTGCCGACGAATTTGAAACCGGCGTCGGTGGCAAGTTTGATCACGAAATCCTCGGGAAGATAGCCGGTTTTCTTGATCTTCTCGAGATCAGCACCTTTCGCCGCGCGATGATCGGTGATGCCGAGCACGCCGCCCGGTTTGAGCACGGAGAAGAACGCCTTGAACATCAGCGGCGCGGTGTCGGCCATCACCCAGTTATGCACGTTGCGGAAGGTAACGACCATGTCGGCGGAGTTGTCGGGTCCGAGATTCGGTGCTTTGCCGTCGTACGCGACGAACTTGGCTTTGCCGTACTCGTTCGCGTCACCGGCGAATTTTTTGTGGATGGCGTCCATGTCCTGCGAGTCTTCGCCGTCTTTCGCTTTCGGTTTGACGACGGCGGCGATGTAGGTGCCGCTCGCGCTGAGATACGGCGCGAGGATTTCGGAATACCAACCACCTGCGGGCGTGATTTCGATGAGCGTCACGTTCGGCTTCACGCCGAAGAATTCGAGCGTCTGTTTCGGATGCCGATATTTGTCGCGCGCGACGTTTTTCGGATCGCGCCAAGTACCGGCGATGACGCTGTCGAGTTTCGCGTCGGCCGCTTCGGTCTTCGCGGCGGGCGCGGCCATGACGGTCGGCAAGGATGAAGCTAAGGCGATGGCGCTGCACATTCCCATCAGCAGCAGGCGCGAGGTTTTCATCGAATTCTCCTGATCGATCAGCGTTGCAAGGGGCCGTCATCATACGCCGAGCGCTATGACGGATGCTCGCTGCCCTGCGGCAGAATGTGCACCGTCTAAGGTGAGTAGAATTCACATATCGGTTGCAAAAGCGTCGCTTTTTTGCGGGCTGAAATGCGCCTATCGTCTGCGTTCGAAAGGCATGGACGGAGACATCGCTATGAAAGGCTTCTGGCAAAATCTCTCACAGCTGGCGCAAGGGCAGTTGTTCAGCGGCGGGTATCTTTCGCATGAAACGGTGAAGGAATTATGTGCGCCGCGATCGCGCGGCAAGACGGTTCGTAACCGCGCGCTGCGGCGCAAGTCGATTGCGTGGCCGCGGTTGGCCATCCCGCGCTAGAAACGAAACGGGCCGCATGCGCGGCCCGTTTGTCATGACGAATCGGAATCAGAGTGCTTTGATCAGCGCGTCGCCGAACTCCGAACATTTCACTTCCTTCGCGCCGTCCATCAGGCGGGCGAAATCGTACGTGACCGTCTTCGCGGCGATCGCCTTGTCCATCGCGGTGATGAGTGCGTCGGCCGCTTCGGTCCAGCCCATATAGCGCAGCATCATTTCGCCGGACAGGATGACCGAACCCGGATTCACCTTGTCGAGGTTCGCGTATTTCGGCGCGGTTCCGTGCGTCGCTTCGAACACGGCGTGACCGGTGAGGTAGTTGATGTTGCCGCCCGGCGCGATGCCGATGCCGCCGACCTGCGCGGCGAGTGCGTCGGACAAATAATCGCCGTTCAAGTTGAGCGTGACGATGACGCTGAATTCATCCGGACGAGTCAGCACTTGCTGTAGCGTGATGTCGGCGATCGAATCCTTGATCAGCACTTTGCCTTCGGCCAGCGCGGCTTTCTGTTCGTCGTTGGCGGCCTGCTCGCCCTTCGCGGCCTTGGTCTTTTCCCATTGATCCCACGTGTAAACCTTGCCCGGGTAAAACTTTTCGGCGACTTCGTAACCCCAGCCACGGAACGCGCCTTCCGTGAACTTCATGATGTTGCCTTTGTGCACGATCGTGACGGACTTGCGTCCGGTCTGCAGCGCGTACGAAATCGCGCTGTGCACGATGCGCTCAGTGCCGAGGTAGCTCACCGGTTTGATGCCGATACCGACGTTCACGCCGACATCGCGATGCGGCGTGCCGACGCTTTCGAGCAGCTTCTGCCATTCCTCGGCTTTTTCCTTCGTGCCGAAGCGGATCTTGTCGAACCCTTTCGGATCGTTCGTCTTGAGGAAGTCGAGCACCGTCTGCGCCGCGGCGCTGCCGGCCTCGTACTCGATACCGGCGTAAATGTCCTCGGTGTTCTCGCGGAAGATCACCATGTCCACTTTCGACGGATCGCGCACTGGCGACGGAACGCCTTTGAACCAGCGCACGGGGCGCAGGCAAACGTACAGATCGAGCATCTGGCGCAGCGCGACGTTGAGCGAGCGGATGCCGCCGCCGACCGGCGTGGTCAATGGACCTTTGATCGAGACGAGATAATCGCGGCACGCCTGCACGGTGGTTTCCGGCAGCCAGTTGTTGAACTGCTTGAACGCCTTTTCGCCGGCGAACACTTCCATCCAGTGTATCTTGCGTTTGCCTTTGTATACTTTTTCGACTGCCGCATCGAACACGCGCACCGACGCGCGCCAGATGTCCGGGCCGGTGCCGTCGCCTTCGATGAAGGGAATGATCGGCTGATCGGGCACGTTGAGACGGCCTTGCGAGATCGTGATCTTGGCGCCGCCGCTCGGCGGAGTAAGAGTGGGTTCGGTCATCGGATTCTCCGGAGGGTGCGCGGCGCGGTGAACGGCCGTGAACGCGTATTTTCATCCATTTCCGCGCGCGGCGCCAATCGCTGCGATACGACGTCCATGACGGTTTGGCTACGCGCATTCGACGGCGTCGCCGCGCCGCGCGGTGATAAGATCGGATGCTTTCCACGGACGGTGACCGCATGACGTACTGCGTTGGCGTAAACCTGAAAGCGGGACTGGTGTTCGCGTCGGATTCACGCACCAACGCAGGCATGGACAACGTCGCGCGCTTCGCCAAGATGCGCGTCTTTTGCCGCGACGGCGATCGCGTGATCGTCACGCTTTCCGCCGGCAATCTGTCGATGACGCAGAACGCGCTGAGCATGCTGGAACTCGCCGCGCGCAACGATCCCGAAGCGCTCGGAATCTGGACGGCTACTTCGATGTTCGAAGTGGCCCGCCTCATCGGCGATGCCGTGCGAGAAGTGAAAGAACGCGACGAAAAATTCCTGCGCGCCGAAAACATCGACGCCTGCGCGACGTTCATCGTCGGCGGGCAGATCAAGGGCGAGGCGCCGCGCCTGTTCCTCGTCTATTCGGAAGGCAACTGCATCGAGAGCACCGACGACACGCCGTTCATGCAGATCGGCGAGATCAAATACGGCAAGCCGATATTCGATCGTATCATCAGCCGCGAGACATCGATGCCCGAGGCGGTGAAATGCACCATCGTCTCGTTCGATTCGACCATGCGTTCGAACCTTTCCGTCGGCGCGCCGATCGATTTGCTGGTGTACGAGAAAGACGCGCTGTGCGTGAAGATCAAGCGCCGGCTCGA
>DATBAU010000299.1:0-3839 GCA_036271355.1 Rudaea sp. | reverse complement strand
GCGCCCCACGCCACTTCGCCGAGTTCGACGCCGTGCAGGTCGAACTTCTCGACCAGCGAGCCCAAGGTTTTCACCGACATGCCGAAATTGCCGACGTCCATGTACGCCGTGTTGTTCCGACAGAAGGGAATGCGGATGCCGCCGAGGATCGCCACGCGTTGCGTCGTGCTCACGTATGCACCTTTTGAAGTCGGTGTGTCGCGGCGTGCTGATATGATGCCGCGCCCAAGCTACTATCAAGTACTGTCGAAGCGTCTATCGAATACCGGTCACGCGCCTATTGTATGCCTTACGTTTTCGATCTGGACAGACTCGACCGACTCGCCGCTGAACGCTGTGACGCGTATCGCAACGCCGATCCGTATCCGCACGTCGTCATCGACGATTTTCTAGAGCCCGCCGCGGCCGAACAGCTCGCCCGTGTTTTTCCGAAACCGGGCGATCCGGTGGCGTGGGATCACTACGCGGCGCCCGGCCTCGAAGTGAAGCTCGGCTGCGGCGACGAGACGCGTTTTCCCGAACCGATCCGCGAAACCATCCATCAGATGAACGGCGGACCGTTCGTGCGTTTCCTTGAAAAACTGACCGGCATCGATCGTCTGCTGCCCGATCCGCATCTGCTCGGCGGTGGTATGCATCTGACGAAACGGGGCGGCGTGCTCGGCATCCACGCCGATTTCAACTGGCACGAAAAAATCGCCGCGCATCGACGACTCAACCTGCTCGTTTATCTCACGCCGGATTGGCGCAGCGAGTACGGCGGCGAATTGGAATTGTGGGACACGACCGGCACGCGGCTCGTGCGTCGCGTCGAGCCGAATTTCAATCGCGCGGTGATTTTCTCGACGCGCTCGGACACGTTCCACGGACATCCGAATCCGTGGTCGGCGCCGGTCGGAATCCATCGCCAGTCGATCGCATTATACTTTTATACAACGCAGCGTCCGGACGACGAAGTGCGTCCCGCGCACAACACGCTGTACAAGGGCTACAACGCCTGATCGACGCGGGCTTCGACGAAGATCGCGGGCGCGTCGCGCCAGATTTGCCAGAACGCAGGACGCTCGCGCAACCGCGCATCCAAGTGCGCGGCGTAGCGCCGCATGATGTCGTCGAGCGAACTTTCGTTCGGCAACGATTCGATGCGCAAAAGGCGGCGTCCGGTTTGCGGATCGAATCCGGCGCTGAATAGTGTGATGGGACTTCCCGCGTCGATCGCGAGTCGCGCCAATCCGATCGGCAATACCGCGTTGCGACCGAACAGCGGCAATTCCATCGCACGTTGTTGAGACGCGGCTGGCAAATCGAGCATGCCGACGACACTCGCGCCGGCATCGAGATCGTCGCGCAGCGCGCTCTTGCCCGCGCCGACGAAAAGCGGGCCGCGACTGCCGATTCGCCGCATCGCCCATCCGCGATATGCCGCGTACGCGTGCGACAAGCGGCCCATGCCGAGCGAACGTCCTTCCGCGCGGCGGGCGACGAATCCGGCGTCGAATCCGTGTGTGCGCAAGAAGCGCCAGATCCAATGCCCCGCGCCCCAGTGATACGTCAAAAAAACCCGCGCGCCGGACGCTGGCCATTCGCCGATGACATCGACGTGATGCGTCCACCATCGATCGCTCCGCAGTAACGTGAGATAGCTGTCGGTGTTGTCGACCAGGCGCAGCAGTCGCTGCTCGAATTTCCATTCGGTCTCGTCGACATTCGGAAGATACGGTTTCGCATTGTTCCACGCGGGCTCCACTGCGTTGCGCCACAAACGCGGAATGCGCGCCAATCGCCGCAGCAGGCGAAATCCGAGCGCCCATGGCAGCAGCGCGATCGAACACGGCAACAGAAACAGCAGCACCGCGTCGCCGGCGGCGTGCCGCAATCGGACGGTGAAGCTCGGACGCATCAGCCCAGCGCCGCCTTGACGTCCGCGCGTAGGGTTTTGCGGAACATGAAATAGTCTTCCTCGCTCATGCCGAGCGAGGCGTACGTCGACTGTGCGCGATGATTTTCCTTCTCGACGTACAGTCGAACACCGACGACGTCTGGCGACGACTGCGCGGATTTCTCGATGTGGTCGTACATCGCACGAAAAACGCCGTGCCGCCGATACGTCGGTTTCACATAAACGCTTTGCAGCCACCACCAATCGCCGTTGCGCCAATCGCTCCACTCAAACGTGATCATCAGACAGCCGGCCATTTCGCCGTCGATTTCCGCGACGCGATAAAATCCGCGGCGCGGTTCATCGAAAACCGCCGTCACGCCGGCGTGCAGCATTGCGTGCGGCAACGTTTTCGATTCGGTCTCCGTCGCCATCGCCGCGTTGAACGCGACGATCGTCTCGATGTCGCCGCGCTGCGCGGCGCGAACCGTGATTGCGTTGTCAGCCATGCCGTGATCCTTCGCGTTTGCGTCGTGAGCTGCCGAGTTTGCGCGTCACTGTATTTCGCCCCAGTCCCAGTTTTTCCGCCGCGCGGCCGCGGTGGTTTTCGTTTTCGGCGAGCGCGGCGGCGAGTAGAGCTTTGTCGAATTCCGCGCGCAGCTTCGCGTAGATTTTGCGGTCGCCTTGCGCGAGATGTTCGCGCACGACGCGCTGCAACGGTTCTTTCCATTGCGCTTGGTTCGTATCTGCGGCTCGCGATGTTTGCGGCAGGTCCTGCACGCGGATTTCGCGTCCAGGCGCCATGACGGCCAGTCGACGACAGAGATTTTCGAGTTGACGAACGTTGCCCGGCCACGGCATATCCGTGAGCGCGCCGAGTGCCGCCGGCGAAAACCGTTTCGGATCCAACCGCATGTCGCTCGCCGCGCGCGTGAGGAAACGCGACGCGAGCAGCGGAATATCTTCGCGCCGTTCGCTCAGCAGCGGCAGATGCAGGCGAACGACGTCGAGTCGATGCAACAGATCGGCGCGGAATTCGCCGCGCGCGACTTTCGCGTCGAGATCCTGATGCGTCGCGGCGATCACGCGCACGTCGGCGTGAATCAACTCACGCCCGCCGATGCGATAGAACTCGTTTTCCGCAAGGACGCGCAGCAAACGCGTCTGCAATGTCAGCGGCATGTCGCCGATTTCGTCGAGGAACAACGTGCCGCCTTGCGCTTGTTCGAAGCGGCCCAGATGCCGTTTCGTCGCGCCGGTGAATGCACCGGTTTCGTGTCCGAACAATTCCGACTCGAGCAACTCCGACGGAATCGCCGCCGTATTCATCGCCACGAACAGTTTGCCGACGCGTGCGCTGTGCCGGTGCAAGGCACGCGCGACAAGTTCTTTGCCCGTGCCGGTCGCGCCCGTGACGAGCACGTTCAAATCCGTCGCCGACACGCGACCGATGTTGCGGAACAACGCGCGCATCATCGGCGCGTGGCCGATCAATTCGGATTCGGGCTCGTGCGGCGGCAACGGCGTCGGCGGCGGACGCACTTCGGCCAGCGCGCGATCGACGGCGGACATCATCTGATCGAGATCGAACGGTTTCGGCAAATAGTCGAACGCACCGTGTCGATACGCGGCGGCAGTCGCGGCGACGTCGGTGAACGCGCTCATGACGATGACCGGCGCCGCGACGCCGCGCGTCTTCAGCAGTTCGAGCAGTTTCAGACCGCCCGCACCCGGCATGCGCACATCGGTGATCACGACGTCCGGCGTGTTCTCGCTCAACGCGTTGACGAGCGCTTCGGTATCCGCGAATTCGTGCACGTTCGCGCCGGTGTCGTGCAACGCGCGGCTGAGTACGAAACGAATCGCCGCGTCGTCGTCCGCGATCCAGATGTCAGCCATTGCGCGACTCCGCGGGCAACGTCAGCGAGAACGTCGTGTGTCCTTTGCGACTGCGAAACGA
>DATBAU010000298.1:0-6902 GCA_036271355.1 Rudaea sp. | reverse complement strand
AACACTTCGTGTTCGCAAGGCCGCCGTGCTCGGCGCGGGCGTGATGGGCGCGCAGATCGCCGCGCATCTGACCAACGCCGGCGTCGACACCGTGCTGTTCGACCTTCCGGCGAAAGACGGCGATCCCAACGGAATTGTTTTAAAGGCGATCGAGAATCTCAAGAAACTCTCGCCCGCTCCGCTGGCCGACAAATCGCACGCCGCGGCGATCACACCGGCGAACTACGACAAGGATCTGGAGAAGTTGAAAGGCTGCGACCTGATCATCGAAGCTATCGCCGAACGTTTGGACTGGAAGAAGGATCTGTACGCGAAAGTCGCGCCGTTCGTAAGCAAGGATGCCGTGCTCGCGAGCAATACATCCGGCTTGAGTATCAACGCGTTAGCGGATGTTCTTGATGCAAGTTTGCATCACAGGTTTTGCGGTGTGCATTTCTTCAACCCGCCGCGTTACATGCATCTGGTCGAAGTGATTCCCTGTGCGAAAACGGATTCGGCCGTTGTCGACGGCCTCGAAGCCTTTCTGACGACCGCGCTCGGCAAAGGCGTGATCCGCGCGAAGGACACGCCGAATTTCATCGGCAATCGCATCGGCGTCTTCTCGATGCTCGCGACGATGCATCACACGCAGCAGTTCAACCTAAGCTACGACGTGGTCGATGCGCTCACCGGCCCCGCGATCGGCCATCCGAAATCGGCGACGTATCGCACCGCCGATGTGGTCGGACTCGACACGATGGGCCACGTCATCAAGACGATGGACGATACGCTGCCGAAGGATCCGTGGCACGACTACTTCAAGCCGCCCGCAGTACTGAAGGCGCTCATCGACAAAGGCGCGCTCGGCCAGAAAACCGGCGCGGGATTCTTTCGCAAGATCGGCAAAGACATCCTCGTGCTCGATTCGGCGAAACAGGATTACGTGCCGCAGACGGGCAAGGTCAGCGACGAAGTCGCAGCGATCCTCAAGATCAAATCGCCCGCCGAACAATTCGCGAAACTGCGCGCGAGCAACGACAGCCAAGCGCAATTCCTGTGGGCGATCCATCGCGATCTGTTTCTCTATGCCGCCTATTTCCTCGGCGACATTGCCGAAAGCGCGCGCGACATCGATTTCGCCATGCGCTGGGGTTACGGCTGGAAGCTTGGCCCCTTCGAAACGTGGCAGGCCGCTGGCTGGGCCGACGTGGCGAAGTGGATATCCGACGATATCGCCAGCGGCAAGGCAATGAGCAAGGCGCCGCTGCCGGATTGGGCGTCTGATCCAAAGCGCACCGGCGTTCACAACGAACAGGGTTCGTATTCGGCGTCGAAGAACACCTACGTGCCGCGTTCCGACGCGCCGGTATACAAACGCCAGTTGTTCCCTGAAACCGTGCTCGGCACGAAACTCGACAACGGCAAGACCGCGCTCGAAACCGACGACGTTAGGCTGTGGACACTCGGTGGCGACGACATCGCCATCCTGTCGTTCAAGACCAAGATGCACACCATCGGTCAGGGCGTTCTCGATGGTGTCCACAAAGCCATCGAGGAAGCGGAGCGCAATTTCAAAGCCGTCGTGATATGGCAGGACAGCGAGCCATTTAGCGTCGGCGCGAATTTAAAAGAAGCCGGCGCCGCAATGAAAACCGGCAAGCCCGGCGATCTCGACAAATTCATCGACCGCTTCCAGCAGACGAGCATGCGCATCAAGCATGCGTTGGTGCCGGTCGTTGCCGCCGTGCGCGGCATGGCGTTCGGCGGCGGTTGCGAATTCCAGATGCATTCGGCACGCACCGTCGCCGCGCTCGAAAGTTATATCGGCCTCGTCGAAGCGGGCGTTGGATTGTTGCCGGCGGGCGGCGGCTTGAAGGAACTCGCGTTGCGCGCGTCACACGCGGCCGTCGGCGGCGATGTATTTACACAACTCAAAACGGTGTTCGAAACGGTGGCGATGGCGAAAGTCGCCGGCAGTGCGCTCGAGGCGAAGGAACTCGGGTTGCTGCGTCCGGACGACATCGTCGTCTTCCACGCCAACGAATTGCTCTACGTCGCCAAGGCGCAGGCCAACGCGCTCGCCGAATCCGGCTGGCGACCGCCGCTGCCGGATCGAGCGATCACCGTCGCGGGCGACGTGGGCACTGCGACGTTCAAGGCTAGTCTCGTCAACATGCTCGCAGGTCGATTCATTTCCGAATACGACATGGAAATCGCCTCGCGCATTGCCGACACGTTGTGCGGCGGACAGATCGAACGCGGTTCGCTCGTCGACGAACAGTGGCTGCTTGACCTGGAGCGTGAGCATTTCATCAAGCTCGCACTGAATCCGAAGACACAGGCGCGCATCGAACACACGATGACGACCGGCAAGCCGCTGCGCAACTGAGACGGAGAATCCCATGAGCAAACAAGTTCAAGAAGCCTACATCGTCTCTGCCATCCGCACGCCCGTCGGCAAGGCCCCGCGCGGCGTGTTCCGCAACACGCGGCCCGACGACATGCTCGCCTTCGCCATCGATGCGGCATTGTCCAAATATCCACAAATAGACAAATCTCGCATCGACGACGCCATTATCGGCTGCGCCATGCCCGAAGCCGAACAAGGAATGAATGTCGCGCGCATCGCCGTGCTGCTGGCCGGATTGCCAAACGTAGTGGCGGCGGTGACCGTCAATCGTTTCTGCTCGTCGGGTCTGCAGGCCGTCGCGATGGCGGCGGATCGCATCCGCCTCGGCGAAGCCGATCTCATGATCGGCGGCGGCACCGAAAGCATGAGCATGGTGCCGATGATGGGCTATCACCCGGTATTCAATCCGCGCATCTTCGAGAACGAACACATCGGCATCGCGTATGGCATGGGCATCACGGCAGAGAAAGTTGCCGAACAATGGAAAGTGTCGCGCGAGGAACAGGACGCGTTCGCGGTGCAAAGCCACGCCAAAGCGCTCGCCGCGATCCAGAACGGTGAATTCGCGGATGAGATTGCGCCTTACACGCTCGCCGATCATTATCCCGATCTCGGAACGCGCACGACCACCGACGACACGCGCACGATCAAGAACGACGAAGGCCCGCGCGCCGGCACGACGATGGAAGCGCTGGCCAAACTCAAAACTGTTTTTCGCGCGAACGGCTCCGTGACGGCCGGCAATTCGTCGCAAATGTCCGACGGCGCCGGTGCGGTTTTGCTCGCGAGCGAAAAAGCGATCAAGGAATTCAACCTCACTCCCCTCGCCCGCTTCGTCGGTTTCGCCGTCGCCGGCGTGCCGCCGGAAATCATGGGCATCGGACCGAAGGCCGCGATCCCGAAAGTGCTCGCGCAAACCGGCATCAAGCAAGACGATCTCGACTGGATCGAGCTCAACGAAGCCTTTGCCGCGCAGGCACTCGCGGTGATGAAGGACATCGGCCTCAATCCCGACAAAGTGAATCCGCTCGGCGGCGCGATTGCGCTCGGTCATCCGCTCGGCGCAACGGGCGCCGTGCGTGTTGCGACGTTGGTGAACGGTCTGCGTCGACGCAAGCAAAAGTACGGCATGGTCACGATGTGCATCGGCACGGGAATGGGCGCTGCCGGCGTGTTCGAGGCTGTCTGAAACCTAAGGGAGTTCGCCGTGACGTCGGACGAAAAGGAAATTCGCGATTTGATCGAAACGTGGATGAAAGCCAGCAAGGCCGGCGACACGGCGACGGTACTCGGATTGATGTCCGCGGGCGTCGTTTTCCTGTTGCCCGGCCAGAAACCGATGCGCGGCCGCAAGGAATTCGAAGCCGCACAAAGCGAAATTCGCGACATAGAGATCGACGGGCATTCCGATGTTCAGGAAATCCAAGTCAACGGCGATTGGGCCTACTGCTGGAATTTCCTGACCATCACGTTCACACCAAAAAATGGCGGCCCGTCGGGCAAGCGTGCCGGCAATGTGCTGACTGTGTTGCGAAAGGAAAACGGCCGCTGGGTCATATTTCGCGACGCGAATCTGCTCACGAAAGTCGACGGCTGACGGAACTCGCCCGATCGGCGCCGGTCTGTCGTGGATCGAATCCCCGGAGACGGTGCATGCGACTCGCCTCGACAGCAAAGAAGATTTTCGCCGCGAATAAAGCGTTGCTGGTTTTTTTTGGCGTCATGATGGTGTTCCGCTCGGCATTCGCCGATTGGATGCTCGTACCCACCGGCTCGATGAACCCGACCATCGTCGAAGGCGATCGTATTCTCGTGAACAAGATGGCGTACGGCTTGCGCATTCCGTTCACGATGTCGCGTTTGACCAACGGCGAAAATCCAAAGCGCGGCGATATCGTCATTTTCCCGTCGCCGAAAGACGGAACGACACTGGTGAAACGCGTCGTCGGTCTTCCGGGCGAAACGGTCGAGATGCGCGATGAACGACTGATGATAAACGGCAAATCCGTCGACTACTCCACATCGAACGTCGATGACGCGGACTTGCCGCAAGCGACGCGCAAATATCGACACGAGATTGTCGCTGAAAAACTGAGCGGCCAACCGCATCCGATCATGACGCTGCCCGAGCGATCCGCCGCGCGAACGTTCGGCCCGGTGCATGTGCCCGACGGCGAATATCTCGTGCTCGGCGACAATCGCGATAACAGCGAAGATTCGCGCTACATCGGATTCATTCCGCGCGATTCGATTTACGGACGTGCGTTCGGCGTCGCGTATTCGCTCGATGCCGACCGCTGGTACCGGCCGCGTTTCGATCGCACGCTGACGACGTTGCGCTAAGCCAGTTTCGGAAGGCGGCCGCGCAAACTGTCGGCGTCGTGATGGCGTTTCTCGAGCATGAGTTCGCGCGCGGCATCGACTTGTCCCCACACGTTCCACAACAACACGCCGCGCAGATACCCGTCGTCGAGGTAATAGACAACGCCTTCGCGAAACGGCTGCGTCCAGTCTTCGACGACATCGAGCCGAGCGTCAAGAAGTCCGACGGCTTCGTAGCCGAGATCGAACAAATCAGAATAGAAAAACGGTTGCACGTCATACGGATCGTCGACGCCGGTCATCGCGCGTCCGGCGTGATGGCCCATCCCGACCGCCGCGCTTTCGTGTTCGACGCGCATCGCGCGGTCGAGTCCGACGTGATGGAAATTGGCGACGTCGCCCGCTGCCCAGATTGAAGGATCGCTCGTGCGCAGAAGTGAATCGACGACGATTCCATCGGTCACGCGGAGACCTGCCTTCGTCGCGAGTTCGGTATTCGGCGTGACACCGAGACCGGCGACAACCGCGTCGAAGGAACAATTCGCGCCGTCCGACAACGCAACTTCGACACTCTCGCCTTTCGTTCTTCCATCGACGACGCGAACTTCGGTGCGCAATTCGACGCCGCGCTCGCGAAAATATTCGTTGAGGAAATTCGACAGCGCGAGCGGATAGCGACCCGCGCCGATCGCTTCGCCGGGAAACAGCATCGTCACCTTGCAGCCGACGGTCGTCAGCGACGCGGCCAATTCGCCGCCGATGAAACCGCCGCCGACGACGGCGATATGCGCGCCGGGTCGAGCATACGTTCTGAGCAATCGATAGTCGTCGACGGTGCGGAAGTTGATCACGCGCTCGCCCGAAAACGGCAACGTGTGAGGCCGCGCGCCGGTCGCGATCAGCAACCGGCCATAAGTGTAAGTGTCGCCGCGATCATCAGTCACTCGTTTGGCGGAGACATCCAAATCTACCGCCGAGCGGTCGAGGTGCATGTCGAGTCCGGCGCGCGCGGTGTCAAGATCGGTCGATTCTGCGGGCTTGTCCTTCGTCCACAACGCCTTCGTCAACGGCGGACGTTCATACGGCGGATGCGGCTCGTTGCCGATTAATCCGATCGTGCCTTTATCATCGTGTTTGCGGATCGATTTCGCGGCCGCATCGGCCGCCATGCCGCCGCCGATGATCAAATAATCGTATGCGCGATCCACGACGTCAGCCGCGCCGCGTGCGATAGCGCGAGATCAGCGTATTCGTTGAACTGTCATGCGTGAGCGCGACCTCGGACGATTGCAATTCGGGAACGATTTTCTTGGCGAGCTGCTTTCCGAGTTCCACGCCCCACTGGTCGTACGAATCGATGTTCCAGATGCAGCCCTGCACGAACACGCTGTGCTCGTACAACGCGACGAGTGTGCCGAGCGCGTACGGGGTGAGTTCGTCGGAGAGGATCGTGTTGCTCGGCCGATTTCCTTCGAACGTGCGGTGCGGAACGAGATCCTCGCGTGTGCCCTCGGCCCGCACTTGATCCGGCGTCTTGCCGAACGCGAGTGCTTCGGCTTGCGCAAAAACGTTGGCCATCAGTAAATCGTGCTGTTGCCCAAGCGGATTGAGGCTGCGCATGAATCCGATGAAATCGCACGGCACCAGACGCGTACCTTGATGCAGCAGCTGGTAGAACGAATGTTGTCCATTCGTGCCGGGTTCGCCCCAGAAAATCGGACACGTTTCGTAATCGACGCGCGCGCCGTCGAGCGTGACGTGCTTGCCGTTGCTCTCCATCGTGAGCTGTTGCAGATACGCCGGGAAGCGTTTGAGATATTGATCGTACGGCAAGATGGCGATGGAGCCCGCCCCGAAGAAATTGACGTTCCAAATAGCGAGCAGACCGAGCAGCACCGGCAAATTGCGTTCGAACGGTGTCGAGCGAAAGTGCAAATCCATGTCGCGGAAACCGTCGAGCATCGCGCGAAAGTTCGTCGGACCGACGGCGATCATCGTCGAGAGTCCGATCGACGAATCCATCGAATAGCGGCCGCCGACCCAATCCCAGAAACCGAACATGTTCGCGGTGTCGATGCCGAATTTCTTCACGTCCGCATCGTTGGTCGAGACGGCGACGAAATGACGGCTGACGGCCGATTCGTCTTTCGCGGCCGCGAGAAACCAATCACGCGCGGCGTGGGCGTTGGTG
>DATBAU010000297.1:0-12570 GCA_036271355.1 Rudaea sp. | reverse complement strand
GATGCGCGGTGCATGCGCACTGTATTTCGGAGTCGCCGCCGCCGACAGGCGATTCGCCGGCGTCAATCGACGGTTCGGCGAATCGCGGAGTCGCACGCGGCTTCGTGCGGGCATCCTGCGGGCGCTATCTCAACGGAGTTTGCTATGCATCGCATTCGTCGGTTCCTTATCGCCATTTTTCTGGCGAGTCCTGTTTTCGCTTTTGCACAACAGCCGGCGGAAGCGGCTCAATTCGATTTCCTCATCGGACAATGGCAGCTCGACGTGCATCCCAAAGTCAGCAGCCTCGCCGCGATGATCCACGGCGCTCCCAAACTGCTCGGCACGTGGAAGGCGTGGCGCACAACCGGCGGCGCGGAAATCGAGGACGAAATCCGCATTGTCGATGCGTCCGGCAATCCGCTATCCTCGAGCCGCTCGCAGCGCACGTGGGATGCGGCCGACCAGCAGTGGAAGATCACGGGGCACGAACTCCGCCACGGCGGCACGAGCGAAGCGACGGGACGGCTGCAAGGCAACGAAATGCATCTCGACGGACACTTCATCGATGCCGACGGCACGGTTTTGACTCGGACGCGCATCTACGACATCGGTGCCGATGGTTTCCGCATGAGCCAGGATCGGTCGCACGACAACGGCCAGAGCTGGGAAGAAGGCGCGTTGACCATCGACGCCAAACGCGTGTCGGCCACCGCGACACCATGATCTCGCGCGACGACTGAACCGGAATTCGCGTGCAACGCGCCTGGATGTGGGCTCAACTTGTCGTCGCGTGGTTGCCGATGTGGGCACTGTTCACGACGATGATCGTGATCATGCACGGCAGCAGCGTGGCGGACGCGGCCATCGGCTCCGGCCGCATGATCGCGCCCGGCGCGGCGCTCGGTATCTTTGTATACAAATTCGCAACTCGCACGCAATGGCCGCATCCGTTCCGGATCGGTTTTATCGGACTGCATGCGCTGGCTGCCGCTGTATTCGCCAGCGTTTGGTACGCCGCTATCTGCACGATCGACGCGATCGTGACCGGCCGGTTCAGCTTGAGCGTCGGGCCGGGCTACTCGCCGTTTCTCATCACAGGCGTCTGGCTGTACGTGGTGGTGGCGAGTTCCGCGTATGCCACCATCCAGGCGCAACGTGCCGCCAAGCTCGAGGCGCACGCAGCGCAGATGCAACTTCACACCCTGCGCGCGCAGCTTCATCCGCACTTTCTCTTCAACGCGTTGCACACGGTGGTGCAGTTGATTCCGCTCGACGCCCGCGCGGCCGTCGCCGCCGCGGAGCAACTGGCCGCCGCGTTACGCACAGCCATCGAGGAAAAGCGCGACCGCATTTCGCTGGCCGAGGAATGGGCGTTCGTGCAGCGTTATCTGGCGATCGAGCGGATACGCTTCGGCGAACGGCTGCGCGTCGTCGACGATCTCGCGATTGCGACACACGCGCTGTCGATTCCGTCGTTCGCATTGCAGACGTTGGTGGAGAACGCCGTCCGCCACGCCGCTGCGCCGCGCATTGATCTCACGACGATTCGCATCGCCGCATCACTGCGTGGGGCAATGCTTGAACTCACCGTCAGCGACGACGGCGCTGGCGTGGATGTCCGTACGATCGAAAACGGAGCGGGCACCGGCTTGCGCCGTTTGCGCGAACGTCTGTACTGGCTCTACGGTGAGCGCGCGCGCCTCGACCTTGTCAGTGCCGTTGGCGAGGGATTCTCCGCTGTATTGACCATTCCGCCGTCGGAAATCGATGAGCACGAGTAATGCTTCGCGAGTCACCACACTGATCGTCGACGACGAGCCGGTCGCGCGTGCGGGATTGCGCCACCTTCTCGGCGATGTCGAATGGATCGAATGCATCGGCGAAGCGGCCAGCGGACCGGCAACCGTCGCGGCCATCGACACGCTCAAACCAGAATTGGTTTTCCTGGATATCCAAATGCCGGGCCTGCTCGGCACCGACGTCCTGCGCCGCGTGCAACATCAGCCGTTCGTCATATTCACCACGGCGTTCGCGGAGCACGCAGTCACTGCGTTCGAGCTCGGCGCGCTCGATTATTTGCTTAAACCTTTCGGCGAAGTCCGTCTGCTTGCCGCGCTGGAGCGCCTTCGAGCAGCCATCGGCGAACCACGCGCAGCGCCGTTCGATCGATTCAGCGAAGCGATGAGTCACGCGCCGATGAACCGGCTGTTCGTGCGCACCGGCCGCAGCATCGTTCCGGTCTGTGTAAACGACATCGCATGGTTCGAGGCCGTTGGCGACTACATTGTCGCGCACGAACGTGCGACGCAGCATTTGCTGCACGTTCCTCTAGGCCAACTTGAAACGCGGCTCGATCCGCAGAAATTCGTTCGCATCCATCGTAGTCACGTCGTCAATCTCGACCATGTCGCTGCGTTTCGGCGAAATCCAGAAGGCCGCATGATTGCACATATGACTGACGGCCCGTGCTTGGTTGTAAGCAGGACAAAAGCGCAGGAACTACGCAGCCTCGCACGGTAGAACTAGGCGATAGTCTTGCACTGACATTTGCAGGACAAGACGCAGGCTTGCTGGCGGACTTCAAATCTTCTTCCACGAACCGAAGTGGGAGATCGAATCCGAATTCGTTTGTTTAACCGGCCTAGCGCAAATAGCGAATGCTAGGTTCCTCTGTTGTTCTCACAAAAGCTCTGAAGCAAATTCGCTGTCGATCACCATCAAAGGCCGCGCAACAGTATTCGGTGCTGAGGAGAGTGCGAGGCCAACTCTCGCTTGCTCGCATCCGATGCTCTGCGAAAGGCTCTGCCTCCGTGAGAATTGGAGGATGGCGTGACTGTTCGGTCAGTTGTGGGCGTTCAATGCACGGGCGGATCGCTCATCCGCACGTTCCAATGGATGACGCGCGCGTCTGATGAATCCTGCGGTAGCACATCGATCTGGCGCTCGCCGCCAACCAAGGCTTTTGCGGGAACGACGGTTTCGACGAATCGGTATGCCCCGGCTGCACGAGGTGATAGATCGCGTGCCGTCAATACAACCGTTCGGGCGTCGCCGATTTTGAGTTCATAGCGTTGCGAAATGGGCTCATCGATTTCCGCTTGCACGCGGACATCACCCGCGCGATACGGCAGGATCAACATGGCGTGCTCACCGCGTTGCTGATCCTCGCGCAGGGTGATGACCGGCAACGATGCGAGGGCTTCAGTGGTCTGCATTGGTGATCGATCGCGATGTCCGATCACTGCGACAGCGATCACGATGCACCCTGCGAGTGCGGCACTCACGGCGATGAAGCGACGGCGCGCGACGTGCTCTCTCGGTCGCGCGAAACGCGCATGCGTGGAGGCGGCCGATTCCGCCAGTACGCGCGCAATTTGTAAACGCATAACGTCATCGGGCGTTGCCGCAAGATGCTGCGCCACGAGGTGTCTCTCGTTCGACGGCAAACGTCCACGCACGTAATCGTCGATCAGGTCGTAGCGCGCAGCATCGATGGCGTCGGGGATGTCGGGATCGGCGAACAGGCGTTCTTCGAGCTCAGCCGCACGGGTCGGCTCGAGGCGGCGCAGGAGCCAGTCGCGTAATTCTTGGTCGGTAAAGTCAGTCATCGTCTGAAGTGTCGTTTTGCGCGAATCCATCATGTTTTTCCGTTGCGCCGGGCGTCATGCGCGCACGCACGCACGTCTCCAGCGCCGCGCGCAGGCGCAAGACACGGTTGCGCAACGTGTTGACGGTGACGCCGAGTTTTTCAGCGAGATTGCGCCTTGTCTTGATGCGGCGCGCATCGTCGTCGCGATAGTAGGCGAGCATCAGCTCGGAACCGCGGCGGTCCATCGAACGCAGGCAGATTCGCAACGCGCGCACGAGTGCCGGATCGATCGCATCGTCATCCTCGATCATCGCCGGTTGGTTTTCCGGTTCGTCGAATCGCGCTTCCTGCCGCAGCCTTCGCGCGTTGGCTTCGAACAGCATCAGCTTCGCGATACCGAACGCGTAAGGCGCCGGATGGTTGATCTGCACACCTTCGTCGAGGCGACGCGCGAGACGGTCGAGCGCTTCGTCGGCGAGCGTCTCGGCATCGATGGGTTCGCGCTGGCGGAAAAACAGAATCAATCGGCGCCGAAGCTGTTCGTAACCGAAACCGCCGCTCGCGCTGTCCGCGCGCAGGCGCTCGAGCAATGTCTGCAGGCGGCGCGCTTCGAGGTCGTGCGCGGCGTCGGCGGTCTTTGCGGTCAACGCCAATCTCCGTGGATGACGAATCCGGCCCAGTAATACGCCGCGTGCCACCGCTGTTCGCCGCGCATTTCGGCTTTGGCCAGACGCAGCGCGTCTTGCGGCAATTGCTTCATGACGATCAGGTGCCGATAGAACAGCGACATCAGATGCTCGCTCGCGCGGTCGTCGACCGGCCACAGACTGACCAGCAGCCGCTTCGCTCCAGCGTAGAAAAAAGCGCGCGAGAGCCCGAACATGCCTTCGGCGCCACGGCCGCGTTCGCGCGTCGCGTCGCAGACGCTCAGCACGATAAGCTCGGCCGACAGGCGCAGGTTGTATATATCGTTCATTCGCAGGAAACCGTCTTGCGCCGCGCCTTGCGGATCGACCAGCGACAGCACGATGCCGGACAATTCGGGGCGACGCAGATCGATCACCGCATGTGTCGCGAAATGGACTAGGTTGTAGCGCGGCCATGCCATGTCGAGCACCGCCTGGCGCGTCGCGGCGAAACCCGATTGCAGCGAACGTTCCGATTCGGGGAAAAGTGCGGCGATCTCGTCGGCTTCCGCTTGCGCATGTGTCAGGCGCCGCCAAACCGGTGGCGTGTGCTCGGGCTTGCCGTGAACGCGAGGGTCGGAATCGTCGAACACCGGATCGGCGAATATCGCGATCGATCGAGCCAGCGGCACCGATGGCGTGGCGGCACGCAATTCCTGCAGGATCGCCAGCGACGGCAAATAGACAACGTCATGCGCCGCAATCGGCTCGAACATGTCGAACGGGATACGCTGCAATTCGCCGTCGGCGATCACGGCAATCGTGTCGCCATCGGGAATTCTGATATCGGCCGGCAGAACCATCGACGCCAGCGACTGAGCGTTGAGTTCCGGCGTGGTTTCAGCCGACGTCTGCGCCAGTTGTTCGAACGAAATATTCGTTTTGTCGGCGGCGGAAATCACTTCATCGCGCAAGGCATCGGTTGCCTTCTCGATGACGGCACGTGCCGGCAATTCGCGGAGTTCGACGGACTGCTTCGTCACGCGCCACACGTAGCTGCGCGATTCGCCGAGCCAGTATTCGAGGACGACGACGTTGTCGTCGATGAGTTGTTTCTGGATTGATTCCACGCGCAACGGCGACGGATGGACCAGCGCGGCGTAACGAGGATCCGAATCGCGCAGACGGCCGCGCGCGTCGTCGAGCCGACGCGCGGCCGCGTCGATGCGCGTCTGCAGGTTTTTCTTTTTCGCCGCATCGTCGGGCGGCGTCTGCGCGAGCGACCACGCCGATTCGCGCAGCGCTTCGACGGCATCGCGTTCGGCCGCGACGAGCGTCGGCGCGGCACGTGCGCCGACGGTGATGTTGCGCTCCGCCAGTTCTTCGCGCAGCGCGCGGGCACGCGCGCGTTCGGCGATCTCGAGCGCCGGCGTGCCGTAGCCGTGTCCGGCGATCTGCTGATCCAAGCGCACGGCGATGTCGATGGCCAGATCGTAGTACGCGCGCTGCGACGCGAAATAGCCGGTGCGCAGTTGCGGAGCGGCAATGTGGGCGCGCTCGCTTTCGATGAGATCGAGCGCCGTTGCGATCAGTGCGTGCGCGGTCTTGGCATCATCCATGGCGAGCGTCACCCGCGCGCGGCTGCCGAGCGCGGCGATCTGCACCGCATCGTCGCCCGAGCGCACGGCGATGCGATAGGCCTGCTCGTAGTCGCTCAGCGCCGCGGGCAGCTGGTCGACGCGGCTGTCGAGATCGCCGAGCGACAGATGCGCGGCGGCCTCCGGTATGGGCGCGCCGATGCTTGTCGCGAGATGCAATGAATCGAGGAGAAATTTGCGCGCGGCTTCCCACTCGTTTTTCGCCATGGCGCAGCGGCCGAGTCCGGCGAGCGCGTGTGCCTGTTCGCGTTTGAAACCGTTGGCGACATCGAACTGCACGCTGTGTTCGAAAATCGCGCGTGCGGCGTCGATATCGCCGGCGTCGAGCAAACCGTCGCCGCGATTGAGCAAGGTTTCGGCGAGTCCGGATTGATCGCCGGCGGTTTTCCAGGCCGCTTCGGCGTGATCGAAGGCGGCCAGCGATTCGGCCTCGTCACCCAAATTGCGGTAAAGCAATCCCAAGTCGTTCCAACTCATGCCTTCGATCAGCGGATACGGCGCATCGCGCAGTGCTTCGAGCGTGGCCTGATAGGCGGCGAGCGCTTCGCCCCATTCGCCGCGTTGAAGATGGATCGCCGCGATGCTCTCGCGCGAAAACGCCGCGCGTTTGCGATCACCGATCTGTTCGGCGAGCGTCAGCGCGGCGGATGCCGCGGCGAGCGCTTTCGCGGTGGCGCCGGCGACGCGGTAGTTGGCGCTCAGGTTCGCCTGCGCCATCGCTTCGTAGCGGCGGTCGCCGGTCTGCCGGTACAGCGCGAGCGCATGCTCCTGTTCGGCGATCGCCGCGGCGAGGTTGCCCAGATAGCCTTGCGCCGAGCCAAGCGTTCGTCGCGCGGCGGCTTCCTCCGCGGCAGCACTCGGGTCGGTCGACGATCCGCACGAGTAGCGCAGCGCTGTCTGCGCCACCTTGCGCGCTTCAGCGTAGTCGCCCAATGCGAAGGCGTAGCGCGCGTGTCCGGTTTTCGACATGAGTTGCAGGCACGTGTCGCGGGAACTGGCGGCGGCGATGAACGCGCTGTCGTATTCGGCGATGATTTCTTCGCGCGTCGCATTCGCAGAACCGACGCCGTGTTCAACGCTGCCCGCCGCGCGGCGCAAATTTTCCGCGTGCGCGAAAGCCTGCTCGCTGCGCGCGTGCAGGCGATCACGCTCGGATGCGGCATGCGTCGCGCCGCGGCTGATGCGATAGCGGGCTGGCAGCGCAGGATTCTGCGCCTGGATGTCGACATCGAAGCGCGTTTCGTTGGCCGATGCGACAAGCGTCACGCGCACGCGCGCGTGGCGGCCGGCGTCGTTCTGCATGAGCGGTAGCGCGCGACCGGTATCGTCGCGCACCTGAATCTGCAACGTCGCTTCGGGCTGCTCGATCCAGAGCTCCGTGGCCTCGCCTTTGCGCAGCGAAATGGCGAACACCGCATGCGCGTTGGACGCGAGGTTGCCTTCGCGGACGGTTGAAACGGGCAGTTCCTCGGCCCGGACGACGCCGTATGCCGCACTCGACATCAGCATCGCCGCGAACGCGAACGCGAATGCTTTCACGAAAGTTTCGATTCGCACGTGCGAAAGCCGCCGGCCTATGTTCGGCAGCACCTTAGCAGGCTCGCGCGTTGCCCGCGTGATGGATTTTCGATTTCGCTCACTGGATATGAATGGGCGCCGCGCGCGTTGGTATTGCGCGGTGAAGCGGGAACAACGAGCCGGGTGGGAAGCACGTTATGCGAGCGACAGATTATTTCCGGGGCATGAAATCGATGGTGCGGCACGGATGCACCATGGCGCTATTCGCGGTGACGATGCTGGTCGGCGTGTCGGCCGTCGCGGCGCAATCTGCATCGACCGAGAACGGCGCGCAGCCGGTTCGGCTGTCCGGGCACGTGTTGCCAGCCGTGTCGGAAGCGGTGGCGATTTCTGGTGCGGCAACCGGGAATCTGAGTCTGACCCTGGTCCTCAAGCGCGACGACGAAGCCGGTTTCCAGCACTATCTCGCCGACGTTTACGACGAGCGTTCGCCGCGCTTCCATCAATTTCTCGACGCGCGCCAGATCGCGGCGGAATTCGGTCCGTCGCAGCAGACGTACGACGACGTCGCGGCGTGGTTGAGTGCGCAGCATCTGCAGGTCGACGCCGCTTCGGCCAACCGGCTGACGGTGAATGCGCGCGGCGCGCGCGGCGATATCGAGCAGGCGTTCGGCATCGAACTGCACGACTATGCGCTGGGCGATCGCCATTTCTTCGCGACGGATCGCGAGCCTGCCGTTCCGGCCACCGTTGCGCCGCGCGTGCAGTTCATCGCGGGGCTTTCCAACTTTGCGACACCGCATCCGCCGTCGTCGCAGCGCATGATCCGCGTCGTGTTCGGCAGCGCGGTGTGTTCGATCTGGGCAAGCCTGGCGGGCGCTGCGTTCACGCAGGGCGCCGGACCAAATAGTACGTTCAACTACTACGCGGAGTTCGTGCGCTGTTTCAAGTCGCTGGAAGGCAAAGATCCGGCGGAAATGTTGAACGGTGCGGATCCACCGCCACCCGCGTGGCAGGACGCCGACGGTACTGGGCAAACCATCGGCCTGGCCGAGTTCGACACGTATACACCGAGCGACGTCGCCGACTACATCGACCTTATCGGCCTGCCCGTCGCCAAGATCGGCGACGTGCACGCGATTCACGTCAACGGCGGCGCGGGCGCGACACCCGGCGCGAATCAGGACGAAGTGCTCATCGACATCGACGCGATCCTGACGCTCGCGCCTGGGGCGAAGATTTCGGTGTACGACGCGCCGTTTGACGGCAGTGCGAATTTCCAAGGCGTGTTCAACGCGATGATCGGCGACGGCGTCGACATCATCAGCAACAGCTGGTCGTATTGCGAAGATCAGACGACGCTCGCGGATGCGCAGAGCATCGACAGCGTCCTGCAAGCGGCAGCGGCTTCGGGCATCAGCGTGCTCAACGCGGCGGGCGACTCGGGCAACACATGCCTCGACGGTCGGCCGAACACGGTCGGCGTGCCGGCGGATTCGCCGAGCGCAACGGCGGTCGGTGGCACATCGCTGACGCAAGGTCCCGGACATACATACGGCGGCGAAACCTGGTGGAACGGCACCAACGACACGCCGCCGACAGGACAAGGCGGTTTCGGCGTCAGCAAATTCTTCGCGCGGCCGGCGTATCAGAATGCGCTGTCGACTGCGGCCATGCGCTCTGTGCCTGACGTGACGTTCAACGCCGATCCGGCGCATGGCGTGGTCATCTGCAACGCCAGCGAAGGCGGCTGCCCGACCGACACGCTCAACGGCGGCACCAGCCTCTCCGCGCCGGAATGGGCGGCGTTCACCGCGTTGCTCAACCAGACGCAGGGCAGCAATCTCGGTGCGCTGAATCCGTCGCTGTATCCACTCGGCAACACCGACGCGTTTCACAATGCGGCGTCGATGGGAACGGATTTCTCGCACGTGGGACTGGGTTCGCCCAAGCTCGCGATGCTGCATAAAGCGCTGACGCATCAGACCACCGGCGTGGTGAGTGCGTCGGTATCGCGCGTGTGGACATTCGGCGACGACAATCTCCTCTCGCCGGCCGATTCGGCGAACGGACTGGTGCGCTACGACGACGGTATCTCGGCCGCGTATGTCGTGGTCACGCTCGCCGATGCGAACGGCAACCTCGTCGTCGGCAAGACGGTGACGTTGACCAAGAACGCGGGCAGCCACGCCGTCGTTTCGCCGAGCGGCGGCGTCGTCACCGGCGAGAACGGCACGGCACTGTTCAAGATCACCGACCTCACCGCCGAACCGTTAGTGTTCACCGCCAAGGACACCAGCGATTCCATCACTCTCACCGACACAGCGAACTTCGATTTCATCGTCGCGCCCGCCGCGAGCGGCGGACTCGTCGCATTCACGGACTTCGTCGCAGCCGACGGCGTGAGCACCAACCTGATCACCGTCACGCTCAAGGATGGACTCAATCGCCCGACGCCGGGCAAGCAGGTCACGTTGCTGCAAACCGGCAGCTCCGTGATCAAGGGCGACAACCCGAGCCTCACCGACGCCAGCGGCCAAGTACAGTTCGTCGTGACCGACACCGTGCAGCAAACGCTGACGTACACCGCTGTCGATACAACCGATGGCAACGTGCCGGTGCCGGGCTCAGTGACGGTGACGTTCAACGCGGGCGGCGGCGACAACTGCGGCAGCAGCAATTTCGGCGATCCGAACATCACCGCGGCCGACGGTTTTTCCATTACCCCTTACGCAACGGGATTCCTTCCGAAGATCACCAATTTCGGCGGCCTCGCCGATGGCTGCCGCGGCGCATCGGGTCTTGCCTTCGATACCGCCGGCAACCTTTTCGTTTCCGATGTGCACACCGGAAACATTTATAAATTCCCAGCGGGCGGTGGCGTCGCAGGCGCGGCGACGCTGGTGACGCCGAGCCCGCTCGGTCCCGGCATCGAAGCCCTCGCGTTCGACAAGAACGGCAAACTCTACGCGGCGCAAAACGCGACGACCGGAAATTTCTTCACGGGTGCCGTGTTTGAAGTCGACCCCGCCGCCGGCACGATCGTGCGCACGGTTGCCTCGTCGATCACCTGCGCGAGTTTTCTCACCACTGATCCCTTCAGCGGCGATCTGTTCGTCGATGACTCATGCAGCGGAGCGGGTTCCGACAACGGCTCGATCTGGCGCATCGGCAATTTGTCTAGCGCGACGCCGACGGTGAGCGTCTACGCGGCCACTGCCGGCGTGAACGGCGGACTCGCCTTTGCGCCCGCCGGCACGTTGTACGTTATCGACTACACCGGAACGGGTTTGGCGAAAGTCACCGGCACCACCGCGCCGACGCCCGGGCAGTTGACGCCGCTCACCGGCATCACCGGCCCGGCGCTCGATATCCTTGCGCTAGGCGCGCAAGCCAATGGCGATGCGCAGACGCTGATCGCGAGTACCGGCGCGGTAACCGGCGGATTGCCTGCCGGCATGAAGATTTTCGACGCCACCACCACGCCGATTTCCCCGGTTTCCATGCTGGTCAACAACGCGTACGCGACGGTCAACCTGGTCGGTCCGGACGACTGTCTGTATGCGGGTTTCATCGTGGCGGTCTACAAGATCACGAACGCTGACGGCAGTTGTCCGCTCGTCGTCGGCGCGCCCAGCCTGAGTCTGACGCCGTTGACGATTGCGCCGAATCCCGCGGAAGGCACTGCGCAGACATTCACCGCGCGCTTCCATCACACCACGGTGCCAGCGGGAACGCCCGTGACGTTTGTGATCGCGGGCGCGAACGCACAGCGCAAGACGGTTGCGACCGCAGCCGACGGCAGCGCGGCGCTGACCTACGCGGCGATCAACGCGGGCGCCGACACGATCATCGCGTCCGCGACGGTTGGCGGCGTGGCCTTGACCTCGCAGCCGGCGCGCGTGACCTGGACATCCGGTGCGCATACGACATTCGTGACGTTGAATCTGAGCGCCGTTACCGGAAACATTGGGCACCCGACGACGGTATCCGCGGCGCTGAGTGACGTTTCGACGGAACCTCCTTCCGCGCTGGCTGGGCAGACCGTCGTCTTCACGCTCGGCACGGCAACGTGTACGGCGACGACCAATGCCAATGGCGTAGCTTCGTGCGCAGTGATGGTCAACGCATTGGGCACTTTGACCTTGCGCGTCAACTACGCTGGCAACGCGAGCTATCTACCGTCGTCCGACAGCGCGCAGTTCGAGACGTCGGACCGCATCTTTGCAGACGGTTTCGGGGGCTGACGAATTTGAAGCAGCGAAGACGTCTCAACCTTCTTCGAAACGGAGGCTGGTGATGTCATCGGATTGATCCACCGCGTAGGCCACGCACTGCCCGATGCGCCGCCTACGCGCCTGGATTGATAACCACTTTGATACAACCGTCCTTTTTGTCGCGGAATGTTTTGTACGCGTCTGGGCCGTCTTCCAAACTGACGCGATGCGTGATCAAGAAGCCCGGATCGATCCTCCCCTCCACAATGAGTTTCATTAGCGGTTCTAAATATCGCTGGACATGCGTCTGCCCCGTTTTCATCGTCAGCGCTTTACCGACAAATGCTCCCATCGGAACGGTAACTTCATTTATAAATACACCCGGCAGCGATACGGTGCCGCAGGGGCGACACGCGATTATGGCTTGCTCTAACGCGTAGGCGCGTTCGGCATGCGTGGTTTTTGTTTTTAGTGTTTCCGCGACGCCGCCAAATCCGTGGCTTTCCAAGCCAACCGCTTCAATCACGGCGTCGGGGCCTTGGCCTTGCGTAATTTGCTTGATGTTGTCTTGGAGTTTTTTATCCGTATAGTCGAGCGTCTCCGCACCCGACGCGCGCGCAAGCGCCATCCGCTCGGGAACAGTATCTACTGCAATCACGCGATCAGCACCTAACAAAAATGCGGACTTAATCGCGAACTGTCCTACCGGTCCACAGCCAAACACCAGCACGGTCTCGCCGCCTTTAATGCCGCAGTTTTCCGCTGCCATGTAGCCTGTTGGAAAAATGTCGGAAAGAAACAAGACCTGCTCATCGGATAGTCCGTCCGGCACTTTGATTGGCCCGACATCAGCAAAAGGCACGCGGAGATATTCCGCTTGTCCGCCCGGAAATCCGCCGTAGGTGTGCGAATAACCAAACAGGCCGGCAGTGGCATATCCAACTTGCTTGGCCTGGTCGGCACCCGCCGGGTTACTGCGT
>DATBAU010000296.1:0-8647 GCA_036271355.1 Rudaea sp. | reverse complement strand
AGCGGCACGGCGACGACGCCGTTGATGACCGCGCTCCAGTACAACGCCGTCATCGGGTTGAACTCGAACGCGTTGAGCAGCACGCCGAGCACCGTGCCGACACCGATGATCGCGTAGAAACCGCTGGCCTGGAAAAAATGTTTGTTCAAACCCTTCGGCCATTTGAACGTTTCCGCGACGGCATACGCGGTGGAACCGGCGAGCGTCGGAATCGCGAGCATGCCGGTGCCGATGATGCCGAGCGCGAACAGTACGAACGACCACTTTCCAGCGACCGGTTCCAGCGCCTTGGCCGCTTGCGCGGCGGAATCGATATCATTGATGCCGTGGGCATGCAGCACGGCCGCGCCGGTCAGCATGATGCAGAACGCGACGACATTCGACACGCCCATGCCGATCAGCGTATCCACGCGAACGCGCCGCAGTTGCACGTCGGCCTGGTGCGGCGCGCGCTTCAACGGCTGCTCGTCGCGTTCGTGTTTTTGCTGTTCGACTTCGTGCGACGCCTGCCAGAAAAAAAGATACGGACTGATCGTCGTGCCGAAGATCGCCACGATCGCGGTGAGATAGTCGTTGTTCCATTGCAGATGCGGCAACACGAGTGAGCGGGCGACATCGGCCCACGCGATTTTCGCGAACAGCAGCACGGCGGCGTACGCGAACAGCGACAGCGTGAGATATTTCAGCAAGCGCGCATACGCATGAAAGCTCAGCGCCACGATCAGAATCATGGCGACGATCGCGATGACCACGCTCCACACGATCGATCGTCCGCCGACGAGGAGGCGCATCGCCTCGCCCATGGCGCCGATGTCCGCGCCGAGATTGATGGTGTTGGCAACGAACAGGGCGGCGATGATCGCGTAGAGCACCGGTGCGGGGTAACGCTTGCGGATGTTGGACGCGAGTCCCGCGCCGGTGACGCGCCCGATCAGCGCGCTCACGTACTGCATCGCGACCATCAGTGGATAGGTGAGCCACAGCGTCCACAATGTTTCTAGTCCGAAGCGCGCACCGGTTTGCGAGTACGTGGCGATACCGCTCGGATCGTCGTCGGCGGCGCCGGTGATGAGTCCGGGACCCAGGCATTGCCAGATCGACGGATTCTGCAGCCGCGCCGAAACACGCTGGCGCAATCGGCGTTTTTTCCTGTGCTTGTTCGCGGCGGCCGCCATCGAAGCCTCCCTGCTTGGATGAGCGAAGTATGGTGAGCGCGGCTGAACGCCCGCTTCATGAAACGGGCGTCACACGCGTCGAAGTCATCGCGTTTAGGGGTTGCCTTCGAAGCCGTCGCAAAACAACGTGTCGTTCGTGAGCATGCAGGCGGCCTGGACTTCGTACGCGCCGAGGTCCATCGGCCCGAACACGTCCGTCACGCCGGGAAGATTGACGACGCGTGTGTGTCCGTCCAGATCGAAAGCGTCGGTGCCGGGCGGCGCGTAGTTCACGCCGAGCGACGTGCGCTGCAGATGATAATCGCCGTTCGCGGCGTCGACGAACGTGGGCGCGCCGGCACGCACACCGGTGCCGGACGATATCGTGCTGGTGTCGTTGCTCAACAGATATTCGACGGTGAAGTTGTCCAACGGACCGTCGTAGTCGACGGTCGCGCGGCCGGGCTGATCGATGATCAGATTGGTTAGCGCGAAGTGAGAGCTGTTCGAGATTTGCGTAAGCATGACGTACGGCGCGCCGATCTGATTGTTGGCGATGGTGCAGCTGTCCATCTTCACGACGTTGTCCGCGCCGCCGCCAGGCGCGGCTTCGATCAGGTTGCCCGTCGTGGTGTTGTTCGCGAACAGGCAGTCGCGGAGTGTGTTGCCGCCCACCGTGTCGAGATCGTCGTAGTCTTCGTCCGTCAGGAACCGGATCAACTCGCCGCCTTGGTTTTCACGCATGCTGAATCGATAGCCGAACAGCGTACCGGCCGACTGGATAAGGATCGCTGCGCCATCCGTCGGCGTGTTGTCCGTCGTCTGCGCGATGTTGCCGTTGATCTCGTTGCATGCGACGCCGGCCGCGCAGGCGACGATGCCGGGTGCGGAGGCTTTCTGGCAAACGTTGTCGGTATCGTCGACAGGATCGAGATTCAAATAGACGTCGCCGCCGCCACCGACGCCGTTGAGATCCGAATAGATGGCTGCGCCTTCCTGCGCGAAGTTGTCGTCGATGCGGAAATCGTACGCGCAGAGGAATGTGAGATTCTGCGTGTTGCTGTAAACGGGTTTCACGAAAATGCCGCCGCCGGTGTGCGACGCGGAATTGCCCGACACCGAAACGGGATTGTTCGGATCGGTGGTATACAGCCGGAGCAGCCCGTCGCTCGGCGGATTCTGCGACCCTTCGACCGCGATGCCGCCGCCGTACGCGGCACTGTTGTTGTCGATCACCGGCAGTCCGAAGAATCCGGGCGAGCCGATGTTCGCGACGGCCGGCGCGTTGACGATGATGCCGCCGCCGTCGCCGGCGAGCGCGGTGTTGCCTTGGATCCACGTGTTGGGCGACGTCGCGGTGAGCGTCGTTTCTCCTTCGACGAGAATGCCGCCGCCGTTGACGGTCGCATCGTTGTATTCGATCACCGTGTTGGCGCCGAGCGTGAGCGTCGCCGGTCCACTCGGACTCATCGCGATGCCCGCGCCGTAGCCGGCCTGATTGTTCGATATCGTCGAATTACCCAACGTTAGCGAACCGGTTCCACCGAAGAAGATTCCACCGCCGCCCTGCAGCGGATTGACGATACCGTCGCTGATCTGGATGTCCTGGATGGACACGCCGCTGGATCCATCGATGTGCAGCACGCTGTTGCCAGCCGCACCGCTCAACGTGATCAGCGGCGAGCCCGTTTCGGCCGGCAGGCATCCCACGGTGTTGCAGTTCGCCAACAGGTTGCACGTCACGCCGCCGGGCCATCCGCGCAGCGTGAGTTTCTTGCCGCTGATCGTCAGCGCCTGCGACGTGTAGGTGTGTTCATGCGTGATGTTGACGACGACCGGACAATTGGCGCCCTCGTTGCTGAGCGCGGTCTGGATATCGTTGTAGGTGCAGGACGCGTCGCTCGCGGTGTCGCCTACATAGACTTGTCGCGGCAGACCCAAACAGGTCAGCGCGTGAGCGCTGCTGCAGCCGACAAGGAACAACGCGAAGAACACGAGTACTCGGATTTGCAATGCGGATGACATGACGGTTTCCTCGAAAACACGATTGCGTGTGTTTTCGAACAACGCCGTTCGCGCGATATTTGCGCCGCCGGTAAAATGTAAATGTTCGCGCGATTTCTTAAAGTTCGATCGTCACGACGCGTCCTTCTATGAATGCGATGTGCCGACCAGCAGACGTTCGACATCCTTGATGCCGATCGGCTTCACCAGATGCTCGTCGATACCGGCTTCGCGCGAGGCGAGGCGAACTTGTTCGTGGCCCCAACCCGTGATCGCGACGAGACGCGGCTGCACGAGATTCGCGTTGCGGCGGATTTCGCGCGCGAGTTCGTGGCCGTCCATTCCGGGCAGGCCGAGATCGAGGAACACGAGACTGGGCCGGAATTCGCCGATGTGACGCAATGCCGCGTGCGCATCGTGCACGCCGATCGCTTCGGCGCCGAGCAGTTCGACGGCGAACTTCACCGCCGCGCAGGCCGATTCGTTGTCGTCGACGATGAGCACGCGCTTGTGCACGAGTTCACCCATCGGCGACGCCGGCGTTTCGTCGCTGGCACGCGCGTCGGCGCCGGCGAACATCGGCAGACGAACGACGAACAGGCTGCCTTTTCCCGCGCCGTCGCTGCTCGCCGACGTGTCGCCATCGTGCAGTTTCACCAGATCGCGCACGAGCGACAGGCCGATGCCGAGACCGCCTTTCGCGCGCGAAGACTGCACTTCGCCTTGCACGAACAGATTGAACAAATCCGGAATCAACTCCGAAGGCATGCCGATCCCGTTGTCGCGCACGCGAACGACGGCCGCGGCGCCATCCGGATCGGCCTCGATGGAAATCCGTCCGCCGTCGGGTGTGTACTTTGCAGCATTGTTCAACAGGTTCGCGACGACTTGCGCGATGCGCACGGTATCGACGTTCACCGTCAGCGGCGTCGGCGGCAAGCGCAGCGTCAGTTCGTGTTTGCACGCGTCGATCAGCGGACGCGAAATTTCCACCGCGTCGCGGATGATGTCGCGCAAATCCGCGACGCGCCGCTGTAGCAGGATTTTGCCGCGCGTGACGCGCGAGACTTCCATCAGATCGTCGACCAGACGTACCATCACGTGCACCTGATGGCGCATGATCTGCAGCATTTCGTCGTGACGTGTCGACAGGTTGTCGGACGGACCCATCATGTCCGCCACCATGCGCAGCGGCGCGAGCGGATTGCGCAATTCGTGCGCAAGCATGGCGAGGAATTCGTCTTTGCGCCGATCGGCCTGGCGCAGCGCATCGTTCGCGGTTTGCAGCGATGCGTTGAGTTTGTCGAGTTCGCGTTCCTTTTCCTTGACCAGCGCCGCGTTGGCTTGCGCGAGGTCGTCGTTGACCTTCTGCAGTTCGCGACGTTTGTCGTACAGCTCGACCAGCACCGACACTTTCGCACGCAGGATTTCCGGCACGACCGGAACGTAGACGTAGTCGAACGCGCCGAGTTTATAGCCGCGCAGGCGATCCATGTCGGTCACGTGCACGCCGGTGACGAAGATGATCGGCGTTTTCTCGTGGCGCGGATGCTGATGGATCATGCTCGCGGTTTCGAAGCCGTCCATCTCCGGCATGTTCACGTCGAGCAGGATCACGGCGAACTCGCCGGTCATCAGTAGCTTCAGCGCTTCGATGCCGGAATGCGCGTGCACGAGGTTGTAGTCGAGTCCGCCCAGGATCACGTCGTAGCTCAGCAGGCGCGCCGGCTGGTCGTCGACGAGCAAGATGTTGGCTTTGCTGTTCATCGATCGCTCAACGATGCAGCCAGATGCGCAGCAGCGAAAGCAACTGTTCGGAATTGACGGGCTTGGCGATGTAATCCGACGCGCCCGCTTCGAGGCATTTCTCGCGGTCGCCCTTCATCGCTTTCGCCGTCAGCGCGATCATCGGCAGCAGACGGAACAACGGACGTTCGCGGATGAGCTTGATCGTCTGATAGCCATCCATCTGCGGCATCATGATGTCGACCAGCACGAGCGCGACATCGGGTGTTTGATCGATCAGTTCGATCGCCTCCGCGCCGCCGGTCGCGGTGAGCACGTTGATGCCGTGACGTTCGAGCAGGCTCGACAGCGCGAAGATGTTGCGCACATCGTCGTCGATGACGAGCACTTTTTTGCCGAGCAGTGCCTCGTCGGTCTGATGCAAACGTTCGAGCATCTGCTGCTTGTGCGGCGGCAACGTGCCGACCACCCGATGCAGGAACAACGCCGTTTCGTCGAGCAGGCGTTCCGGCGACCGCACGTCCTTGAGCACGATGCTTTTCGCGATCTTGCGCAATTCCGTTTCGTCGTCGGCCGACAATTCCTTGCCGGTGTAGACGACGATCGGCACGTCGCGCATGTTCGGATGTTTCTGCATTTCCTGCATGAGCTGCAGGCCGGATGTGTCGGGCAATCGCAGATCGACCACGGCGCAATCGAACTTTTTCGTTTCGAGCGCGGCGAGTGCTTCGGCGCCGTTGCGCGTCGTCGTGATCGCCACGTCGTCGTGCGCGATCAGTTCGCAGATGCTCATGCGTTCGGCGTCGTTGTCCTCGATGACGAGCAGATTGCGCGTGCGTGGAATCGCGAAACGCTTGATGCGTTCAAGTGCGTCCTCGAGGCTTTCGGTCGTGGCGGGTTTGTTGACGTAGGCGAACGCGCCGCGCTCGAGACCTTGATGATGTTCTTCTTCGACGGTGACGATCTGCACGGGAATGTGCCGCGTGGCCGCACTCTGTTTGAGCCGGCTCAGCACGGTCCAGCCGAGCATGTCGGGCAGGGCGATGTCGAGCGAAATCGCGGTCGGTAAAAATTCCTGCGCCAACGTCAGCGCTTCGCCGCCGCGCGACGCGACCAGCGCTTTGAAGCCGTGTTGTCGCGCGAGATCGAGCAGGATGCGTGCGTAATGCGGATCGTCTTCGACGATCAACAGCAACGATTCGCCTTGCACGACGTTTTCGCGATCGTCGACGATCGGTTCCGACACGACCGGCGCGACTTCGGCGTGATGCAGCGTCGGCGACGTGCCGAGCACGCGCAAGTTCTGCGGCGATGCGGTTTTGCCGACATAGTTGAGCGGCAGATACAACGTGAACGTGCTGCCTTGACCGACGACGCTGTTGAGACGGATTTCGCCGCCGAGCAATCCGGCCAACTCGCGGCTGATCGCGAGTCCGAGTCCGGTGCCGCCGTATTTGCGCGCGGTGCCCGCATCGGCCTGCTGGAACGCTTCGAAAATGATTTTCTGCTTGTCCAGCGGAATGCCGATGCCGGTGTCGCTGACCGACAATTCCACGACGGCCGGCGCCGCGCTGAGCACGGCATGATCCGACGTCCATCCGTGTTTCACCATCGCAACACGCAGACGCACGCCGCCTTGCCCGGTGAACTTGAATGCGTTCGACAACAGGTTCTTCAACACCTGCAGCAGGCGTTTCGGATCGGTGTTCAGTGCGCGACCGAGTGATGGATCGAAGTCGAGCGAGAAGGCGAGTTTGCGGCTCTCCGCTTCGTGGCGGAAACTGCGATCGATCGTGTCGCGCAGTTTCGCGAACGGCAGTTCTTCGTTCTCGACGGTGACGGTTCCCGATTCGATTTTCGACAGATCGAGAATGTCGCTGATGAGATTGAGAAGATCGGTTCCGGCGCCGTGGATCGTCTTGGCGTATTCGATCTGCTTCGTCGTTAGGTTGTGTTCCGGGTTGTCGCCGAGCTGTTGTCCAAGAATCAGGATGCTGTTCAGCGGCGTGCGCAACTCGTGCGACATGTTGGCGAGGAATTCCGATTTGTAGCGCGAAGTGAGCGCGAGTTCGGCCGCCTTTTCTTCCAGCGCGCGGCGTGCCTGTTCGATTTCCTGGTTCTTGCGTTCGACCTCGGCATTCTGTTCGGCGAGCAGTTTTGCTTTCTGCGCGAGTTCTTCGTTCGTTTGCTGCAATTCTTTTTGCTGCGTCTGCAGTTCGCCAGCCAATTGTTGCGATTGATCGAGCAGGCTTTCCGTACGCATCGTCGCTTCAATCGTGTTGAGCACGATGCCGATACTTCCGGTGAGCTGATCGAGGAACGCGAGATGCGACGCGGTGAATTCCTGCAGTGATGCGAGTTCGATGACAGCTTTGACTTGTCCTTCGAACAACACGGGAATGACGAGCACCTGACGTGGCCGCACTTCCGTCAAACCCGATACGACGCGGATCGATTCGTTGCCGATGTCGCCGAGCAAAATACGTTCGCGTTCGAGCGCGCACTGGCCGACCAGACCTTCGCCGACGCGATAACGGCGCGGACGTCCATCGTGCGTCGCATCCGCGTAACCGGCAAGCTGCTTCAACGACGGCGATGCGTTTTCGTCGCGTTCCATCACGTACATCACGCCTTGGCGCGCGTTCACGAGCGGCGCGAGTTCGGACAACAGCGTCCGGCCGACGGTGATCAGATCGCGCTGGCCTTGCATCATGCCGCTGAACTTGGCCAGATTGGTTTTCAGCCAATCCTGTTCCATGTTGCTTTCGGTCGTGGCGCGCAGGTTGTCGATCATCGCGTTGAGGTTGTCTTTCAGATCGGCGACTTCGCCGCGCACGTCGACTTGAATCGAACGCGTCAAGTCGCCTTGCGTTACGGCGGTCGCGACCGTCGCGATCGCGCGCACCTGATTGGTCAGGTTTTCGGCGAGCAGATTTACGTTCGCGGTGAGATCCTTCCACGTGCCCGCTGTGCCGGGCACGTTGGCCTGTCCGCCGAGGCGTCCTTCCACACCGACTTCGCGCGCGACGGTGGTGACCTGATCGGCGAAGATGGCGAGCGTGTCGGTCATGCTGTTGATGGTGACCGCGAGTGCGGCGACTTCGCCTTTCGCTTCCACCGTGAGCTTTTGTTCGAGATCACCGTTCGCGACCGCCGTCACCACTTTCACGATGCCACGCACCTGATTGGTAAGGTTCGCGGCCATGACGTTGACGTTGTCCGTCAAATCCTTCCACGTTCCGGCGACGCCCGGCACGATTGCTTGTCCGCCGAGCTTGCCTTCCGTACCGACTTCGCGCGCCACGCGCGTGACTTCCGCGGCGAATCCGTTGAGCTGATCGACCATCGTGTTGATGGTGTTTTTCAGTTCGAGGATTTCGCCTTGCACATCGACCGCAATCTTGCGCGACAAATCGCCGCGTGCCACGGCGGTCGCGACCTCGGCGATGTTGCGCACCTGTCCGGTGAGGTTCGATGCCATCGAGTTGACGTTATCGGTCAAATCCTTCCACGTTCCCGCAACGCCGGGCACAGTCGCCTGACCGCCGAGTTTTCCTTCCGTGCCGACTTCGCGCGCCACGCGCGTCACTTCCGCCGCGAAGCTGTTGAGCTGATCGACCATCGTATTGATGGTGTTTTTCAGTTCGAGGATTTCGCCTTGTACATCGACCGCGATCTTGCGCGACAGATCGCCTTGCGCGACGGCTGTGGTCACTTCGGCGATGTTGCGCACCTGCGCCGTC
>DATBAU010000295.1:0-3779 GCA_036271355.1 Rudaea sp. | reverse complement strand
CGCTGCTCGAAAATGCGCAGACTCAAAGGTCCGCCGGGAAACAAAACCGCGTTCAGAGGAAACAGCGGGATATCGTTCGCGCTCACGCGTCGAGGCGGCCTCCTCGGGCGGGATCGGGCCGGCGTGCGGCGCGGTGCGAACGGATAATCATGTCGGACTCAGGCTACCGCCGCGACGAAACTTTGGCAAATCATCACGGCACGAACGCGGCTCGGCGCGTGCGCGCGTCGAAAATGAAACGGTGATCGCTCAGCAGCGGCCATCCGATTTGCAGATACGGATCGGAGCGTCGCCCGACGATGCTCGCCGCTTCACGATCCTGATCGGCGTCGCTCAACACGTTCAACGCGCTAACGTTGCCGAGCTGCACACTCTTGAGCGTCGTCATGCGCACGCTCACGATGCGGCCGGAATCGGATTGCTGCATGTTCTTCTTGAAATAGCGCGCATCGTTACGGCGATAACCGAGCCGGTCGAGCAGCGCGTCGTTCGGCGTGACGAATCCCCAGCCGGTGTCGATACGCGCGGCGGTGTGCGCGCCGTTGACGAGCGCGCTGGTTTCGATGACGTCGTTGTCGAACGAAACGCTGATCGATGCATTCGCGCGCTGCGCGGGAGCGAGGATGGATTTGATGTCGCTACCGGCGGGAAACAGCCGCAGCCGGCGCGCGTGGCCGTCGAGATCGATCGCGAATCGCCGCGCGAAACTCATGCCGAGGATACACGGCGCGTTGCCGCCGTGACCGAACCAGCTTGCGTCGCGCTGCACGAATTCGACGTCGCCCGCGTGCGCACCGCCGATGACGACATCGCGAATGCGCAGCAGCGGCATCGCGTAATCACCGTTGGCCGTGGTGACGTGCGAATCGCCGATGCGCTCGGCGCCGTCGGCGATATCGCGGCCGATGACGCCGACTGTCGCGCCCGTGTCGACTATGCATTGCACGCCGCGATGGCCGTTGATGTCGACGGCAACGCGCGGACGATGCGCGTCGCCGATCAGCGGAACGTCGGCGAGCGGCGCGGCGGCAAACGCGTTCGTTGCGCAAAGAAGAATGACGGCGACGAAACTCCGCATCAATCGAGCGCGGCCAGGAATCGCCGTGGCGCGTTTTCGAATCCGCCGTTGGACATGAAGACGACGTGGTCGCCCGGTTTCGCGGCGGCGCGCAGCGATGCGACGAGTTCGGCGACGTTAGGCGCGGTCGAACCGCGACCGTCGAGTGCGGCGGTAACGCGCGCGGCGTTCCAAGCCAGATCGTCTTTGTGCAGGAATACGACGGCATCCGCGTCGCGCAGCGAGGGTGCGAGTTCGTCCGCGTGCGCGCCGAGGCGCATCGAATTGGAACGCGGTTCCATGCCGACGAGAATGCGCGAATTTCCGACGCGCGCGCGAAGGCCGGCGAGGGTCGTCGCGATCGCTGTCGGATGATGTGCGAAATCGTCGTAGACGCGAATGCCGCCGCGTTCGCCGACGAGTTCCATGCGGCGTTTCGCGCTGCGGAAACTGGCGAGTGATTCGATGGCGCGCTTCGTTTCGACGCCGCCCGCATCCGACGCAGCGAGCGCGGCGAGCGCGTTCATCACGTTGTGGTTGCCGATCAGCGGCCAGGCGACGTCGCCGATTTCGCGGCCATCGCGGATCACGGCGAAACGCGATCCATCCGGCTCGATCAGACGCGCACGCCAGTCGCCGCGTGCGATGCCGAATGTTGTCGCCGGCGTCCACGCGCCCATCGCGAGTACGTCGCGCAACCGGTCGTCTTCCGCGTTGACGATCAGCCGTCCGTTGCGCGGCGCGGTGCGCACGAGATGATGGAACTGGCGCTGGATGGCGGCGACGTCGGGAAAGATATCGGCGTGGTCATATTCGAGGTTATTGAGAATCGCGATCGACGGACGGTAGTGGACGAACTTGGAACGTTTGTCGAAAAACGCGGTGTCGTATTCGTCGGCTTCGATGACGAAATCCGCGCCGCCGCCAAGCCGCGCGGAAACGCCAAAATTTTCGGGAACGCCGCCAACGAGAAAACCCGGATCGCGTCCGGCTTCCGCGAGAATGTGCGCAAGCATCGATGTCGTGGTCGTTTTGCCGTGCGTGCCGGCAACGGCGAATACGTGGCGGTCGGCGAGAACGTGTTCGCCAATCCACTGCGGACCGGAAACATAAGGACGACGTTCGTCGAGCATGCGTTCGACGATCGGATTGCCGCGCGTCATCGCGTTGCCGACGATGATGAGATCGATCGGCCGGTCGAGGTGTTCGGCTGTGTAGCCTTGATCGAGCGCGATGCCGAGCGCGGCGAGCTGATCGCTCATCGGCGGGTAGATGCTGGCGTCGCAGCCGGCGACGTCGTGACCGAGCTCGCGCGCGAGCGCGGCGACGCCACCCATGAACGTGCCGCAAATTCCAAAAATATACAATTTCATTTCAGCGGCGCCGCGGGCGCGTTCAGCGCGGCGTTGAGCACAAACTGCGCGGCGAGCCAGACGAGCGCCATCAGGAATCCGCGGCCGAGTGACGTCGAGAGCGCGTTCCGGAACACGTGTGCGTCGATCACGAATTTCCAGATGACGATCGGCAAGGTCAGCAGCGCGAACAACGACTGCAACGGCGTCAGCGGTTCGACGAGCTTCGGGTTGGCGCTCAGCACGACGACCATCGGCGCGAGCAGCAGCGTGAAGATGATGATGATGCCTTGAAACGCCGTCGCCGTTTGCACGAACCGGTTGGCGAAGCCACGCGTCATCAGGATCAAATAGAGAAAAGCCAACAAGGCGACTTCTTCGACGACGGCCTGCATGATCGAAATCTGCTCGACGCCGCAAAAAACCGCGAGTCCCCATTGCACCGCGAGGTTCGCGACGAGCAGCATCGCCAGCCACGCCGGCGAATACGGCACGTCTTGCGGACCGCGCTGCATCCAGACGATGTCGCGCAGGGCACGTAAAAGTTCGGTCATTGCGCTATCCGTTTCGGCCGCGCGGCGCGGCGCGCGAGTGGCTCACGCTGTCTGGCGCGGCAAAACAGCGAGGATGCGCTTGAACACTGTCTGCACGTCGCCCACGCCGTCGACGGTGACGAGCTTGCCGATTTCGCCGAAGTGTTTCGCGACCGGCGCGGTCTGTTCGCGATAGACGTCCAGACGTTTGCGCACGATCGCCGGGTCGTCGTCGGCGCGATGTTCGGCTTTGTAGCGGATTTCGCAGCGCGAAAGAATCGCCGAATCCGGCACGCCGAGTTCGATGGCGATGTCGAGCGGTTGCTTGATGCGGTCGAGCAGTTTTTCGAGCGCATCGCATTGCGCGAGATTGCGCGGATAGCCGTCGAGGATGAAACCGCTTTTCGCATCGGACTGCGCGATACGTTCTTCGAGCATGCCGAGCACGATGTCGTCGGAAACCAGATGTCCGGCTTCCATCACTGCTTTCGCCTGCAAACCGAGCGGCGTACCCGCTTTCACCGCGGCGCGCAGAAGATCGCCGGTGGAGATGTGCGGAATCTTCAGCTCTTCTTTGAGCAGCGTGGCCTGCGTTCCCTTGCCCGAACCGTTCGGACCGAAAAAGACGATGCGCATAGCGAGAAGCGATTCCTTGGCATGGGTTGCGCCGGCCGTGACGATCCGCGGCGATGGCGTTGGATCGAACACAAGTGACTAACTGCTGAGCTAGACTGCGCGGACACGCTCGTGCGGTAAAGCTAACGGCAGCCGCGCACAGAGTCAAACAACGCGAAGGTCGCTCATGGTCGAAGGAAATCTGCTGTACGCCCAGTCCGG
>DATBAU010000294.1:0-16428 GCA_036271355.1 Rudaea sp. | reverse complement strand
GCAGCCGAGGCCGTGATGGCCGGTATCGCCTGATCCGCGAAATCCTCGCTTAAGTACCGCGCGTCTCGACGATGCGACGCGCCGGTCGTACCATCCCCGACACCGGCGTGTTGCCGGTATCGGGGGATTCGTTTGAGCAGTTCGGACGCAGCGCCCATCACGGATTTATTGCGCCGCTGGCGCAACGGTGACGAAGGAGCGTCCGCGCAATTGATGCCGATGGTCTACGCGCAACTGCGCGTTATCGCGCGGCGCCAGCTCGCCGGCGAACGCTGCGGCCACACGCTGATGCCGACCGACCTCGTGCACGAGGCGTATCTCAAACTGAGCGACGGCAAACCGCCCGACTCCAGCGATCGGGTTCACTTCTTCGCCATCGCCTCGCGCGCGATGCGGCAGGTGCTGGTCGATCACGAACGTCATCGCCGCGCCGACAAGCGCGACGGCGGAGAGCGCATCACGTTGTCATCCTTCGACGCACCCGATCCGCGCCAGAACATCGATCTGCTCGCGCTCGACGAAGCACTCAGCGAACTGGAAAAAGTCGACGAGCGCAAAGCGCGCGTGATCGAACTGCGCGCATTCGGCGGACTGGATTTCAACGAGATCGCGATCGCCCTTTCAATTTCACGCGCGACGCTGGCGCGCGATTTCCGCACTGCGCGTGCGTGGCTTTATCGCGCGCTCGAACTGCCGCAATCGGATGCCGCCGGATGACCGATCCGCGTCGCGCGATGCAGTTGTTCGAGCAGGCGATCGCGCTGGAACCTTCCCAACGCGAGCGATTTCTGACGACCGAGTGCGGCGACGACACGGATTTGCGCACGGAGATCGACGCGCTCATTCGCGCCGATTCCGACGCCGGCGATTTCCTCGAACGCCCGGTCGCGCAACCCGGCAATCGCGTCGGCGAACGGCTCGGTGCGTATCGGCTCATCGCGCTCATCGGCAGCGGCGGCATGGGAACTGTATACAAGGCGGAGCGCGCCGACCGGGCGTTCGCGAAACCTGTCGCGATCAAACTGCTGCTGTTCGACGCCGGCGACCTGCGCACGCGCTTCGCGCTCGAGCAGCGCATTCTCGGCGCGCTCAGCCATCCCAATATCGCGAGCCTGCTCGACGTCGGACAAGACGCGAACGGCGCGCCGTATCTCGTGATGGAATACGTCGAAGGGCAGCCGATCACGCGCTACGCGCACGATCGCGAACTCGATCTGCGCACGCGCGTCGAGCTGTTTTGCAAAATCCTCGACGCGATGCAGACGGCGCATTCGCAACTGGTCGTCCATCGCGACATCAAACCCGGCAACGTGCTCGTCGACACGCACGACGAACCGAAACTGCTCGATTTCGGCATCGCGAAACTGCTCGACGGCAGCGTCTCTGTCGCCACGCGCACGGGATTGGGTCCACTCACGCCGGAATACGCGAGCCCCGAACAGGTGCGCGGCGAACCGATCGGAACCGGCTCGGATATTTATTCGCTCGGCGTGTTGCTGTACGAGCTCGTCACCGGCGAGCGACCGTATCAGATAGACGATACGCGGCCCGCGTCGATCGAACACATCGTGTGCGAATTCGATCCGCCGCGGCCGAGTACGCGCTTGCCTCGCGTTCGATCGAACGAGCGCGCGGACGGCAATCGCCGCGATCTCGACGCTGTGATTCTCAAGGCAATGGAGAAACAACCGGCGAAGCGCTACGCATCGTGCGCCACGTTCGCCGAGGATCTGCAGCGCTGGCTCGACGGCGTGCAGGTCCACGCGCGCGAACCCGCACTCGGCGAACGAGCGACGCGCTTCGTGCGGCGGCATCGTTTCGGCGTGTCGGTGGCGACAGCCGCGTCGCTCGCGCTGCTGGCTGGCAGTGCCGTCGCCGTGTGGCAAGCGCATCTTGCGCGTGAACAAGCGAACATCGCGCGGCTCGAACGCGATCGCGAGCAGCGCATCAACCGTTTTCTCACCGACATGCTCGGCGCCGCCAACCCGGCCGATCTCGGCCGCAAGGCGACGGTGATGCAAGTGATGCAACGCGCACAGCAACTCGCCGATAAAGAACTCGCTGACGATCCGGAAGCCGCGGCCAGCGCGCAGCTTACGATCGCACAATCCTTCCGTGCACTGGGCGATCTCGATCAAGCGCAATCCGCCGCCGAAGCCGGCCTGCGCTCGGCCGAAAAAAACGGCGACCACTCAACGATAATCAACGCACTGACGACGCTCGGCGACGTTTACTTCGACAAGGCAAACCTGCCGCAGTCGCGCAAATTATTCGAACGCGCGCACGACGAAGCGCAAGCGTTTGGCGACGCGGACGCGCGCGGTCTAGCCGCACTCGAACTCGGACTGCTGTCGAACGAGGAAGGCGATCCGAAGACGGCGCAACGCTGGCTCAACGCCGCGCTCATTGCGTTTCCTCCGAGCGCGGCCGAAAAACGCGCGACAACACTCGACAGTCTCGGTTACGCGGCGTACCTAACTGGCGATCAGGAAGCTTCGATCCGCTATCGTCGCGACGCGATCGCGTTGATGCAATCCGCGTTTCCGAACGGTCATCCGGTCATCGCTGCGTTTTCCGTCAATCTCGCGACCGCGCTTCAGCACGCGGGATGCTTCGAGGAATCCGAACAACTGCTGCTCAAAACGCTGCCGATGCAAATCGAAATGTTCGGCGATCATGCGTCGGACGTGTTATGGACGTTGGTCACGCTCGCCGGAACGGAGCGGCACATGAACCGGTTCGACGATGCGCTCGTTCATGCCAAACGCGCATATGACATCGCACTCACGCTATCCGACGACAACGACTGGAAAGCTTACGCATTCGAGAAATATGGCAGCACGCTCACGGAAGCGAATCGCGCGAAAGAGGCGTTACCGATCTTGGAAAAAGCGCTGGTGATCGACAAGTCGATGTTGCCTGCCGATCACCAATCGATCGCATCCGTGGAAAGCGAACTCGGCCTCGCGCACAGCATTGCCGATCGGAAGCGCAGCGGCGAACCGCTGGCGCGCGCTGCGTACGATCGGTTGCGCGAAAAATACGGCGCGGACAATGACTACACCGTCGCCGCGAAAGGTCGTCTGGACAAGATTCTCGCGCTACCCGAACACTGACAGCGCGAGTCGATATCACTCCGCCGGCGTGGGCGCGACATCCTCAGTGGCATCGCCGTTCGTCGGACCGTCGTCGCCCTCGCCCGCCAGGCCCTCGAGACGAACGACGCCGACGAGGTTTTCTTCCTGCGGCAATCGGATCAGCGTTACGCCTTGCGTGTTGCGTCCGACGCGCGCGATTTCGCTCGCGCGTGTGCGAACGAGCGTTCCCTGATTCGAGATGAGCATGAGTCCGTGCGCGTCGTCGAGCTGCACCGCGCCGACGAGCGCGCCGTTGCGGTCGGAACATTGAATAGCGATCACGCCCTGCGTGCCACGGCCCTTGCGCGGATATTCCGCCAACTCCGTGCGCTTGCCGAAACCGCGCTGCGTGGCGGTGAGGATGTCGCCTTCACCATCGGCCACGATCATCGAGACGACGTGCGCATCGTCAGTCAGGCGAATGCCGCGCACGCCGTGCGCCGTGCGGCCCATCGGGCGCACTGCGTCTTCGGAAAAACGAACCGCTTTGCCGTTGCTCGCGAACAGGAACACATCGCGCGAACCATCGGTGATGGCGACGTTGACGAGTCCGTCGTTGTCGTCCAGATCGATAGCGCGAATTCCATTCGTGCGCGGACGCGAATAATCACTCAACGGTGTTTTCTTCACGGTGCCATTGCGTGTCGAGAAAAACACGTAACGATCGTCGGGAAAATCCCGCACCGGCAAAATCGCCTGCACTTTTTCGTTCGCTTCGAGCGGCAACAGATTCACGATCGGCTTGCCGCGCGAACCCGGACTCGCATCCGGAATTTTGTGGACGCGCAGCCACAGCACGCGGCCCGCGCTGGTGAACGTCAGCAGCGTGTCGTGCGTGTTTGCGATCCAGAGTTTCTCGACGAAATCCTCTTCCTTGATCGCGGTCGCCATGCGGCCTTTGCCGCCGCGTTTCTGCGCGCGATATATGCTCACCGGCTGGCGCTTCGCGTAACCGGCGTGCGACATCGTGACGACGACATCTTCCGGCTCGATCAGATCGAGCACGTCGAGATCGGCCTGACTCGGCTGGATCACGGTGCGACGCTCGTCGCCGAAGTCTTGACGCAGTTCGGCGAGCTCGTCGCGGATAACCTGCATCAGTTTGTCGGGATTCTCGAGAATCGCGATCAAACCGACGATGGTGTCGAGCAGTTCTTTGAATTCGTCGGAAAGTTTTTCCTGTTCCAAACCGGTGAGGCGGTTCAGGCGCATTTCGAGAATTTCTTTCGCCTGTGCTTCAGACAGCCGATATCCGGCTTCCGACAAACCGAATTCCGGCAACAGCGTTTCCGGCCGCGACGCGTCGCTCCCGGCAGCTGCAAGCAACGCGCGAACCGGACCGGCCTGCCACGTCTCACCCAGCAACCGCTCGCGCGCGATTTGCGGCGTTTGCGATGTGCGAATCAACTCGATCATGCGATCGATGTTCGCGAGCGCGACGGTGAGACCTTCGACAATATGCGCACGATCGCGCGCTTTGCGCAGATCGAAAATCGTGCGGCGCGTGACGACTTCGCGGCGATGACGTACGAACGCCTCGAGCACTTCCTTCAGCGTCAGCAATCGCGGCTGGCCGTCGACGAGCGCGACGGTGTTGATGCCGAACGTGACCTGCATCTGTGTTTGCTGGAACAGATTGTTGAGCAGCACGTCGGCCATCGTGTCCTTGCGCACTTCGATGACGATGCGCATGCCGTCCTTGTCGGACTCGTCGCGCAGGCCGTCGGACGAAATGCCCTCGATGATTTTTTCCTTGTGCAGATCGGCGATCTTTTCGATCAGCCGCGCTTTGTTCACCTGATACGGCAGCTCGGTGACGATGATCGTTTCGCGTCCGGCGCTGTCGACTTCGATTTCGGTTTTCGCGCGCACGAGAATGCGCCCGCGGCCCGTGCGATACGCTTCGAGAATCCCCGCCGCGCCATTGATGATTCCGCCGGTCGGGAAATCCGGGCCGGGAATGTGCTGCATGATCACGTCGAGTCCGATCGACGAATCGTCGATGAGCGCGATGATCGCGTCGATCACTTCGCGCAGGTTGTGCGGCGGAATGTTCGTCGCCATGCCGACCGCGATACCGGCCGAACCATTGATCAGCAGATTCGGAATCCGCGCCGGCAATGCGCTCGGTTCGCTTTCCTTTTCGTCGTAGTTCGGGACGAAATCGACAGTGTCTTTGTCGATGTCGGCGAGCAGGAATGAGGTCAGGCGTTGCAGGCGGCATTCGGTGTAGCGCATCGCCGCGGCGGCGTCGCCGTCGACCGAGCCGAAGTTGCCTTGTCCGTCGATCAGCGGATAGCGCAGCGAGAAATCCTGCGCCATGCGAACAAGCGCGTCATAGATGGAGGAGTCGCCGTGCGGATGGTATTTACCCATCACCTCGCCGACGACGCGCGCGCACTTCACGTAGGCGCGGTTCCACACATTGTTGGTTTCCTGCATGCCGTACAGCACGCGGCGATGCACCGGTTTGAGTCCGTCCCGCACGTCGGGGAGGGCGCGGCCGACGATCACGCTCATGGCGTAATCGAGATAACTCTGCCGCATTTCGTCTTCGATGTTTACACGAATGATTTCTTTGGCCAGCTCAGCCATTCGACAATTTTCCTGATGATTTTTCTTACGCGGAACGCCTCGGAGACGAAGCGCCGCAGGCTCCCGCTGCAACCGCCGAATTTTACCATACCGCGAGAATTATAGCCACTAAAAATGGCTTCTAAATCATGCAGTTATGAGCGAGAAATCCAGCTTGCAACAGCGCTGTAAAAATCAGCCGTCGGACGACTTTTTCGGATGCCGGAAAACCCAGTAGCGCGATGCCGTGTAGTTGACGCCGAGGCCCGCCAGCGAGCCCGCCGCGACCGCACCGATGAGCCACGGACCGTCGAGATTGAAAAAGTATACAAGCGCGGAATATGCCGCGAAATTGCACGCGAATCCCCAGCTCATCGCAAATACATATTGCACCCACTCGACGACGATCGGTTGCCGACGCGGACCTTTGAACGTGAAATGCCGGTTGAAAATCCACGTCGCCGTCGCCGCGCACACGAACGAAATCAGACGCGAGGTGTAGCGATCCCAACTCAAGCCGACGACGAGCAATTGCAAAACACCCGCGTCGACGATGAATCCGACGAAGCCGCCGAGACAGAACGTCAGTAGTTGTTTGATGCTCGACTTTTTCACGTGAACATCGAGGCCATTTTCGCGGCGGTCGGCTTCTCGATCACGCCGCGCTCGGTGACAATCGCGTCGATGAGATCGGCCGGCGTCACGTCGAACACCGGATTCCACGCCTCCGCGCCGTCGACGACGTGGCGCTTGCCGGTCGCGACGCCGAAGAGTTCTTCCGGATGGCGCAATTCGATTTCGATGTGATCGCCGCTTGTCGTCGTCATGTCCACCGTCGACGACGGCGCGACGACCATAAACTTCACACCGTAATGGCGCGCGACGATCGCGAGTTGATGCGTGCCGATCTTGTTGGCGGTATCGCCATTGGCGGCGATGCGGTCGGCGCCCACGATCACCCACTTCACGTCGCCGGCTTTCATCAGGTGCGCGGCGGCCGAATCGGCGATGAGTTTTGCCGGAATCTTGTCGCGCACGAGTTCCCACATGGTCAGGCGCGCGCCCTGCAGCCACGGACGCGTTTCGCCTGCGTATACATGTGCAATTTTTCCATCGGTAACGCCTGCGCGGATGACACCGAGCGCGGTGCCGTAGCCGGCGGTCGCGAGCGAGCCGGTGTTGCAGTGGGTCATCACGCTGCTTCCCGCGGCGATCAGATCGGCGCCGAGCTGGCCCATGCGGCGATTCGCGGCGAGGTCTTCGTCCTGGATCGATTTCGCTTCCGTTTCGAGCGCGACGATGACGTCTACCGGATTGCGTTCGAGCACGCCGCGCACGCGCGACAACGCCCACGCAAGATTCACCGCCGTCGGCCGCGCCGCTTTCAATTTATGCAACGATGCATCGAGCGTTTGCAGCGACGGTTTTTCACCGGCCTCACGCAAACGATGCGCTTCCAGCGTGACGCCCCACGCGGCCGCAATACCGATCGCCGGCGCGCCGCGCACGACGAGAGCGCGAATCGCGGCGGCCACATCGTCGGCGTTGCGGCATTCGATGTATTCCTCGAGCTGCGGCAGTTTGCGCTGGTCGAGCAGTTTCAAAATACCGTCGCCGTAGGAAACGGCGCGGATGGTGTCGTGGGCGTCGCGAGGGTCCATGCTTCGATCCGTGAAAGAACGCGCAGGATACCTCATGCCTCGTTCGCGCGAGCGCTGCAATGCGGACACGAGTTGGTACGATAGCGGACATGACGAACACACCCGCGAAGAAAACAGCGCGCAAAAAATTGGCGACGAGAAAAACGCGCAGTCAGCAGATCCATGCGCGCAAACCGCGTGATGCGCAATTCATGACGCTGCTGCATAGAAAATGCGTGCGCGCGGCGAGCATCGGTGCGTTGACCGCGGGCGCGGAAGCGGTGCCCGGACTCGGTCGCGCGATCGGATTTCTGTTCGGCGAACTGGTCGACGCGACGATGTTGTCGAACGTGCAGCGGGAACTCGTCGAAGAAATATTCGCGTTGTACGGATTCGCGCTCGACGCGGAACTGCAGCGCACGCTCATCGACAAAATCCGCATCGTCGGCGCGGGCGCGAGCGTGGCGACGGATACGGCGATTCGTGGATTGATCCGGCGCAGCCTCGGCCGCGCGAGCAGCATTCTCAGTTATCGATTGATTCCGATCGCGCCGATCGTCACGTCGGCGCTGACCAACGCGGCGATCACCTACACTGTCGGCAAACGCGCGCAGGCGGTGGCGAAACACGGCTCGGCGGACGCCATGCCTGATGTACTGCGCGCATTCACGGGTTTCGACGAGCGTCGGCTTTTCGACTGGACGATGAGCGCCGTCAAGGGATCGACGGAATCGCTGTCGAACACGTTCGCAAGGATCAAGGCGACGCTGATGTCGCGCCGCTCGCCGAATAAATCACGAGCGGGGAAATCGACCGCGCGGCGCGCGCGATCGACGTGATCATCTGGAATTAGCTGGTCTTGCTGGGCTGGATGAAGAACTCGCCCGCTTCGTGACCGGCGAACTGGATCGGTGCGTATTCCGGCGCCTGCTGCAGGCCGGCTTTCTGACTGCGCAACGCCATGCCTGTCGCGATTTCGCGGAACAACTGCTGTCCGGTGAGCAACTGATTGTTGTTGTTGAGCACGCTGAGCAGCGAACTGGCGAACACGGAATGCTCGCTGTTGCTCGCCGCGTCGGCGACCGGCTGCACGCCGCCCGACGTGAGGGCGGTGCGCGATTTGCCGGCGACCATCGTCTTCACCCAATCGCCCCACGCGCTGTCGGGCATGCCGCCGCCGAACGTCGCCAGCGATGAACGGGTCATCGTGCCGGAGTAGCACGAGTCCGCGATCACGAGAACGTGTTTCGCATCCATCGTCGTGAGGATGTCGCTGACGGCGCGGTTCGAAATCCACGTGTTCGGCGCGGACGTTTGTGCATCGACCGGCAACCAATATCCTTGACGCGTGCTGTCTATTTCGCCGTGGCCGGCGTAATAGACGACGAGGTTGTCGTTTTCCTTCAGCGTCTCGCGCATGTCGTTCAGCGCGGAGAGAATTTCAAAACGATTGGCGTTCGTGAGCAGCTTGACGTCGTAGCCGTATTTCGACTGCAGCACGCCGCCGATCGCCTTTGCGTCGGACGCCGCGCTCTTGAGCGCCGGGTACGTCGAATATTGATCGTTGCCGATGATCAGCGCGTAGTACTTGCCGAGTTTCACGCCCGACGGCAGCGTGTTGATCTTGACCGAACCGCTCTGCGCCATGCGCGCGTCGGCGGAATTTCCCGGACCGGGCACCAGCACGAAATCGAGCACCGCCTTGCCGCCGGATTTGTCGACGGCGGACACCTGCACCGCCGTGTTGTCGCCGGAAACCGGCACGTGCGTCTTGAAGATGCCGCTCTGATCGACGCTGATCGTCTGTCCGTTCAGGCTCAGTGTGGTGAGACCCGCCGGCGCCTGCACGCGGCCGACGACGTCGATGCCGTCCTGCGACTTCGGTACCGAAGCCGCGGGCTTGCTCGAACCGCGCGTCATCGCCAGTGCGGGCTGCAGGATTTCGACTCTCAGATCGCCGTTGAGACTTGCCGTGGTGACGCCCGACGACGGCAACGATTGCACCGTCGAATCGCCTTCGATGCGCGATTGCAGGCTCGCGATCTGCGTGCGTTGCGAGGTCATCTCCTGACGTTTCTGCGTGAGCTGCGTCTCCATCAACATCAAGAGGTGTTTGGAATCGTCGTTCTGCGCACGCTCGCGCGTGAGCTCGGCGCGCGCTTCGTCGAACTTGGCCTGGCCGTCCTGGCGTTGCTGATCGTTCTGGGACATCTGCTGCTGCAATTGCGCGTTGCGCTCGCGCGCTTCGCGCAGCGCGCGATCCATCTGCGCGGCGGATTGCTTGAGCGCGGCGACATCACCGCCACCGCCCTGCTGCTGCGATTTCATCCGCGCGACTTCCGCTTCCGCGTCGGCGACCTGTTTCGCGCTGGCGGCCTGCGCGGCTTCGAGTTCTTTTTGCTTGCTCGCCAGTTCACGTTCCTTCGCTTCGTTGTCGGCTTTGAGCTTGAGGAATTGCGGATCCTTGTCGGCGCCGACTTTCGCCTGTTCGCTATCGAGCTTGCGGCGCACGTCGTTCAGATCGGCTTGCGACTTCTGATAACTCTGCTGCTTGGTCTGCAGTTCCGATTTCAGTTTCGACACTTGTTCGCGCAATTGCGCCGACCTTTCCTGCTCGGCGCTCAACTGCGTGCGCAACGTCGCGCTTTCGGCTTTCGCCTCGGTCACTTCGGCGGTGACGGTCGATGCGAACACGAGCTTGTCGTTGCTCACGCCGGACGCTTCGCCATAAAGATTGAGCGCCTTGGCGATATCGCGATCAACGCCCAGACCCTGTTCGTACAGATAGCCGAGGTTGATGCGTGCGCGACGCGAATTCTGCGCGGCGGCTTTCTCGAACCATTCGCGCGCCTTCGCGTAATCCGGCTCGGTGCCGAGACCTTTCAGGTAGATTTCGCCGACGTAGTTCTGCGCATCGGCATCGCCGGCCTCGGCCTGGCCCAACCACACTTTCAGCGCGGTCTGGTAATTCGCGCGGTCGTACGAAACGTATTCGCCGCCTCGGATTTCACAATCGGCTTGCGTCGTGCGGACCGGCCGGCGCGCGCCCATGAACGTGGCGGAACGGCCGAGTTTGCGCATCTGGCCCGGCAGCAGGCAATCGACGATGAGGAGATCTTCGGGGTTGCGCGTCTGCACCGTGGCCTGCGCTACGCGTTCCGGCGCGAACGATCCGGCCGCGGTAACGACCGCGAATGCAGTCATCAGCGTCATTGGACTCAGCCGAGACAGACTCACCTTCGACAACCGATGCCAGCGCCCCATAAAAATCCCCTTGTCGTATCGCGACGGTGTATGGCGTTATTACTTTGCCGTTATACTCATTATAGGCCGCCAAGGTTGCTTGGGGATACGGGAGATTAGGGGATGAACGCAAGTCTTCGTCGCGTCGCTTGTCGCGTCGGGTCCATCGTGACCGCGCTCCTGCTTTTAGCCGTCAGCGTTTGTGCGAGCGCACAATCGAATACGATGTCGATCGTCAGCGGCAGCGGGCAACATGCCTACTCCGGTTACGCGTTCGCCACTCCGCTCACGGTTTCGTTTTCCGGCGAGTCTTACGTCACGCTCGACTGGGAAGTCAGCAATAGCGACGGCTCATTCCAGGAAAGCGATTTCGAATCGAGCTACATCACCGAAATCGGCGTTGAACCCGGCACGACCAGTAGCGTGCACTTCTATGCAGGCGATACACCGGGACCCGTCCAGGTGATGGTGACGTGTGTGAGCGGTTGCGACACCATGCAGACACTCGTATTCAGCGAGACGATCGACAACCCGCCGCCGTATCTGCAGATGCAGATAGCTGGTGGGAACAATCAATCGGGCCCGGCGAATACGCAACTTTCCCAGCCATTGCGCGTAAACATCACGCCGACGCCACTCGGTTACGACGGACCCTTCGAAGAAACCATCACGTGGGTCGTCGAAACGGGCAACGCAACATTCGTAGAAAACAATTCCACGACATACACCGAAGTCGTGGAACTGGGCAGCACTTCACCTTCCGTCGCAACGCGTCGCGCTCGCGTGGCCAAGGCACTTGCGGCGCAAGCGGCTACCGCGACCGCGCATCTGCAACTCGGGCCGACGGCGGGCTCGGTCACCGTTCGCGTGCAGTGTCCCGATTGCACGGTCGGGCGAACCGTCAATTTCATCGAGACGATCACGCCGAACACGAGCAGCATGCTGGGTAAATTCTCCGGCGATGCACAGAGCGGCCAAATCGGCACGCAAGCCGCCGCACCGCTGGTCGTCACGCTGCCGAACGGCAACGGTCAGACGATCACCTGGAGCGTGACGAGCGGTCAGGCCACGTTGAGCTCCAACACATCGACCGTGGACGCGAACGGACAATCGCAGATCACATTCCACTACGGCACCACACCGGGACCGATCGCCATCACGGCATCGGCGGGGAGTGCCGGGCAGGTGATATTCGGTGAAACCGCGTTGAGCGGCAATGTTTCGGTGGTCAGCGGCAACAATCAGTCGGGTACGACCGGTTCGCCGTTGCAGCCACTCGTGTTGCAGGTCGGCGGTGCATCGGGCGGCGCGAGCGGGGTGACGGTGACATGGTCGATTGTACAAGGCAGCGCCACACTCGCCTCTCCGACGACGGTAACCGACGGAACCGGCCGCACGAGCAACGCGGTCACGCTCGGCGCCAACGCCGGCACGGTCGTCGTGCAAGCATCCGCTCCGGGTTACGGCACGACCACGTTCACGTTGACCGCGATCGCAGGTGCACCCGGCGGTGCGGTGCTGACGATCGTTTCCGGCAACAATCAGGCGCTGATTCCGAATCAAAGTTCGCAACCGCTGGTCGTGAAACTGCTGTCGGGTACGACGCCGGTTCCGGGCGTGACGATTCAGTGGTCGGTGTCGGGTTCGTCGGGCTCGCTCGACAATGCGACGACCGTGACCGACTCCACGGGTCAGGCGCAGAATCGCGTCAAGGTCGTGCTGCCGGCGGCGTACACGGTGACCGCGCAGGTCGCCAACCAGCCGACGATCGCGCCGGTAACCTTCACGTTCAATAATGCGGTGGTCAACTTGCCATCGTTGAATCCGGGGCAGACCGGTGTCGCGCACGCCATCGATCGCGCGTGTCCGGCACTCGCAGCTCAGTCGAATCTCAACGCGCAGCAGCAGGACTTCCTGGCACGCTGTTCGGAAATCGTCGTGAACTCCGGCACGAATCCTTCGCAGGTTCCCGGCGCGCTGGATGCGATGCTCAACAACAAGACCACGCCGCAAGCCGGTCTCGCCGACACCGTGATGCAAGGTCAGCTCACCAACCTCAGCACGCGTCTGGCCGAACTGCGCCAAGGCTCGCACGGCTTCAGCACCGGCGGTCTCGCACTCAACGAAGACGGCCGCTCGCTTCCGGCGTCGTCGCTTTCGGATGTGTTCACGAGCTATCGCAAGGACCCGAAAGAAAGCACTGACGACGAAGTCGGCAAAGATTTCGACCGCTGGGGCTTCTTCGCAACGGGCGTGGTCGATCGCGGTGGCGCATCCGCCGACGGCATGGCGCCGGGCTACGATTTCCACAACGCCTCGATCACGGCCGGCGTGGACTATCGCTTCAACGACACGTTCGTCGCCGGCGCCGCGCTCGGCTACGCAAGCAACAATTCCGACATCGATGCTAACGCGGGCAATGTCGACGTCGACAGCTATAGTCTGAATGCGTACTTCACGTGGTATCGCAACAACGATTTCTACATCGAAGGTTCGGCGGTCATCGATTGGCTGAATTACGATCTCAGCCGCAACATCCTGTATCAGATCGCGAGTCTGAGCGGCGGCACGACGGACGTGAACAACACCGCCAAAGCGTCGCCTGATGGTCATCAGTACACGTTGTCGCTGTCGGTCGGCAAAGACTTCAACCGCGAAGCGTGGACGCTAAGCCCCTATGTGCGCGGCGTCTACACGCACGTCACGCTCGACGGATTCGACGAACACATGACCGACACCAGCGCGCCCGGTCTGGGCCTGGCCACGTCGGTCGACGGTCGGTCGTTGACATCCGAACTCGGCGTGCTCGGCGGCCGCGTCAGCCGCACGGTGACGACCGATTGGGGCGTGCTGGTGCCGAACGCGCTGGTCGAGTGGAACCACGAGTTCAAGAACGATCCGCAGACCGTCGTCACGCGCTTCCTCGCTGATCCGACGCAGACGCCGATCTTCGTGACCGACACACGCGTGGACCAGAACTACTTCAATCTCGGCATCGGCCTGAACGCGATCCTGCCGAAAGGACGTTCCGGATTCCTCTACTACGAACACGTGACGGGCTACTCGGGTGTTCACGAGAATCGCCTGTCGGCAGGTATCCGCATCGAATTCTGATGATGCGCATGACTTGTCCTGCTTGCGCATGCCGCGCCCCGCGCGGCATGCTATGGCGGCCGCGTTCGAGGACATCGAAGCGGGCCGCAGCGCTCGTCCGGGAGTTCCTCACTTTGTCGTCCAACGCATGATCGAATTTGGCCACAGCACCCACGTTGGCTTGCGTCGCGAGCACAACGAAGACACGTACTACGCCGATGCCGATCTCGGCCTATGGCTCGTCGCCGACGGAATGGGCGGTCACGAGCATGGCGAAGTGGCCAGCGCGCTCGCGCGCGACACGGTCGTGCACGAGGTCAAGGAAGGCGCGCCGCTCGCGCAGGCGGTGCAGCGCGCCGACGAGGAAATCATCCAGCACTCGAGCAAGAAAGCCGAAGCGCTGCCGATGGGCACGACCATCGCCGCGGTGCGCATGCGCGGCGACGAATACGAAATGTGCTGGGTCGGCGACAGCCGCGTGTATATCTGGAGCGGCGAGCTGAAGCAGCTTTCGCAAGATCATTCCTACGTGCAGGAACTGATCGACCAAGGCGCGATCACGCAGGAACAGGCGCGCACGCATCCGCATCGCAACGTCGTCACGCAGGCGCTGGGTGTCACCGATCCGCAGAGTCTGCGCGTCGAGACGCTACGCGGAACGCTTCAGCCCGGAATGCAAATCCTGTTGTGTTCGGATGGATTGACCGAAGAAGTCAGCGATCCGCAAATCGGCGAAGTGCTCGCGCGCAGCGATCTGTCCGCGCAGGAATGCGTCGATCATCTGATTCTGGCCGCACTGGACGGCGGCGGTTCCGATAACGTCACGGTCATCCTGATCCGCAATCGCTGATCGTTTTCAGGCCCGCGCGAGCCGGACCGGTTCGCTCAGTGTTCCTGTTCTTTCTTCGCGAGATCGACCTTCAGGCCAGCGAGATCCTGATTGTTCGGATCCGCACGCAAACCTTTGTCGATGAATTCGTCCGTCGCGGTGAACAGTCCCATCTTGAGCGCATCGCGCGCGGCCTTCTCGTAGTACGCAGCAATTTTTTGCAAGCCTGACTTCGCCTGCGCATTCGACGAATCCCTGCGCAGCGCTTCACGATACATGTCGATCGCGTTTTCGCCGGCGGGGAAATCGAGCTTCTCACCAAAATTCTTTTCGCCGTAGGCGAGGTATTCGTCGCCGCGCGAAAGCAGCGTCGGCAAATCCAGGCGTTGAACTGCCGCCGTAGCCTGGTTTTCTTCTTGCGTCTGCATTGGCACTTGCGGTGTCGTCGGCGGCGTTACCGGTTGTGTCGTTGTCGTGGTCGGCTCGACCGGAATGGGTGCCGGATTGCGGTGCATCACGAACCAGCCCACCGCCACGACGGCGATCAGCACGGCCACCGCGATGCCTGCCATCGCGCCGGTCGATAAACGTGGGCCGCGCGGATCGCCGTCGTCTCTCGCGGCCGGCACGGATCCCGGAAGCGGCGTGATGCTCTTCAGCGTGTTGCGCTTGCGTGCCGCCTGCTGTGCGGTGGCATCGGCTTGCGGATGATCCATCAGTAGGCGATCGAGCGCGGCGACGTACGCTTCGCCATTCGGGAAGCGCTGGTCGGGATTCTTCGCCATCAACCCTTCGATCAATGGCTGCAGCCACGCCACGTGTTCCGGCAGTTGCGGAACCGGCTCGGTGACGTGCATGAGCGCGACCGCGTACGCATCGTTGGCTTGATACGGCTTGTGCCCCGCGAGGCATTCGAACAACACGGCGCCGAGACTATACAGATCCGAGCGGCCGTCGATCATCGTGGCCTGCGCCTGCTCCGGACTCATATAGTCCGGCGTACCGATGGCGTTGCCGGCCATCGTCGCCGCGCTCACGGATTTCATCGCCTTGGCGATGCCGAAATCCGCCAGCACTGCCGTTCCGTTGGCGCGGAACATGATGTTGCCCGGCTTCACGTCGCGATGGACGAAACCTTTTTCGTGCGCGTAAGCCAGGCCCGACGAAATGTGACGTGTTACATCGAGAATCTCGTTCGTCGTGATGCGATCCATGCGCTCGCGCAGCGTGCCGGCCGGCAGATATTCGCTCGCCAGATAATAGACGCCGTTTTCCGAACCGATGTCGTGCACCGTCATCAGGTGCGGATGCGTGAGCTTGGCCGTGATGCGGCCTTCCTTCATGAACTGTTCGCAGAAGGTCGCGTTCGCCGCCAGCACGGGAGACATCACTTTCAGCGCGACTTCGCGATCGAGCGATTCCTGCATGGCCAGGAACACGGTGGCCATGCCGCCTTCGCCGAGTTTACGAATGACCTTGTAACCGGGGACTTGTACGTTGTCAGCCATTCGAAAGCATCAGGATTGCACGCACGCAAGACAAAAACGCCGCGGCCGCGAGGCCACGGCTAGAATAAAGTGGGTGCGCGACAGCGGCAACTGCCGCGCGCGGATCGCACGCGATACGATCACCGTCGATACGATCGGCCGCGACCGCTCAGGGCGCCGACGAGCGCAGATCCTTCAACGACGCGTCGAAACGCGACATCGAGTAATTGTTCTCGTCCTTCACCGCGTCGTACACCCGGTTGAGCTTGGTGTGGAGGGCCGCTGCGCGATCCTTGTCCAGTTTGCCGTCGTTCTCGAATGCCACGACCACCGATTGCGACGCCATCGCCACCTGTTCGGCCGCGACGAAATCGCGGAACTCGCCGCGCGCGCCGTCGGATTCGATGCTCGCGAGAATCACGTCG
>DATBAU010000293.1:0-11834 GCA_036271355.1 Rudaea sp. | reverse complement strand
TCGCCGTTTTCGATCGGTTCGAGCAGCGATTCGGAAATGTAGAGCGACAGCTCGGTCGCCTTCGACATCAGCGGCCACAACCACGCGGCGTACGCGGGATGCAGTTGCCAGATCGCTTTGCCGTTCTGGATGTCGAGCACTTCGCCGACGGCCGCGCGATCGCCGGCGGTTCCCCGCAAGCGTTGGTACAGACGCGGTTTGGTGTTGTCGTCGTTGCTGACTGCGCGTTTAGCTGAAGAATTAGCGGCCACGCCGCTTCTTTCCGTCGTCGAGCGAAACGCGAATGTAGCTGCCTTCCTGCAAACTTCCGTCGAGGCCGGCGATCGCGGCGCGCGCGTGATGGCCTTCCATCTGAAGTTTGCCGAATCCTTTGCAGGTGCCGCTGAACAAATCCTTCGTGATCTGAATATCGAACACGCGACCGTACGCGGCGAACATGCGTTCGAACGTCGCTTCTGTCGTCGAAGACGGCAAACCGCGCACGAACATCGTCACCATGATCCACTCCCTTGGACGCACGGGGCGCGCTATGCGCCCCGTGCATATGTTGCGATCAGGCTGCGCTGACGCCTTCGGCTTGCAGTCCTTTCGGACCCTGCGTCACTTCGAAGGAGACGCGCTGGCCTTCCTGCAAGGTGCGAAAGCCGGAGCCTGTGATGGCGCGGAAATGCACAAACAGATCCGGGCCGTTTTCACGGCTGATGAAACCAAAACCTTTTGCATCGTTGAACCATTTGACGGTTCCGATCTGACGATCAGACATCGATAACTCCAGAAAAGTGGAAAGAACAACATGCCGCCACGTGGCGGACACGTTCACTGGATGCGAGGAAAACTCTGGGAGAGAGGGCTCGAGGGGCGGCGTTTTGGCGCCGTATCGCGTCACAGACTACAGGGAGCCTGGCAAACTCAGTGCGCGCAGACTACCACAGATTTAACGCTTGCGCTCATAGAAACGCGCTTAAGCCGCCTAAGTCTCGCCTTTTCAGCCGAATACATGCAGTTTGAGGGGCTTCCGATGGGTTTTCGTTGCAGAAGACCCGTGCCGGCGCGAGCCGCGTCATCCGATCGCGCGTGTGACCGCTCGAAGCAGTTCTGAGCCCGAATAGGGTTTGGGCAAACAGCATATTGCGTCGGTCTTTTGCATGGCCGCCTTACATTCGGGTGCGCTTTGCGCCGAGGCGATGATCAGCGGAGGCAGCGTTACGCCCTGCGCGCGGCACTCGCCGACGACATCCTCGCCGCGATCGTTGCCAAGGACCAGATCGAGTAATACCAGATCGTCGGAATCGATCTCGATCAGATGCGCGATCGCCTGCTGCGCGGTTTGCGCCCAGATCACTCGGTACTGCCGCAGACGGAGCATCGCAGCAGCGGTCTCTGCCAACCCCGGATCGTCTTCCACCAGCAGAATCGTTTTCGTTGCCATGGACGAAGTGCTGCAGCATCCGTTCCACCGAACGCCGTGAATACGAATCGCGGATGAACGTGAATCGTTCGCTAACTTCACCGTCAGCTTCCGGTGTCAGTCAGCGAGGCCGCACGCCGTAACCCACGACGTCGCGCCTGACTCGTTTCGGAGAACCGCAATGCTCAACTCGTTCCATCGACATCGCCGACTGGCGTTGGCCGTCAGTGCCTGCCTCGGGATTTCCGCGACGGCGCACAACGCGTTCGCGGACATCCAGTTCGTCATGAACTGCAACGACGACGGCGCAGGGAGTTTGCGCGAGACGATCAAATCGGCGGTCGATGGCGACACGATCGACATGTTCACGATGCTGCAGTGTTCCAGCATCACGCTGACCAGCGGTGCCATCAAGACCGATCATAAAAATCTCTCGCTGCTCGGACCGGGCACCTCAAAACTGCGGATCACGGGCGGCGACGCCTACGGAATCCTTTCCGCCACGAACACATCGACAGACACGTTCTACCTGGGATATTTCACGATCGCGAATGGCCACGGCGTCGGGCCCGGCTGCGTGTACGCCCAAGGCAACTTGTCGCTGCGAGGAATGGTCGTGAGCGGCTGCACGTCGCACGGCAACGTCGGCGGCGGTTTGCGCACGGGCGCGAATCTCACGGTCGTCAATTCCACGATCGAGAACAATTCGGTCGATGCCGGCGGCGGCGGCGCTGCGTGGGTGGGCGGCGACCTCACCATCAGCGGCAGCACGGTATCCGGCAATGTCGTCTCGACGAGCGCGAACTACGCCGGTTCGATCGGCGGCGGCGGGTTCCACATCGGCGGCAATCTCCACATGAGCGACACGACGGTCGCGAACAATTCGGTTTCCGCATCGATGCCGCTGTTGAACGTTCTCGGCGGCGGCATTTTCGTGCGCGGCGATGCGTCGGTGGTGCACAGCGTGATCAGCGGCAACAGTCTCTCGTCGGCGGGAACGATGGCGAACGGTGGCGGCATCTATGTCGGCGGCATCGCCGGCCCGACCGATTACGCGTATTTCCACTACAGTTCGGTCAGCGGGAATTCGGTCAGTTCGTCGTCGACGGATTTCGACGTGAAGGCGAACGGCGGCGGCATCTACGCGATCAAACCCGCCGGAACGCGCTACTCGACCATCGATCACAACCACGCGCGCAACGGCGCCGGAATGTTCGTGACGCAGCACCTGAATGTTTTCCAGAGCACGATCACGGCCAACGTCGCCGACTTCAACGGCGGCGCGATCTACACCTCGTATGCGTTGAACACCGAGTTCCTCAACAGCACGATCGCTCAGAACGCCACCAACGCGATCAGCAATTGCGGCGGCGTGTTTTTCGGCAACGGCGGAACGCTCACGACCGTGAGCAACATCATCGCGAAGAACACGAAATACAATTCGACGTCGAGCCCGTGCGACATCGGCGTCGGCACGAATCACACCGTCACCATCGCCGCGAGCAGCTCGAACAATCTGATCCAGAACGCGGGCAACACGCATCTGCCGCGCGGCACGCTCAACGGCGATCCACAATTCTTTCAGCTCGCCAATAACGGCGGACCGACTCAAACGCTCGGCATCGCGACGACCAGCCCCGCGCGCGGAACCGGACTCAACCTTTTCAGTTGGGAATGGGATCAGCGCGGTGCCGGATTCCCGCGCACCATCGGCATAAAGCTCGACATCGGCGCGTTCGAATCCGCCGGGCCGGGCGACGGCGACACGGTGTTCCGCGGCGGCTTCGACCCATTCTTCCAATAGCGATTGCGTTCAGCGCGCGCCGAGCGCGACACCGATCGCCATCAGCAACGCCGCCGCACCTTTCTGCAACAGCGCGCGGCGCGACAGGTTCTCGTGCGCGAGGCGCGGCGCAAATTTCGTCAACACCGTGCCGATCACGAACACGAACAGCGTCGTCGTCGATGACACGGCGGCAACGAGTGCCGCGGGCGCCATCGTCAGCGCGAAGCGCACACCGAGCGAACCGCCGAGATTGATCAGTTCATTGGCGCCGTTCACGCCGAGCATTGCGCCGGGACGCTTGCGGAACAGCGCGACGAATTGTTTGCGATAACGCGGTACGGCGAGGATCACGGCGCCGAACACCGCTTCGCCGACGTACATCCAGTATGTCGTCGCCCAGAATTCGTCGCGCACCGCGAAAAACTTGAATACTACCGTCGATCCCGCGAGCACCGCCGTGCACACGAGCATCAGCGCGATCAGTCGCGGCCGCCATCTCTTCGCGCTCGACGGATCGAACGAAATCAGCAACGCGCCGATTACGATGATCGCTCCGCCGACGAGCTGACGGACCGCCAGCGTTTCGTGCAGGAACAGATACGCGAACAGGAACGTGAACAACGTGCTCGCCTGAAACAGCGTCGCGACGACGGACGCTTCCTCGTGCTGGATCGCCCGCAGATAGAACAGCATCGCGGTCATGTACATCACGCCCGAGGCGCACAACACGGCGATGTCGCGCGCACGAAGATCGAATACACCTTGCGCGAAAATCGCAATCGGCGGCAGCAGCAACAGACCCAACAGCGCGGTGAACACCATCAGGACGGCGGTGTCGCTGTCGGGGAAATAACGATCGACGAGGTATTTGTCGATATGCGTCGACGCGGCCCAAAGCACCGGACCGGACAGCGCGAACGGAAGCCAGATCATCGCGAACGCAACAGCGGAGTTGCGCCGGATCGTAGCACGCGAGTCAATTGGCGCTGTCGAAGTACGGCGCGGCCAGTCCGCCGAAACGCGCATCGATTTTCAGAAGTCGCGAGGTCGATTCCGCACGATTGCCTTTGAGCATGAGTGCGCGCGTCTGATCGATATCGTCCTTGAGTTCGCTCGTGTAACGCACGCGACAAGCGGCGAGCTTCTCGGGATCGGCCGGCTGATGTTCGTCGAGCGCATCCAGCGCGCGGCCGAATGCCGCCGCTCCCGGGGTTTCGTGACCAGACCACGGTACGACGACGGACGCGAGGTCGAACACGCACCAGGCGCGCATCGAATCCTGGCTGCGGCGGTCCATGTCGAGATGATGCGCGTCGTCCTTGCCGGTGAAATAGACGAGACGGCTGGACGTCTGAAAGCGCTCGAACCGATCCGTCGCCGGGAGCGGAATTTCGTGCGTGCCGATCGGATCGCTGCCGGCGTTGAGCAACGCGCCGCGGAAAAGATCCGCGTACGCCAGCGCGAGTCGTTCCGCTACGCGCGATCCGCCGGAAAATCCGCCGACGTAGATGCGTGACGTGTCGACCGGATATTTTTTCTGCACGTTGTAAGCGGCGAGCAGTGCCAGCGGTTCGCGGCGTTCCATGACGTTCGCGTCGTTGCCCGACTTCGCGGCGCTGACGAAGATGAGGCCGTGACGATCTAGCGCATCGATCCATTGCGGCGGCACGACGGCGTTGTCCCACGGCGGGATGAACACGAGCACGCCGTAGCCAGTCTGCGGCGTCCTCTTCGGCACATACAGATCGAAATGTTCCCGCGCAAGATCGATCGTTTGCGCTTGCGGCGAAGAGGTCGCACCGAGCCGGCGTACCGTAAGCGGGCTGAATAGTCGGGCACGCAGCTCGCCTACGCTCGATAGTGAGGAGTACTGGTCGAACGCAACATCGTGCAGCACGCCGACCGGCGCGATTGAACGTGCGTCGGCCATGGTGAACGCCATCGATAACAGCATGGCGATGATCGGACGCATGGTTTCTACGACGCGCACGCATCGCGGACCGTCGCACACGACTGACGATAGTCCTCCGCGCACACCGCGTTTATAGTGGCCGCGCCCCTTTCACCCAAGGATCGTTTCGATGTTCGCTGCCGCTGCGTTGCTGGTTTCGATGACGTTGTCCGGTGCGGATGCGCCTTATCACCAGATCGGCTCGGTGCCGCTCGGCGACGGCGAGCGCTGGGATTACGTCACGTTCGATCCGGCGAGCCGGCACGTGTTCGTCGCGCATGGCGATCGCGTCGAGGTGGTCGACACCGACGCAGGAAAAATTATCGGCACCGTCAGCGATATTCCGGGCGGCACGCACGGCATCGCGCTGTCGCCTGACGCGAAACTCGCCGTCACCGACGACGGCCACAACGGCCAGGCCATCGTGTTCGATCCGAATACATTTCACATCATCCGGCGGATCGCGACTTCGGAGGATGCGGACGGTCTTTTCTACGATGCGTCGAAGCATCGCGTCGTGGAAATCAACGGCGACAACGGCACGCTGTCGCTCATCGATCCAACGCAATCCGACGTGGCATCCACGATCAGACTCGGCGAACCGCTCGAGGCCGGCCTCAGCGACGGTCACGGCACCATCTATGTTTTGGGCGTCGACCAACACGAAGTAATTCGCGTGTCCGCAAACGGAGATACCCGGCGGTTCGTGCTCGACGGCTGCGAACGACCGCACGGTCTCGCGATGGATGTCGCACGCAAAACATTGTTCGCGACCTGCGCGAACAAAACGATGACGATCATCGACGGCGAAAACGGTCGCCGGCTCGCGAGCGTGCCGATCGGCGCCGGCAGCGACGGCGCGGTGTTCGACGCGAAACGCGGCGTCGCCATCAGTTCCAACGGTGAAGGCACGTTGACCGTCGTGCGCGCGGCGGACCACGGAAAATTCGACGTCGTCGCGACGGTGCCGACTGCTCGCAGCGCACGCACCATCGCGATCGATGAATCGAGCGGACGTTTGTTTCTCCCCGCCGCTGACGTCGACCCTGACGCGTCGGTCACCGCCGGCACATCGAAACGACCGACGTATAAGAAAGGATCGCTGCGTCTGCTGATCTTCGCGCCCACCCGCTAAACGGCACGAATACAGGATGGCTTTCACATTCTCGACGAGCGTGACGCGATAGAGTCGCGATGCGTTCGGGGAGTGGCATGGGAGTGCATCGTCGCATTGCGTTTGCATTGACGTTCGCCGTCGTGGCGACGACGCGCGTTTTTGCGTCGCTCAGTCATTTTCCGGACGCGATGTTCCACGACGGCATGGAGGGCGCGGCCGCAGGTCCGTTCACTGATGCCGATGCCGCCCGGTTCATCGCGCAAGCGACATTCGGCGCTACCACGGCGGACATCGCACACCTTCGTCAGATCGGTTACACGGCGTGGCTCAACGAGCAATTCGCGGCGATGCCGTCGACCGAAGTCTCGTATCTCGACTGGGTTCGAACCGGCGGACAGGATTACATCAACGACGATGCGCGTCTCGAAATCTGGGCTGCGAACGCGGCGGGCACGGGCGATCCGAGCCGCAGCGGATTTCCGGCCAACGCGCGCAATGATCAACTTCGCCAACGTGTCGCGTTCGCGCTGAGCGAAATTTTCGTCGTCTCCAACAGCAACGGCACGCTTGCCTACGAACCATGGTGTCTCGCGAGTTACGACGAACTGCTCGCCGATGATGCATTCGTCAATTATCGAACGCTGCTCGAAGACGTGACCCGTCATCCGGCGATGGGCATTTTCCTGAGCAGCATCCAGAACATGAAAGCCGATGCGGCCGCCAACACGCATCCGGATCAAAATTACGCGCGCGAAGTGATGCAGCTTTTCTCCGTCGGACTCGTGCAACTCAATCTCGACGGCACACCCTCAGCGGGCGACGCACCGACGTATTCGCAAGCGACCGTCGAAGGTTTCGCCGCCGTGTTCACGGGCTGGGATTGGGATGATCCGCGCTGTCAGGACGCGTACGAGAATTGCGGCCCGAGCACCGACGACGATCCGATCTGGCGCCTGCCGATGCAACCCGTCGACGCATTCCACGACGACACTTCCGACAAGCAGCTTCTGAATTACACCGGTGTCGCACTCGCCGGCGGACTCCTCGCGCACGGCGGCAATACGCAAACGGAACTGACGCAGGCGCTCGACAACGTTTTCCATCATCCGAATGTCGGGCCGTTCGTCGCCACACGATTGATCCGGCGATTGGTAACGAGCAATCCAACGCCGGCGTACGTCAGCCGCGTCGCCACCATCTTCAACGACGACCGCAGCGCGCAGCACGTGCGCGGTAATCTTCGCGCGGTCGTGCAGGCGATTCTTCTCGATCCCGAAGCACGGTACGGCCAATGGCAAAACCCTACCGTGTTCGGAAAACTGCGCGAGCCGATCGTCAAGCTGGTGCACCTGTGGCGCTCGATGAACGCGACATCGGTGAGCGGACGCGTCAATGGACTCACGCCGTATCCGCCGATCGAAGAACAGATCGGCGAAGCGCCGTTGCGATCGCCGACCGTGTTCAATTTCTTCGTGCCGAATTATCAGCAGTCGGGCGAAGTGTTATCGCGCGGATTGTTCAGTCCCGAATTTCAGATACTCACCGATTCGCTCGCGGTCGCGACGCCGAACCTTCTCTATCATCAGGTGTTCTGCAACTACACCGGCAGCGAAGATTGCTACGGCAGCGACGATGACGGCACGTTGCAAATCGCCGCGCCGGCCGATGCGTCGCTCGCGATGAGCAATCCGTCCGCGCTGATCGACAAATACAACCTACTGTTCATGTCGGGACAGATGTCGCCGTTCATGAAATCGATTTTGCTCAATCGCCTCAACGCGATCACCGATGGCAACCGCGGCGCGAGCACGGGAACGTTTCGCGTGCAGCACGCGCTGTATCTCATTCTCAATTCACCGGAATATTCGGTGCAGAAATGACGCAGGCCCACTCATGCATGTGAACCGTCGCGAATTCCTGCGCAAAAGTATCTGCGCGGCGCTCGGTGGCGCGAGTTTGTATTCTGCACTCGGCAATCTTCGCCTCGTGCAAGCCGCTACGAATCAAACGTTGTTCTCCGATTACAAAGCACTCGTTTGTATATTTCTATACGGCGGAAACGACAGCCTCAACACGCTCGTGCCGACGAGCGGCATACCATTGACCAACTACAAATCGTTGCGCGGCGGTCTTGCGCAAACGACCGGCTTGCACGCGTTGACGCCCCTAGCCGGTGGTGGCGCGAGCGACAGCGCGAACTACGCGCTGCATCCGGGCATGCCGGAACTGGCGACGTTGTTCAACAGTGGCAAAGCGGCGGTCGTCGCCAATGTCGGCACGCTGCTGTATCCGACATCGCAACTTCAATTCCAAAACGGATCGATCGCGGTGCCGCCGCAACTGCTGTCGCACAACGATCAGCAATCGCAATGGCAAACCTCGCGCCCTGACGACGCGAGCGCGAATGGCTGGGGCGGACGCGTCGCCGATCTGCTGCATTCGGGCAATTCCGGACAGATACCCATGAGCGTCAGCGTGTCCGGAACAAATCTGTTCCAGCGCGGCAGCATCGTGAATCAATACGGCGTCGACCCCTCCGGCGTGACCGCGATGAACTATCTCGGCGACGGTTCGGAAACCTGGATCATCGGCGACGGACCCATCGACGACGATGTGACCGCGTACAACGCGCTGATTGCATCAGGCACGCAGAGCAACGTGCTCGAACGCGCGTTCGCCGACGTGAATTCGCGCGCGATCACGAACTATCAACTCGTCACCGCCGCACTGCAATCGGCCCCGACATTGACGACGCAATTCCCGAACACCGATCTCGGCAACCAGCTCGCGATGGTCGCGAAACTCATCAGCGTGCGTTCCGCGCTCGGCATGTCGCGCCAAGTATTTTTCGTCTCGACCGGAAATTACGATACGCACAGCGATCAGATCGAGAATCAGCAGGACAATCTTTCCGAACTCTCGCAAGCGGTTTCCGCGTTCTACAATGCGACGACGGAACCGGCGCTCAATGTCGCCAACAACGTGACCACGTTCACTGCGTCGGACTTCGGCCGCTCGCTGCAGGCCAACAGCAGCGGCACCGATCACGGTTGGGGCGGACATCATTTCGTCGTCGGTGGCGCCGTGCGCGGCCAACGGTTTTACGGCACCATGCCGAGTCTCGCCAGCAACAAGAATCCGGACGACACCGGTTATGGACAGATCATCCCGACCCTTGCCGTCGATCAATACGCCGCCACGCTCGCGACCTGGTTCGGCGTGGCGTCCGGCGATCTTGCGACGGTGTTTCCGAATCTCGGACGTTTCTCGTCGGCGAACCTGGGTTTCGTTTAGCGCGATTTTCATGGCGATATTCGTCTTCGCCGCGCACGCAACGACATACGTTGTCACCGCGAATCCCGATCTCACGTTCACACCCGCGACGATCACGATTTATCAGCACGACCGCATCACGTTCGAAAACGCCGGCGGCGTGCACAACGTTCGCGCCAACAACAGCTTCTGGTGCTCCGACGATTGCAGTCTCAACCGATCGCCCAGCAGCGACGCGTGGCAAGACACGGTGCCGTTCAACGCGCTTGGCACGTTCGGTTACTACTGCGAACAGCACGGCGATCTGACCAGCGGCATGCGCGGAACGATCGTCGTGATCGACCGCATTTTCGTCGACGGTTTCGAAACGCCGACGGATTGATTCGAGATCGCGCAACGCGAACTTAAGATCGTCTCCTCGGTTTCTCCACATTGTCTGCGACGCGCCTGCACATTCTTCCGCGACGATGTTCACGCATCAACCACGGAGTCTTTCATGTCCCAGCGCACCCTGCCCGTGCTGTCCAGCACACACGCTACCTTTTCCGAAACGTTGCGCGTATTGCAACGGCGCCGCTTCCTGCAAAATATCGCCGGCGCGGCCGGTGTCGCCGCACTGATACCGGCGCGCTCGTTCGCGTGTTCCCTGATCCCGCAGGAAACGTCCGGACCTTTTCCGGCCGATGGAACGAACGGACCGAACGTGCTCACCGAAACGGGTATCGTGCGTTCCGAGATCCGTTCGAGTTTCGGCAGCGCCGGCAGCAATCCGGCATCGGGAACGTTGAACACGATCATGCTGAAAGTCGTCAGCAGCACGTCGGGTACGTGCGGCGCGATCGCGGGGCTGGCCGTTTACGTTTGGCATTGCAATCCGGGCGGCGGCTATTCCATGTATTCGAACGGCATCACCGCCGAAAACTATCTGCGCGGCGTGCAGGTCACCGACGCCAACGGCGAAGTGACGTTCACATCCGTCTATCCCGGCTGCTATTCCGGACGTTGGCCGCATATCCACATAGAAGTCTATTCGTCGCTGGCCGACGCGACCAACGGCGCGAAAGCCATTCGCACCACACAGCTTGCGATGCCGGAAACGGAAAGCCGCACGGTGTACGCGCAGTCGGTTTACGGCAGCAGCACATCGAACCTCGATCAGGTTTCGCTTACCACCGACCTCGTGTTTTCCGACGACGGCGGTGTGACCCAGATCGGAACCGTTTCGGGCAGCAACGCGGATGGCTGGACCACATTCCTCGAACTCGGTGTCGAAGCGGACGCGACCGCGACTACTGCGTTCTCGATCTCGCCCGCGATCAGCGGTTCGTGGTACGACCCGGCGCAATCCGGACAAGGCTTCAACGTCGAAGTTCTCGCCAACAATCAGCTACTCGTATACTTCTACACATTCGACGCGGCGGGCAACAATGTCTGGCTGGGCGGTGTCGGCACCATCGACGGTGCCGTGGCAACGATCGCGCTGTACACGACAAGCGGCGGATTCTTCACGCCGAATTTCGACGAAACGAAGATCACGCACGCCGCGTGGGGAACGCTCACGATGACGTTCACCGACTGCAACACCGGCACCGCCGCGTGGACGAGTTCGGCTTCCGGTTACACGAGCGGAAACCTGCCGATCACACGCCTGACGCAGATTTCCACACTGTCGTGTACCGCGTGATCATTCTTTCTTGATCGGATGTCCGCCGAACTCGTTGCGCAGCGCGGAAAGCATCTTGTCGACGAAGGAATCGTTGTCGCGCGAGCGCAATCGTTCGAGCAGCGACAACGTGATGATCGGCGCGGGCACGTCGAGTTCGAGTGCCGCGTCGACCGTCCAGCGGCCCTCGCCGGAATCGGCGACGTACGGCGCGATGCCGTCCAATTTTGGATTCTTTGACAATGCATCCACCGCAAGATCGAGCAGCCACGAGCGCACGACGCTGCCGTATTGCCATATCTGGCCGACCTGATGAAGGTCGAGATTGAATTCCGTTTTGTGCTTGAGGATCGAAAAGCCTTCGGCGTAGGCCTGCATCAAGCCGTATTCGACGCCGTTGTGGACCATCTTGGTGAAATGACCCGAACCCGTCGGACCGACGCGGCCCCAACCTTTGTCTTTCCCCGGCGCGAGCGTTTCGAAAATCGGATTCAGCTTTCCGACAACGGCTTCGTCGCCGCCGATCATCATGCTGTAGCCTTCCTGCAAGCCCCAGATTCCGCCGCTCGTGCCGGAATCGACGTAATCGATTTTCTTGGCGCGCGCGGCGTCGGCGCGACTTAGCGTGTCTTTGTA
>DATBAU010000292.1:0-6260 GCA_036271355.1 Rudaea sp. | reverse complement strand
GCAGCGGCGGGGTGTTTCCTTGTTCGATCAATCCTGAAAGATGAACCTGAATGGCGCGCGAGATACCTTCTAAAAAACTACGGGTTTGGTGCTCTATTTCTTGCCGCTTCTGCCCTCGCCGGCATTATCGGGCATTCACTTGGCTGGAACTGAGTCCGGACGCCGTTTTTCAGGCATCTTGCGCACTTTTTGACACCGCAGAAATAACGTTATTTTTCTGGCCCCAGAAACCGCGAAGGGGCGCGGCCACTTTCGCTAAGTACATACTTCCGCTGTCACATGGAAAATTGCTACGCCTCCGTCGCATTGCGCGACGCGATTCAAAAAGTGGCGTGCACCCTATGTGATAGCATCCCGGCGACTTTTCAACCACGCGCGGCCATGGGCGAAATCTACGAAGAACGCAGGCAGGAACCGCGTTTCGCCGCCTCCGGCAAGTATCGTCTGCAACTGCCCAAGTCGGGCGAAATGGAAGGCCGCATTCTCGATCTGTCGCTCAACGGCGTATTGCTCGAAAGCTCCATCCCGACGCAGGCGCCGATGGGCTCGCGCATGCCCATCACGATCGAATTCGCCGGCCACGAAGCGTTTCGCGGCGACGTGGTGCTCGTGCGAGCGGACGCCCAGCAACTCGGTGTCGAGTTCTACGACATGGATCCGAAGAATTTCGCCGCGCTGAGCGAACTGATCGAGTCGCTGCGCAAGTCCAACCGCTCCTGATTTCGGAATAGACGATGAAGATCAATGCCACGCTGCGTGTATTCGGATTCTGCGCGAGCGCGATTCTCTCCGCCCACGCGTTCGCCGACACGACCGTCACGCTGAAGGAACACAAATTCGACGTCGAACTAGCCAACGATCCCGCATCGCAGGAACGCGGCTTGATGTTCCGCGACAGCATGCCCGACGATCACGGCATGCTGTTCAACTTCACGGACGAACAGACACGCGTGTTCTGGATGAAGAACTGCCGCATGCCGCTCGACATTTTATACTTTGATAAAAACTATAAACTGGTCAGCGCGCAGCAACGCGTGCCGGCGTGCCGATCCGATCCGTGCCCGACGTATCCGAGCGCAGGCCCCGCGCAATTCGTGCTCGAACTCAACGCCGGCATGACGGACAAACTCGGCGTCAAGCCGGGAGACGCACTGTCGGTGGCGAAGTAACTTCGCCTGCTGGCGCCACGCGCTCGGTTTCCCGCTCGCGCATCTGACGCGCGCACTGCACCCCGTAACGATACGGAACAAACGCACCGACGAATTGCTTCGCATCGAACAGCATTTCGTCGGTCATCGGAACGAACTGTTTCATACACCGCCTGGGTGGTTGACTGCACTGTATTGAAACGTCGCGTTATGCAGCAGCCATGACATCGAACTGACATTTTCCGGGCAAGTTTCCGCACGCATTTTTCGTCTTGCAGAAATCAGCGCATCGCGTAATATCGAAGTGCGCGGCCGGCTGCCGCGGGGAGAAAAAATCGATGCAGAGTCCCTGGGTTGAGCTACGCGACGCCAACGATACGGACATTCCCCTTCTTTCAACCGCCCTACTGATCGCCAAAGACGAATACCCGGACCTCGACTCCGATTACTACGACAGTCGCCTCCGCCGTTTCACCGACGAATTGCGCAAACCCTTGGCCGACGCCGATTCGACGTCCGCCCAGCTCCGCTGCATCAACCGCTACCTGTTCGAAGAACAAGGCTTCAGCGGCGACGATCTCGATTACTACGATCCGCGCAACAGTTATTTGAACGACGTGCTCGATCGCCGTCTCGGCAATCCGATTTCATTGGCCGTCGTGCAGATCGAACTCGCGCAACGGCTCGGCGTGCCGCTGCAGGGCATTTCGTTTCCCGGTCACTTCCTCGTGCGCTTGCCGCTCGACGAAGGAATCATCGTGCTCGATCCGTATCAGAAAGGCCGCTCGCTCGATGCCAGCGAATTGCGTCGACGCGCGCGTTCGCATCTGGACACGCCGGATATCGATGATTCGCGTCTCGCGCGCATGCTCGAACCGGCGAGTCATCGCATGATTCTCACGCGCATCCTGCGCAATCTCAAAGGCGTTTACGCGGAGCGCGAGCAGTGGGACAAATCGCTTCGCTGCAGCGATCGGTTGCTGACGCTCGACCCACACCAGCCGACCGAATACCGCGACCGCGGCACGAATTATCTCAAGCTCGGTCATGTCCGGGCCGCGCGCGACGATTTCTCGCGCTATCTCGCACTGATGCCGCAAGCGGAAGACGCCGACACGGTGGCGACTCAGATCAGCGAACTCGGAAGCCGACTGCCGCGATTGAACTAGACTTCGACCATCTCGAAATCGGCTTTCGTCACGCCGCAATCCGGACACGTCCAGGTTTCCGACACGTCTTCCCAGCGCGTGCCGGGCGCGATGCCGTCCTGCGGCCAGCCTTCGGCTTCGTTGTAGATGAATCCGCACACCACACACATGAAGGTGCGGAATGGGACCTCGCCGTCTTTGGGCTGTGCGCTCATTTAAACCGGTGATCGAAAAACCTTAAGCCGCATATTGTAACGTTACACTACGCCGCATGCATCGATCGACGAACTTCCCCGCGCGCGGCGTGTACGCGATCACGGACGGGCCGCGCCGCGATCTCTTCGCCGGCGTCGATGCCGCACTCGTCGGCGGTGCGGTCGTCGTGCAATACCGCGACAAAACCGAGGATCGCGAACGTCGCCGCGGCGAAGCACGCGCGCTGAACGAATCGTGTGCGCGACACCACGTTCCGCTGATCATCAACGACGACATCGAACTCGCCGCCGGCATCGGCGCCGCAGGCGTGCATCTGGGCAAAGACGATGGCGACATCGCCTTCGCACGGGATCGCCTCGGACCGAACGCCATCATCGGCGTCTCCTGCTACGACTCGCTCGATCGCGCGCGCGACGCCGCGAAATCCGGCGCTGACTACCTCGCCTTCGGCGCGTTCTTCGCTTCGCCGACCAAACCGAACGCGCGCCGCGCGACGGTTGAACTGTTGCACGCGGCGAAACCGCTCGGCCTTCCGCTGGTGGCCATCGGCGGCATCACGCCCGACAATGCGTCACCGCTGATCGAAGCCGGCGCCGATTTTCTCGCCGTCATCAGCGGCATCCTCGCGGCAAAAGATATCGAACAAGCTACGCGCCGCTACGCCAACCTTTTCCCAAACTGAAACGATTCATGTCGACCAATCACGAACTTTTCCAGCGCGCGCTGAAACTCATGCCAGGCGGCGTCAACTCGCCGGTACGCGCATTCAAATCCGTCGGCGGCGAACCCTTCTTCACGCAACGCGCGGACGGCGTGTATCTGTGGGACGTCGAAGGCAAACGCTACATCGACTACGTCGGCTCGTGGGGCCCGATGATCGCGGGACACAATCATCCGCGTGTGCGCGAAGCGGTCGAGCGCGCGGTGCGCGATGGACTTTCCTTCGGCACGCCGACGCCATCCGAAGTGACGATGGCCGAAACCATCACGCGGCTCGTGCCGTCGATGCAGATGGTGCGCATGGTCAACTCCGGCACCGAAGCTACGATGGCAGCGATCCGTGTCGCGCGCGGATTCACCGGCCGCGAAACGATCGTCAAATTCGAAGGTTGCTATCACGGTCACGGCGATGCGTTTCTCGTCAAAGCCGGATCAGGCGCGCTGACCTTCGGCGTGCCGACGTCGCCCGGCGTTCCCAAATCGCTTGCCGATCTCACGCTCACGCTGCCGTTCAACGATCTCGATGCCGCGCGAAAACTGTTCGACGAAGTCGGCGATCGCGTCGCCGGTCTGATCATCGAGCCGATCGCCGGAAACATGAACTGCATTCCACCGCGCGCAGGCTTCCTCGCCGGCCTGCGCGACCTGTGTACGAAGCACGGCGCGCTGCTGATCTTCGATGAAGTGATGACCGGTTTCCGCGTCGCGCTCGGCGGCGCGCAAGCGCTATACGACATCACGCCGGATCTTTCGACGTTCGGCAAAGTCATCGGCGGCGGCATGCCGGTCGGCGCATACGGCGGACGTCGCGACATCATGGAAAAAGTCGCGCCGTCGGGTCCGATCTATCAAGCGGGAACGCTGTCCGGAAATCCCGTCGCTATGGCTGCGGGACTCGCGATGCTCGACGTCATCCAGTCGCCGAATTTCTACGCAGATCTCGACCGCAAAACCGCATTGCTCACCGACGGTCTTCGCGCCGTCGCGATCGAAGCCGGCGTTCCATTCAGCACGAATCGTGTGTGCGGCATGTTCGGATTATTCTTCACCTCGGAAAAAGTGGAAACGTATACTCAAGCGACGACAAAGTGCGATGTGCCGCGCTTCAATCGCTTTTTCCACGCGATGCTCGACCGTGGTGTTTATCTCGCGCCGTCGGCATTCGAAGCCGGCTTCATGTCGGCTGCGCATACCGACGACGACATCGCCGCCACGCTCGACGCCGCCCGTGCCGCCTTCGGAGCCTGACATGCGCATCGAAACGCTCGCCGTTCACGCCGGTTGCGAACCCGATCAGGAAACCGGCGCGATGGCGCCGCCGATCCATCTCGCGACGACGTTCAAGCACGGCCCTGCCGGCGAACGTATCGGCGGTTACGAATACACGCGCGAAGACAATCCGACGCAATCGCGCCTGGAAACCGCACTCGCCGCGCTCGAAGGCGGCGCGGCGGCGCTCGCGTTCGCGTCGGGCATGGCGGCGATCGACGCCGCATTCAGTGTATTGATGGATGGGAGTCGCATTATCGTTCCGCGCAACGTCTATATGGGCGTGCGCGCGTTAGCGAGCGATTTTCTCGCGCCCCGAATCGACGTCGATACGATCGACACCAGCGATCTGAACGCAATCACCACTGCGATGACGCCGCAGACGCGTCTCGTCTGGCTCGAAACCCCATCGAATCCGCTGCTGCAGATTTCCGATATCGCCGCCATCGTCGCGATCGCGCACAAGAATAACGCGCTCGTCGCCGTCGACAACACGTTCGCGACACCGTGCCTGCAGCGTCCGCTAGCGCTTGGCGCCGACATCGTCATGCATTCGACGACGAAATATTTCGGCGGACACAGCGATGTGCTCGGCGGTGCGCTCGTCTTTGCGCGGCGCGACGAAACGCACGAACGCATCGCGCATGCGCGGCACGTACGCGGCGCGGTGCTGTCGCCATTCAACGCGTGGCTGACGCTGCGCGGCTGCCGTTCGATGCCGGCGCGCATGGCGTGGCATTGCCGCAACGGCCGCGCGGTCGCGGAATTTCTCGCGCAACATCCGCGTGTCGAGCGCGTGAACTGGCCGGGTCTTGCATCGCATCCGAACCACGACGTCGCCGCGCGTCAGATGAGCGACTTCGGCGCGATGCTGAGCGTGCAAATAAAAGGTGGTCGCGATGCGACGCTCGACGTCGCCGGCAAACTCAAACTGTTCACGAACGCGACCTCGCTGGGTGGATGCGAATCGCTGGTCGAACATCGCGAATCGGTCGAAGGTGCGAATCCGGTTTCGCCGGACAATCTCTTGCGTGTTTCGGTCGGACTCGAACATCCCGACGACCTGATCGCCGACTGGAAACAAGCGCTGACGTGACGCGCCGCTTTTCCAAATCAGCCTTTCTGGAATCGCGGCAGATAGTGCATGAGCTGATCGAGCCGCGCGATCGGATCGGTCATCTGCAGCAGATGCTGCCGCTCGCGATTCTCCAGCGGCAACGCTTCGGCTAGACGGAAACCGACCCAGCTCGCATCGTCGTAATACGCGCGGCTCGCCTTCGCGAATTCGCTGGACGATTTCTCGAACAACCGCTCGAGGATCGTGCCGAGCAATCCGTATTCCGGCGGCAATTCCATCGCCGGTTCGGTTTCCCAGAATTGCACCGACCCGTGCGCGAGGCCATTGTCGCGCACACGCGAGTGGTCGACGTGAAATCGCTCGCCGCCTTCAGCGCGAATCCCGAGCAAACCATCCGGCATTGTATAAAAATCCACAATGCGCGCCAGCGTGCCAACGGCCGCGGGTACCGCCACCTCGCTGGCTTCGCGGCCGTGCAGAATCATGCAGACACCGAATCCCGAACCGGTACGCGCGCAATCGCGGACCATGTCGAGGTATCGCTGCTCGAAAATGCGCAGACTCAAAGGTCCGCCGGGAAACAAAACCGCGTTCAGAGGAAACAGCGGGATATCGTTCGCGCTCACGCGTCGAGGCGGCCTCCTCGGGCGGGATCGGGCCGGCGTGCGGCGCGGTGCGAAC
>DATBAU010000291.1:0-25037 GCA_036271355.1 Rudaea sp. | reverse complement strand
TACGACGATACCGGCGGGCGCCGGTGCGCGCGAGATTCATGTGTCCCCTCCAGGATGGTGCCGATTTGAAACGATCGTTCGACGCAGTTTATGCGCCGCCGCGTTTCATTTGCTTGACGCGCTGCACCAGAAGGCGACGCCGGCCAGAATCCAGCCAACGATGAGGAGAAGTCCGCCGAGCGGCGTCACCGCGCCGATCCATCGCGGCGCGCCGAGCGCCAAGGCGTAAAGCGTGGCGGAAAAGATCATGCAGCCTGCGACCATCGTCCAACCCGCGCGTGGCCACCAGTGCTCGCCGCGCGGTGCGAAACCGGCGATCGCCAAAACCGCCAGCGCGTGCCAGAACTGATAATCGTCGGCGGTGCGCCAGATCGACAGCGCGGTGTCGTCGAGATGTCCGCGCAACGCGTGCGCGCCGAACGCGCCCAGCGCGACGGCGGACGCGCCGAGCGCCGTCGCCGAAATGCCGAGTGCGCGATTCACCGTTATTTCGACGCGGGTTTCGCGGGCGCTTTCACCGTTTTGGCGTCAGGCTTTTTCGTTTCGAGCGGCTTGAGCACGTCGTCGATCGACTTGGTCAAATCGGTGTATTTATACGTCGGCAACGTGAAGGTCCAGCCGTCGAACGTTTTCTTCAGCGTGGCGACTTCGGCGTTCAGCGCATCGAGTTTCTGCTGACGATCTTTCGCCGGATCGCTGACCGCGAGCGGTTTCGGTGGCTCTGCCTGTTGCACTTCGGGCTTCGCGTCCGCTGCCGGTTTTTTCGCGGTGGTCGCATCGTAATCGGCTTTCGCCTTCGCCTGCGCGCGGTCGATGTCGGCGTTCGCTGCCGCCGTGTCGAGCGAGACGGTGAATTGCGCGTGGTCCTTGTTGTCCTTCTGCCAAGTCGTCGCGTCGATGATCAGCCCGTCGGTCGTGACGTAATGCGCCTTCGCGGTTTTGTCGGGCGGCGCGGCGTCTTTCGAGGTCGTCGCGTCATCCGCGCGCAGATTGCTCAACACCGTGCTGACGCTGTTGGCGGCGTAATCCGAACTCACTTCGCGACCTTTCGGGACGTCGGCGACTTTGAGGTTGGCGTCGCCTGGCTGTTCCTTGTACGCCTTCCACGTTTTGCCTTCGGCGGAAGTCAGTGTGACGCTTTGAATCCGGCTGGACGGAATGTCGGCGAGATCGCGCTTCTCCCAATCGTTGACGTTTTTCGCGACGGTGAGATTGCCGCTGGCGAGCACGCTTTGTGCGTCGCCATCGCGGCGGACGAACGTCCCGCCGCCACCGGCGCCGTTGAAATTGCCGATGATGAGTTTGGTCGGTTGCGCGAGTCCGGCGATGTCGACGCGCACGCCGGTCGCGTTCGCATCTTTGACGTCGTCGACGCCAAGTTCCGCGTAACGTTTCGGATTCGACGTTTTCTCCTCGATCACCGTCGCCTGCGACAGCTTGAGCAGGAATTCGCGCAGCTTCGTAAGATCGGCCGGATAGCTGGATTTCTCCGCGATCGACCAACCGTCCTTCTCGCGACGGAGCGTGACCAGTATTTTGTCACCGGCGCCGGTGAAGGTGAGACCGGTGATGTCGTTGACGTGATCCTTCAATCCCGGCACGACGGGTAGTGCGCGGTCGGCGACGTCGACTTTCGGCGCGCTCGCGCGGTTCATCGCGAACGCGATGATGAGCGCGATCACGGCAGCGCCGATGAGGATGTAGAGCGTTTTGGTTTTCATGATCGATCCTTCAATCCGTGCGGCGCTTCTTTTTCCAGAACACGAAACCGAGCGCGGCGATCGTGACCAGGAGCGGCATCAGGCCGATGTTAATGAGTTTCAGCCGCGCACCGAGCGCCTCGATGTTCTCGCCGAGACCGAGTTGCACCTGGCGCAACTGTTTGCGGATTTCGACTTTCTTGTCGAGAAAGCTTTGCAGTTCAGTTTGCTGCTCGGGCGACAAAATCATCTCGGAACCCTTCGCTTTTCCGCTCTGCAGTTCGGTCAGACGACGCTCGGTTTCCTGCAACTGCTGCTTGAGTTGGTCTTCCTTGCCGCGATAGGCGTCTTCGGCGGCGCGGCGCATGTCGTCGACGCGCGTGAACGGACGCTGCGAAACCGCGCGGCCGCGAATCGAAATCAGGTCGGTCGATCCGGTGAGATTGTCGACGGCGTTGATGAAGAAATCGCCGTTGTTGGCAAACGCGTTCATGACTTTCTGGCCGAAGAACGGTTGCACGTTCACCCACAAACGATCGGTCAGCATGTCGGTGTCGGCGGCGATGATGATTTCGCCCGAATCCGTCGCTTGCGCGAGATGGCCTTCTTCTTTGCGATCGGGGAAGGCGGTCGTGAACGTGCCTTCGAGGCGCGCGGCGATGACGTAGTTGATCTTCGTCGGCGCGAAATTTTCGAGAAGCTGGCTCGGATCGGTCATGAACTTGATGCGGTCGGCACCGACGACCATCGAGTCCGGGCCCGATTGCAGCAGCGGAACGAATTTGGTTTTCGCGTCCTTCGCGAGCGAGAAGAATCCGGCCGAGGAAACGTTGATGCTGTCGAGATTCGCGGTGGTCACGTCGTCGGCGTTGAGATCGTGCTTGGTGAAACCGAGAATGGCCACATCGCGCACCGGCGGACCGCCTTGCGTCACGCTCACCTGCACGCCATGACCGCGATCGAGCACGACTTTGTGCGGGTCGTACTCTACGCCCCACGCTTTGAACAGCGCGGGCAGATCGGATGACTTGTCGGCGAGCATCGCCGATTGCGGATTGTTCGGATCGTCGCCGGTCGTATCGGCTTCGGCGTTCGGATCGACGAACACGAGCAGATGGCCGCCGCGCATGACGAACTGGTCGATGGCGTATTGAACGTCGTCGCTGAAATTCTTCGGATGCACGACGATGAGGACGTTGATGTCCTTGTCGATCGTCTTCACGGCGGCGGCGTTCAATTGCCGCACCTCGAACGATTGGTTCAACTGCTGATCGACCGCCCACGCCTCGCGCATCGAACGCGTTTGCGGATCGAAACCCTGCGTAATCGGCAAGCCGCTGATCAGGCCGACGACAGGTTTCTTCGGCTGATTGAGTTCGTTGATCAGTTTGGCGATGTCGTATTCGAGGAACGATTCCTTCTGCGGATTGAGGAATGGAATCGTCGATTTGCCGTTGGTCGAGTTGGTGCCGGCGAGGCCGAGGAAGATCTTGTCGCCGCCACGATCGGTCGGAACGGCGGTAAGTCCGAACGCGGTCGCGCGGTCTTCGTCTTCGGAGAACGGCAGCGGATCGATCACCTCGAGCTGGATTTTTCCGTTCGAGCGGCCGGCCATTTCCTCGAGCAGTTCACGCACGCGCGTCGCGTACGTGCGCACCTGCGGCAGATCCTCCGAGCCTTTGTCGGAATAGAAGTAATAGAGGTGAATCGGCTCGTCGATGCGAGCGAGGATGTTCTTCGTGCCTTGCGACAATGTATACAAATGGCCTTGCGTGAGATCGATGCGCGCGCCGCGGAACAACACATTGCTGATCAGCAGAACGGCGACGAGCAGCACCGCGAGGACAGCGAGCGCACCACCGGTGAGAAGTTTGCGATTCTTCATGGTTCAGTCGGCCTTCTTCAGGTCGATGACGACCGCGCTGGCATAAAGCCAGAACGCGATGGTCAGCAGAAAATAGATGAGATCGCGCAGATCGATCACGCCTTTGCTGATCGATGCGAAATGCGTGAGGAAACTCAGCCCGGAAATCGCGTCGACCAGACCCTGCGGCGCCCACGAGTTGAACGCGGCGAGGACGAGCGGGAATCCGGCGAGCAGGAACAGGAAGCACACCACCACCGTGATGATGAAGGCGACGACCTGATTGCGCGTGCACGCGGAAATGCACGAGCCGATCGCGAGGAACGCGCCGGCCATCAGAAAACTGCCGATGTAGCTCGCGAAGATCACGCCGTTGTCGGGCGATCCGAGATAGTTGACCGTGATCCAGATCGGAAACGTCAGGAACAGCGCGATGCCGATGAACACCCACGCGGCGAGAAACTTGCCGACGACGGCTTGCCACATCGTCAGCGGCAACGTCAGCAACAGTTCGATCGTGCCGCTTTTGCGTTCTTCGGCCCACAACCGCATCCCGACGGCCGGCACGAGAAACAGATACAGCCACGGGTGGAAATTGAAGAACGGCAACAGATCGGCTTGGTTGCGTTCGAAGAACGTCTGTCCGCCGAGATAGAACGGAAACGCGGCGGCGAGCACGAGGAAGATGACGATGAACACATACGCGACGGGCGTGGCGAAATAACTCGACAGCTCGCGCTTGAAGACGGTCGCAATCGCGCTCATGCGGCCTCCTGCGTCGTCACGGTGCGGAAGACTTCATCCAGACGTCCGCTTTCGAGTTGCAGTTCGCTCACCGGGATATTTTTCGCGCGCAGCACTTCGCTGACGGCGGAGAAAATCTGCTTGCCCGGTTTCGGGAACGCGGTGATGCGGTGATCCTGCGGATCGATTTCGACGGCCTGCACGTCCGACAATTGCGCCAGCGCGTCGCGCGCGGCGCCGATGTTCGGCGTGGTGAGCGAAACCGCTTGGTAATAACGCGAACGCGCTTCGAGTTCGGCCGGCGTTGCGTCGGCGAGGATTTTCCCGTTCGCGATGATGATCGCGCGGCTGCACACCGCATGTACCTCTTCGAGCAGATGCGTCGACACGATGATCGTCTTGTCCGGCGCCATCGCGTTGATCAGCGTGCGCACTTCGTGTTTCTGGTTCGGATCGAGTCCGTCGGTCGGCTCGTCCATGATCAACACGGGCGGATCGTGCAGGATCGCTTGCGCGAGTCCGACGCGGCGCTTGAAACCTTTCGACAGCGTTTCGATCGGCTGTTCGAGCACGCCGTCGAGACGCAGGCGCTCGATCACGTCGTCGAGCCGCGCGCGTTTGCGCTCGCCTTTCAGCGCGCGCACGTCGGCGATGAACTCGAGGAACTGCCGCACGTTCATTTCGCCGTACGACGGTGCGCCCTCTGGCACATAGCCGATGACGCGTTTCGCCGCGATCGGATCGTCGACAACATCGTGACCGCACACCAGCGCGCGGCCTGATGTTGGCGTCAGAAAGCCCGCAAGCATCTTCATGGTCGTCGACTTGCCGGCACCGTTGGGGCCGAGGAAGCCGAGCACGCGGCCCGGTTCCACCTTGAAGGTGATAGCGTCCACGGCCGTCAGCTCGCCGTAGCGTTTGGTAAGACCTTGGGTTTCGATCATGTGCCAATACCCGTGTTGAAGTTATTGTCGGGGCCGACTGCGGCCGACTGTTTCACGCCCATCGAAGGGCGCACGCAAAATACAGCAGGATTTAAAAAAAGTTCCCCGCGTTTCGAGAACCTAAAACGACACAGGCGGCCTAAGCCGCCTGTGTGCGCCCAATCATGGAGAGTTACTGCGCCTGCTGCAGCGGCAGATGCACGATGTACGTCTGCTGGTCGTCCGGTGCGTTCGGGTCGCTCGTCGTCTCTTCGTAGAAACGTCCCGGGCCTTCCGACGATTCGTCGAACACGTAACCGTGCGTGTACGCGTAGGCCTTGAGCACCAGACGCATCGCCGGCAACTGCGCGGCCGAACCCGTGAAGGTCGTGACCAGTTCCTTGCCGCCGCCGATCGCGCCGATCTTGACCGGATCCTGCACCTGATAGTCGTCCTTGTCGATCGGCAGAGCCATGTCGAAGTCGTAGTTTTCGTCGCCGAAGTTCGTGGTGATGGTGATGCGCGCGCCGGTGACGTTGATCTTGTCCTTCTTCACCTGCGCCTGCAGCGCCTGCATGGCCTTGTCGGTGGCGTCGGCCACGTCGTCGAGCGTGCGCTTGGCGGTGGTGGAGACGAAAATGGTCGGGCGTTTCTCGACGTCTTTCAGATCGATCTGCTGCGTCGTGTAGTCGATGTTCGGGAACGTCGCGAGCATGGTCTGCAACGCGCCGAGCTGAAACTGGATTTGCGTGGCCGGATTGCCGTCGAGGTACATGCCGGTGTAACGGCCGTACAGATCCCATCCGAAATCGACGTCGTAACCCATCGTGATGCGCGAGGTCTTGCCGTTCGTGGCGGGCACGATGTCGATGGTGAAATGCTTGTTCTCGCCGCGCCACGGATTGACCACATCCCACGTGACTTGCGAATCCTGCTTGGGTTCCGGATTCGATGAAATGGTGTAGTTGCCGTTGCCGATGCGCTTGTCGTCGCTGGTCCAGTTCACTTTCGCGCCCGCGCCCTGCGCGACGTCGTTGTATGTCAGTTGCACGCGCGGATCAAATGCACGCAACGCGTTCCACGACGGGAACGTGCGGAAGCCGTCGACCACGTCGTAAATCTGCCGGGCCGGCGAACTGACCTCGACCGAACGCTCGATGTGCCGGTGCGCCGGCAGGAAAATGGCGAACACCACCGCAAGCACGCACACGATGATGATGGCAACCAGTATCTCGAGCAGACGGGTCATCCGCGAATCTCCACGATAAGAACGGCGAATGTTACATGGGGATTGGGCAATCGGGAATGGGGAAGCGGAAAACCCGCCGTGGGACCGCTTCACCCCGCCGAAACGCCGCGCAGCGATGCCGTCGCCGCAAAAATATGGACGGATAGAAGGCTTTCGGCGTCGCGCTAGACGATGCCGATCTCGAACGCCTTGAGCACGGCGCGCGTGCGGTCGCGAACGCCGAGCTTGGAAAGGATGTTCGACACGTGATTCTTGACCGTGCCTTCCGCTACGCCGAGCGAATTGGCGATTTCCTTGTTGCTGTAACCGCCGGCCATCAATCGCAGGATTTCGGTTTCGCGCTCGGTCAACGGATCCGGCCGGTCGAGCGAAGTGAAATCGTTGTGCATGCGCTCCAGACCGGTGAGCAAGCGCTGCGTGACCACGGGCTGCACCAGAGATCCGCCGCTTGCCACTTCCTTGACGGCATCGACCAGTTGTTCGAGCGAAACGTCTTTCAGCAGATAGCCGCGCGCGCCGGCTTTCAGACCCGCCAGCACGAGCTGATCGTCGTCGAACGTGGTGAGGATGATCGTCGGCGGCATGTTGCCCTTCGCGGCGAGCGCGTTGAGCACGTCGAGCCCGGACATGCCGGGCATGCGCATGTCGAGCAGGACGACGTCGGGCTTCACCTGCGGAATGACTTCCATCGCCTGCACGCCGTCGACCGCCTCGCCGACGATGCGGATGTCGTCGGACAGTTCGAGCAGCGAGCGGATGCCTTGCCGCACCAGGGTCTGGTCGTCGACCAGGCAAACCGAAACCGGTGTCATCGTGTCGCCTCCAGCGGCAGCCAGGCATCGAGCGCGAAGCCGCGATCGCGCTCGGTGGTGATGTTGAGTCGTCCGCCGATCTGTGCGAGTCGTTCGCGCATGCCGATCAGACCGTTCCCGTGTTTCAGGTGCGGCGCGCCGCGGCCGTCGTCGCGCGCGTGCATCGCCAATTCGTTTTCGGGTGTGCGCTCAAAGCGCAACCACAGATTGCGCGCGCCGGCGTGACGCACCGCGTTCGTGATGATTTCCTGCGCGCAACGCAACAACACCTGCGCGCGGCGCGGATCGTCCACCGAAAAACGCGGTGGCAATTCCAGATGGATGTCGATGCCGGGCACACCTTCGATCAACGTCTTCAGCGCGTCGGTGAGATCGATGCTGTCGTCCTCGCGAAGCTGGCTGACGACTTCACGCACATCGGTGAGCAGAAGTTTCGCGACGCTTTGCGCCTGCTTCACGTGATCGAGCGCCGCGTTGGCGGCAAGATGGCTGGCGACTTCGAGATTCAGGCTGAGCGCGGTCAGATGATGGCCGACCAGATCGTGCAGTTCGCGCGAGATGCGCATGCGTTCGCCGATGCGGCTCGATTCGGTGAGCAGCGTGCGCGTGGCGCGCAATTCCGAATTGAGACGGCGTTGTTCCTCGCGCGAATCGGCCTGCTGCCGCGCGACGACGGACGTGATGTACGTGAATCCAGAAAATCCCAGGTACAGCGATTGTTGCAGCAACGCGAGGAACCATCCGTAATTTCCGGACGGTTCGCCATTGAGATATTGCGGCTGCATCGCCGTGATCGGTGCGAGCGCGAAATTCTGCAGCACGACCCAGATCAGGCCCGGACGAAACGGAACCATCCATGGCAACACACCGGCGATGACGAGCATCAGAATGCTCGAAAGCTGGCTGCGCGTGAAAAAACTGATCGAGATCGCCGCGACGTCCATGAGCAGCAGTAGCGGAATCTTCACCTGCCAGGGCCGGCGCGTGCCGAGATCGTGCGTCGCCGCCCAGTATGCGAGACCGAACACCGCGTACGACACGAACCACCACACGCGATCGTTCGGATCGCCAGCGTCTTCGATCGGGCGAATCGTGTCCCACAGGAACGGCACGCCGACGCACAGATAGGTGAAAAGTCCGGCGTAACGCAGCAAGGTGATCGGATTGAGCGATGACACGCGCATGCGCGCATCATAGTGCCACGCCTGCCCTGCGCAACCTGCCGCTAGTCACAACGGAGCTTTAACGAAAAAGCCCCGCAACGGACATGGCCACGACCTTTGTCGCATGCGATAATTGAGCTCACACAAAAACAATGTCGCCAGCGCCCGAGGTTATGCCCATAACCGCCGCGCGCGTGGTCGATCCGGCATGGCCTTCACGACATGACAATCTCGATTCGCGACGTGCGCGAACAGGAACTGGATTCCGTGCTCGCGCTCAACAACGCCGCGGGCACCACCATCCTGCCGCTGGACATGGCGCGACTCACCACACTGAGTCAGCAGGCGGCGTATTTCCGCATCGCGCTCGTCGACGGCAACGTCGCCGGTTTCCTGATCGCGTTGCGCGAGGATGCCGACTACGGCAGTCCGAACTTCCTATGGTTCCGCGAGCACTATCCGCAGTTCCTTTATATCGACCGCATCGTCATCGCCAAACCGTATCAAGGTTTCGGACTCGGCCGCATTTTCTACGCCGACGTGACGAGCTACGCCGAAGTGCGCGTGCCACTGCTGGCGTGCGAAGTCTTTCTCGAACCGCGCGACGACGTTTCCGTTCTGTTCCACGGCACGTACGGTTTTCAGGAAGTCGGCCAGCAAATGATGGCGGTCGTGAATCGCCGCGTCGCGTTGCTCGCGATGGATCTGCCGAGTTTCCCGTTCGTGCGCGACACGTATCTCGATGCGCCGTCCGCCGCGCTGCCGAACCAGCCGTGGCTCGCAGAACGCGAACGCACCGTCGCACCGCGCATCGCCCGCGCGGCCGGCGGCTAGTGAACGCCGTCGCGGATGCGCCGGGCGTGATCGCGCTCGGCGCGGCCGACACCGAATTCATCGAACTGCTGCTGGCCGCGTATGGCATTGCGCTCGTGCGCGTGCGTGACGGCGAAAAAATCCCCGGTTCGTATTGGGGCGAACCCGAAGCGGGATTGATCGCAAATACCGTCCATGCGCGCGAAGACACGCCGATCCACTCCGTGCTGCACGAAGCCTGTCATCTGATCGTCGCCGATCCCGCGCGACGTTCGACGATCCACACCAACGCCTCCGATTCCCAAGCCGAAGAAGACGCCACCTGCTATCTGCAGATCGCGCTCGGCGATGCGATTCCGGACATTGGCCGCGCACGCATCCAAAGCGACATGGACACGTGGGGTTACACCTTCCGTCTCGGTTCCGCGCGCGCCTGGTTCGAGCATGACGCCGACGACGCGCGCGCCTGGCTCGTCGAACGACGCCTCCTGCCCGCTTGCGCGTGACCGCGCCGCGCACTAGCCTGCGCGGACTCCACAAGGAACCGATGTCATGCAGCGTTGGCTAAAACTACCCGATGGCCGTTTCATCGACGCAAACCGCATCGTCTATGTCGGCAAGGTCGAAACGTTTCCGCGACTCGACGACGAAGGCAACGACGCCGGCCCCGGCTACGCAGTCATCATCGGTCTCGACATTCCGCGCGAACACCAGATTTCGGTTCAGGGCAGCAAGGACGAAGTCCTCGGCCTGATGAAGACGCTGCTCGGCGCCGCGCCGAGCGCCTGAACGTCACGTCTTCGGCGCGTCGAGCACTTCGTGTTCGATGCTGCCTTCGCGTGGCGTGCGTTTCGCGACCGCGCGATACCAGCGCCACGACACGAAGCCGAACGAAAACAGCACCACCGACGTCACCGCAAGTTCCATCGCGCTGCCCGCGAAATGCGGACCGATCACGCCGCTCAGCAGCGCGTTGAACGACAACGTGATGAATGCCTGCACCGATGACGCGGCGCCGCGATGTCGCGGAAAACGGTCGAGCACCAACAAATTCAGCGTCGGCGAAATCATGTTGATGCCGAGTCCCGCGATGCCGATCGGAATCACCGTCCACGGCACACGCGCCGGCACGACCAGCCACGCGCTCAGCAATTCGAGCACCGCCGCGAGCGCGATGATCACGTAACCCGCATTGATGACGTAACGCGTGTTGACACGTCCGGCCAATCGCGCCGCGAGTGTCGAGCCAGCGACGAGTCCGGTGATCGCCGGCACGAACAGCCACGGAAAATCGTTGACGCCCAGATGCAATACGTCGAACACGAACGCGGGCGCGATCGCGACATACAAAAACAATCCGCCGAAGTTGCCGACGTTGGCGAACGCGAGCGGCAGGAAATGCGCGTCGGTGAGTATTTGGCGATATGTCGCCACCAACCGCGACGGCGATAGCGCCACGCGATTTTCTTTCGGATGCGTTTCGGGCAACACCGCTACGCACGCAAACAGCAACAGCAACGTGAACACGGCCAGCGCCCAGAACAGCGCATGCCAGCCACCGAACACGACCAATGCCGCACCAACGATCGGCGCGATCGCCGGCGCGAGGCCGAAGATCATGCTGACCTGCGCCATCAACTTCTGCGCGAACGCGCCTTCGAAACAGTCGCGGATGATGGCGCGGCCGACGATGAACCCGACGCCCGCGCTGCATCCTTGCAACGCACGAAACAGCAGCAGCGAAAACAGCGATTGCGACAACGCGCAGCCGATCGTCGCGACGAGGAAAATCGCGACACCGACGAGGATCACACGGCGGCGTCCGAACGTATCCGACAGCGCGCCGATGAACAGCGACAACACCGCATACGCGCCGAGATACACGCTGATCGTCTGCTGCATCGACAGCGAATCGGCGTTGAAATTCTTCGCCATCGCCGGAAACGCGGGAAAGATCGCGTCGATGCAAAACGGGCCGAACATGGCCAACGCCGCGAGCAGCGGCGCGAGCAACGCTCGGCGGGGAATGACGACGGCACTCATCAGGGCTGTTATTCGATCTTATGCCGCCATGATACGCCGCTTGACCGCGCGCCGGTTCGCTAAGGTACGATGCACGCGTTCAAGGAGATGGCATTCCTCCTTCGCGCGCCGGATTTTTTCGAACGCGCGCAACCGCCGCAAGGCTGATGATGCCTGTCCTGTTGCCTCGACGAGGCGGCGCGCAGGCGTTTCTATCGATTCTTCTGCGCACCGCTTCGGATTTCATCACCGGACTGGAGGACGAATCGTCATGCCCATCGCCGCTTTTTTCGCTGTCGGTATCGGTGCTTTTCTCGGCGCGCTGATGCGCTGGGGTTTCGGCATCCTGTGGAATGCCACCGTGCCGCAGTTGCCGCTCGGTACGCTCGCCGCGAACCTCATTGGCGGATTGATCATCGGCGTCGCGCTCGCGTCGTTCGAGACGTTTCAATCGACGCCGCTCGAGTTGCGGCTCTTCATCACGACCGGTTTCTGCGGCGGCCTTACGACGTTCTCGACCTTCTCCGCCGAAGCCGTGATCGCGCTAAACCGTCAACAGTTCGGCTGGTTCGCGGCGATCGTCACGACGCACGTCGTCGGATCGCTGATGATGACTTTCGCCGGCATGGCGCTCGTCCGCTATTTCGTGCGTGCGTAAAAAGTATACTTTCGATCACTCGAATCCATCGGTGAAAACGTCGTCGAGCAACGGCGGAACCCACGCCATCGCCACGCCGCGATAAACCGTGTTGGCCGATGCGGTGGCGATGATCGACATCGCCGGCGATGCGGAGCCGTCGTCGATCAGTTTGACGAGCTTGTTCTGCGTCACTTCCGTCGTCGTCGCGTAGATCACCGCTTTGCCCGCGACGACTTCGGCGGCAAGTCCGCGCACGCCGGTCGTGATGCCGCTCGTGAATGTCTTCTGCAACGACCACGTCGTTCCGTTCCACGACCACTTCTGGATTCCGCCACCGCTCGCCGTCGCGCGATCGTCCGCGACATAAACCGTGTCGATGCCGAGCACGCCGGTGCGATCGAAGAAAGCGAATCCGTACGGCGATGCGTTCGACGTCGGCATGCCGGCTAGCGCCGTCGTCGTCGGATCGATCGTGACCGGAAGTCCGGAACCGATTTTGAATACGTTGGTGTTGCCTTTGCTGCTCGAGTCGGCATAAAGCTGACCCGACACGATGTTGATCGCGTTCACGCCACTCGGCGACGAAACCAGTTGCGTGCCGCCGCCGAGACCGAGCAACTCATACCAGATGCCACCGTCGCCGCTGCCGCTGCCGCTGATCCAGAAATGGCTGCCGTCGTCGGTGACCGCGCCGCGCACGGCGGTCGAGAACCCATTTCCCAACGTCGTGCTCGTGTCGATCACGGCTTCGGTGTCGATCCGCGCGACCACGCGCACCGCGTTGGAAATCGGCGCGCCCGGCGCGACCGCGTAACCGGCGAGCGTGAGGAAATTGCCATCGGGATTGCCCGCGATCGCGCCTTCGGTCGTTCCGGTTCCGCTCAGCGTGAACGGCATGTTGATGTGATTGGCGTCGGCAGCGATCGGCATCGGAATGGACGTGACCAGACTTCCGTCGGATGCGCGCCGTTCGAGAACGACCGCGGCCGTGGTCGCATCGAGCGCAACGCTTCCGGTGCCGACGCGCACGACGACGACATCGTCGCTCGCACTGGCCGTCGCGGCAGAGAAAACAGAAAGAACAAGTGCGCGGCGGATCACGCCGGCAAGGCTTGCACGATGCATGAAGCTCTCCCCAGAAAACGTTCGCATCCTACACGTCCGTCGCACCGCGGCAAGCCGGTTTGGCAAACGCATCGCACGTCGCGTGCGCGGGCACGAAACGGTCGTGAACGTCGCACAGGCCGTCGCCCGATCGCACCGATGCAAAACCCGAACTCATCACGCTCAATCCCGGCGTCGTCGCTTCGGCATCGTGCGGATCGGAGTTGAAGTGTTTGCAGTTGGCGCAAACGGCGTCCACGCGCGAACCATAGCAGAACGTATCCGGCGCGCAGACACAGCGTGTGTGAATTGCGGCACAATTCGCGCTTCATGAAATGAAGTACCGCCGATGAACCTGCAAGCCAACTTCGAACAGATTCCGCTCAAGGATTACGCCGAGCGCGCGTACCTCGACTACTCGATGTACGTCGTGCTCGACCGCGCCCTGCCCTTCGTCGGCGACGGCCTCAAACCGGTGCAGCGCCGCATTATCTACGCGATGAACGATCTCGGCTTGACCGCAACCGCCAAGCATCGCAAGTGCGCGCTCGCGATCGGCGAAGTGCTCGGCAAATACCATCCGCACGGCGACAGCGCGTGCTACGAAGCGATGGTGCTGATGGCGCAGCCGTTCTCGTATCGCTATCCGCTGGTGAACGGCCAAGGCAACTTCGGTTCGCCCGACGATCCGAAATCGTTCGCCGCGATGCGCTACACCGAAGCGCGCCTCACGCCGATGGCGGAATTGCTGCTCGACGAAATCGATCAGGGCACCGTCGACTTCACTCCGAACTACGATGGCACACGCGACGAACCGTCATGGCTACCCGCGCGTGTGCCGCACGTCTTGCTCAACGGTTCAACGGGCATCGCCGTCGGCATGGCCACCGACATTCCGCCGCACAACCTGCGCGAAGTCGCCGCCGCGTGCATTCACCTGCTCGACGAACCCGAAGCGAGCATCGCCGAATTGTGCCGGCACGTGAAAGGACCGGATTTTCCGACCGCCGCCGAAATCATCACGCCGAAAGCCGAATTGAAAGCGATGTACGCCACCGGCAACGGCTCGGTGCGTTGTCGCGCGATCTACAAGATTGAAAACGCGAACGTCGTCATCACCGCGTTGCCGTATCAAGTGTCGCCATCAAAGATCGTCGAGCAGATCGCGAACCAGATGCGCGCGAAGAAACTGCCGATGCTTGAAGATGTACGCGACGAATCCGATCACGAAAATCCGGTTCGCCTCGTCCTGATTCCGCGCAGCAACCGCGTCGATCTCGACGAGATGATGCAGCACCTGAATGCGACGACCGATCTCGAACGCAGCTATCGCATCAACCTCAACGTCATCGGTCTCGATGGCAAGCCGCAAGTCAAAACGCTCAAGCAAATCCTGAGCGAATGGCTGCGCTTCCGCACCGATACGGTGACGCGCCGCCTGAATTTTCGCCTGGAGAAAGTCGAACGCCGCCTGCATCTGCTCGAGGCACTGCGAATTGTCTTTCTCAATCTCGACGAAGTGATCCGGATCGTCCGCGCCGAAGACGAACCCAAACCGGTGCTGATCAAACGCTTCAAGCTGAGCGACGAACAGGCCACGTATATTCTCGAAACGCGGTTGCGCCAGTTGGCGCGTCTCGAAGAAATGAAGCTCAACGCCGAGCGCGACGAACTCGAAGAAGAACGCGCACGCCTCACCGTCACGCTGAAATCCGGCGCGAAACTCAAATCGCTGATCAAACAGGAACTGACTTCCGACGCCGAGAAATACGGCGACAAGCGTCGATCGCCGATCGTCGAACGCGAAGTGTCGCAGGCACTCGACGAGGCGGCACTCGTGGTCAGCGAACCGATCACGATCGTCCTGTCGGAAAAAGGCTGGGTGCGCGCCGCGAAAGGCCATGACGTTGACGCCGCGACACTCGGCTATCGCGAAGGCGACAATTTCCACAATGCGGCAAAAGGTAAAACGACGCAGCAAGTCGCCTTCATCGATTCCAACGGCCGCAGCTATTCCACACCGGCGCATACGCTGCCTTCCGCGCGCGGCAACGGCGAGCCGCTGACCGGACGCTTCACGCCCGCACCCGGCGCGAAATTCGATGCCGTCGTCGTCGCCGATCCGGCGCAGAAACTCGTGCTCGCCTCCGATCACGGCTACGGCTTCGTCATCAAGTTCGATGGCCTGCTCGCCAACAAGAAAGCCGGCAAATCGCTCATCAACATGGACGACGGCGCACACGTCGTCGCGCCCGCTCACGTCGCCCATTCGGCGCGCGACCGCATCGTCGTCGCGACCAATGCCGGACATTTGCTGATGTTCTCCGTCGCCGAATTGCCCGAACTCGACAACGGCGGCCGCGGCAACAAGTTGATTGAGATTCCGAAAGCGCGGCTGGCCGAAGGCGAACGCGTCGCCGGCATCGCGGTCGTCAACGAAGGCAAAGGCGAAGTCACACTTTATGCCGGCGCGCGCAAGCTCATTCTGAAATGGTCGGAGCTGATCGAATACAACGGCAATCGCGCGCAACGCGGTGGGAAATTGCCGCGCGGATTCCAGCGCGTGGACCGCATCGAAACGAGCGCTTAAGGCTTCGCTTGCCGGCAGGAAAATCCGGCGGCCGTGACGCTATCGGCGTCGGCCGTTTCGAGCTGCCAGCCGCTCGCTGATTTTGCCAACCGAACTGCGATCGCCCGCGCGAGACGGCTGCGCGCAGCGTGCGAAACCAGCGCGAGATCGATCGCGTTTGCATCGTGCCAGCCCTTGAATTCGAGATGCGTGTTCGACGTGTCGGTTTTGCCTTCGCATTGCACGCTGAGCGTCGGCCCTTTCGCGTCGAGATCGGCGATACGCAAAGACATCGGTGCATTTTCCACATCGAGCGTTGCCATGTGCGCGCCGTCTGGCGACATCGCGACGACGTCGCTGCCGTTGTGCACGAACACCGCGCGACCGTTTGCCGGATTGATCAGAAAACTTCCGGGCGAATCGTGCTCGAACTGCACTTCGACGCGCGCGTAACCGCTACCTTTGAGCGATCCGAGATACCAATGCGTTTCGCCGTCGCCGTCGGCGTTCTTCGATTCCGGCATTTTCCAATCGACGAACGATGCCGAACGCACGGTCAATTTCGATCCGCTGCGTTTTGCGACGCCATCACTCGCGCCAATCAATGTCGCTTCATGCTTCGCCGAACACGCCGTCGATGGTGGCTTGCAGCCGAACGCGTCGTCGGAAAATGGCAGCGTCGCTTTTTCTTGCGTCGGTGTCGTCATCGCAATGATATTCGACGCATCGGGTTGATCGAGCGGCATCACTGGAACATCGGCAGCGCCGGCCATCGATTGCGGCTGCGCCAAATCGAGCACGCCGGCGCTGTCGAATCGCAGACCCTTGTTAACCGGTTGCGCCAACGCGGTTGCGCAAACGATCGAACCCGCGACCTGCAAAGCCAGTATCCGCATCGATCTGCTCATAACGAACCATCCGTTGACGGAGCACGCAGCATAGCTTCGCGCTGTCACGCCGCAAAGTGCGGCGATGCTTTACCATCGCGTTTTCCGAGACGAAATCATGGCCAAACGACGTCATCGCCTGCGCAGTCTTCTCGTTCTTGTCGTCATCGTGTTGCTCGCGATCGTCGTCGCGGCGTGGCTCACGATGCGCGGTAGCTTGCCCACGCTTTCGGGCCGGCGCGCGCTCGCGGGTCTTGTCGGCAACGCCACCATCCAACGCGATGCGATCGGCGTCGCCACCGTTCGCGCGGGAAATCAGCTCGATGCCGCGCGCGCACTCGGTTTCGTCCACGCGCAAGAACGTTTCTTCGAGATGGATTTGATGCGCCGCCTCGCCGCCGGCGAACTGTCGGCGCTATTCGGAAAAGTCGCGCTCGACTCCGACAAGACGCATCGTCAGTTCCGCATGCGCGCTCGCGCCATCGAAACACTAGCATCGCTCAGCGACGGCGATCGCACTCTGTTGCAAGCGTACGCGGATGGTGTCAACGCGGGACTCGCCGACATGACGTCGCGACCGTGGGAATACTGGCTCGTCGGCGGAAAACCGGCGCCGTGGTTGCCGGTCGACAGCCTGCTCGTCACCGACACGATGTTTTTCGACCTCAACGATTCCTCCAACGGCCGCGAGCTCGGCTTCGCCCATCTGCGCGCCGCGCTGGGCGAAAAAGTATACAAATTCCTGTCGACGTCCGGCGGACCGTGGGACGCGCCGCTGAGCGGCCCCGCGATGCCCTTCCCGACGATGCCGACCGCCGACGACATCGATCTGCGCAAAGTCGATGCGTCGCTGCTGCGGATTCCTCCGCCGCCCGCCGAGAAACCTGCGACAACGGGTAGCAACGGCTTCGCCGTCGGCGGATCGCTGACCGCAACGCACAGCGCGCTGGTCGCCGGCGACATGCATTTGAGCCTGCGCGTTCCGAACATCTGGTTCCGCGCGCAAATCGTGTATCCGAATCCGCGCCGCGCCGGCGACGAAGTGGTGCTCACGGGCGTAACGCTGCCCGGCATGCCCGCCATCGTGGCCGGCAGCAATCGACATGTCGCGTGGACGTTCACCAACAGCTACGGCGATTACACCGATTGGGTGCGCGTGAATCTCGATCCGTCCGACAAAACGAAATACCGCGACAGCGACGGTCTGCAACCACTGCTCGTCACGCACGAACGTATACAAATCCACAATGCGGACGACGAACCGCTCGACGTTACCGAAACGCGCTGGGGTCCGATCCTCGCGAAGGATGTCGACGGCGCGCCGCTCGCACTCGCGTGGACTGCGCTGCGACCCGGCGCGCTCAACATCAATCTCACCGAACTCGCCACGACGGAAACCGTCGACGAAGCGGTCGCCGTCGCCAACGACAGCGGCATGCCGGCGCAGAATTTCGTGGCGGGCGATCGTGCGGGCAACGTCGCGTGGACGATCGCCGGTCGTGTGCCGAAGCGCGTCGGCGATTACGATCCGCTGTTGCCGTCCGACTGGAGCCAGCCGGGCATCGGCTGGAGTGGTTGGGTTCCGCCAACGGATTTACCGCGCATTTCCAATCCGACAGACCGACGTATTTGGACGGCCAATCAGCGCATAGCCGAACTCGGTAGCCGCGATCTCGCCACGCTCGGCGACGGCGGCTACGACCTCGGCGCACGCGCCCGACAAATCCGCGAAGACATGCGGGGACGCGGGCAGTTCGCGCCGGATGACATGCTCGCGATCCAGCTCGACGATCGCGCCGTTCTGCTCGCGCCATGGCACGACATGCTGGGACAGGTGATCGATCGCGCGGGCGCGACTTCGCCGCTCGCGGGCGCAAAAAAATATTTCGACGACTGGAACGAACACGCCGATCCGAAATCGGTGGGCTATCGGCTCGTGCGCGATTTTCGCCGCGAAGTCACCGACACCGTGCTCGACGGATTCGCCGCTGCCGCACGCGCGAAAGACAAGGATTTCAAGATGCCGAAACTGCCGCAGGCCGAGGCGATCGTCGACACCATCGTCGGACATCGGCCGCCGCATCTGTTACCGCCGACGTATGCCGACTGGAATGACCTGCTGCAGAAATGCGCCGAGCGCGTCGTCAAGAAACTCGATGCGATGCCGGGCGGAATCGCCGCGCGCACATGGGGCGATGCGAACGCGACACACATTCGTCACGCGCTGAGTAAATCATTGCCTGGCATGGGTTGGCTCCTCGATATGCCGAGTCGCGAATTGCCCGGTGATTCGAACATGCCGCGCGTGCAAGCTCCGGATTTCGGCGCGTCGGAACGGTTCGCGGTCGAGCCGGGATTCGAGCAATACGGCTATTTTCACATGCCCGGTGGTCAAAGCGACAATCCGCTTTCACCATTCTACGGCACGGGTGATGGCGATTGGGCGCGAGGAAAACCGACGCCGTTTCTGCCAGGTGCCGCAAAGTATACTTTGACGCTAACGCCGCATTGAGCGTCACGCTTTCGCGAACAGTTTTTCCATGATGCGCAAAAACAAGCGCGGCAGCATTTCGAGTTCGTCGATGGAGACATGTTCGTCTACTTTGTGAATAGACGCGTTCACCGGACCGATTTCGACCACCTCGGCACCCATCGGCGCGATGAAGCGCGCATCCGACGTACCGCCGCCCGTGTCGGCTTTCGGTGTGATGCCGCAGATTTCCGCGATCGCTTGCATCGCGGCCTGACGCAATTTGCCGTCCTGCGTTAAAAACGGCAATCCTGAAACGTTCCAGTCGATCGCGAAATCGAGCTGATGTTTACGCAGGATCGCTTCGCTGCGGTCACGCAAACTTTGCGATGTGCTCGCCGTGCAAAACCTGAAATTGAAATCGGCGACGAGCGTGCCCGGCACGACGTTGAGCGCGCCCGTGCCGGCGTTGACGTTGGATATCTGAAACGACGTCGGCGGAAATTCGGCGTTGCCGTCGTCCCATTTTTCGCTTGCGAGTTCCGCCAGCGCCGGCGCGGCGAGATGGATCGGATTTCGAACTTTTTCCGGATAAGCGACGTGACCTTGCACGCCACGAACGGTCAGCCTGCCGGACAGTGAACCGCGTCTCCCGACGCGCACGATGTCGCCCAAACGCTGTGACGACGAAGGTTCGCCGACGACACACCAATCGATGCGTTGTCCGCGTCCGTGGAATTCTTCGACTACGCGCCGCACGCCATGCAGATTGGTCGGACCTTCTTCGTCGCTCGTCAGCAGCAATGCGACGGTCCCCGCGTGGTTCGGATTCGCCGTGACGAATTCTTCCAAAGTCACGACCATCGCCGCGACGCCGGCTTTCATGTCCGCCGCACCGCGGCCGTATAAGCGTCCATCCCGGATCGTCGGCACGAACGGATCGCTCGACCACTGAGCAACGTCGCCGGCCGGCACGACATCGGTGTGCCCGAGGAGCGCGAACACCGGCGCGCCGGAACCGTGCGTCGCCCAGAGATTGTCGACATCGCCGAATTTCAAGCGCTCGATCTTGAATCCAAATTTTGCGAGCCGCTCGCCGATCAGCGCCTGGCATCCGCCATCGTCCGGCGTCACCGATCGGCGGCGGACGAGTTCCTGCGCGAGATCGACTACCGTGCTCACGCCGCGAACATCTCGCGGAATTTCTTGTCGGTGAAGCCGACGCTCATCGTTCCGTCGTCGAACACGACCACAGGCCGCCGCACGAGCGCCGGATATTCCTTGATGAGCAGCAGCCATTCCGGATCCGACGCGGGCGCCTTGCGATTCGGCAGCAGATTGCGCCACGTCGTGCCGGTTCGGTTGACGAGGCTTTCCCAGCCACCGGCTTGTTTCGCCCAATCCTTCAGCAGCGATCCTTCGATGCGATTATCGCGATAGTCGACGAACGCATGCGCGACCTTGTGTTTGCCGAGCCACTTGCGCGCCTTGTCGCACGTGCTGCACTTTTGCAATCCGTATACTTTTATCATTTTCAATCGCGGAGCAATTCGTTGAGAGACGTTTTCGAACGCGTTTTCTCGTCCACGCGCTTGACGATGATCGCCGCGTACAAACTGTGCGAACCGTCCGCCGCCGGCAGATTGCCCGCGACGACGACGCTGCCCGACGGCACGCGGCCGTAGTGAACCTGTTTCGTGGCGCGGTCGTATATCTTGGTCGATTGACCAATGAAAACGCCCATGCCGATCACGCAACCGCGTTCGACGACGACGCCTTCGACCACTTCCGAACGCGCCCCGACGAAGCAATCGTCTTCGATGATCGTCGGTCCGGCCTGCAACGGTTCGAGCACGCCGCCGATTCCTGCGCCGCCGGAAAGGTGCACGTTTTTTCCGATCTGCGCGCACGAACCAACGGTGGCCCATGTGTCGACCATCGTTCCCGATCCGACGTTCGCGCCGATGTTGACGAAACTCGGCATCAGCACGACATCTTTTGCGATGCAGGCGCCGCGGCGCACGATCGCGCCCGGCACTGCCCGCGCGCCGAGCGTTTTGAATTTCGTTTCGTCGAAACCGGCGAAGCGCATCGGCACTTTGTCGAAATATGGCGCGGGTTCGGCCGGCATCAATTGGTTCGGCGTGATGCGGAACGAAAGCAGCACGGCCTTCTTCAGCCATTGATTCACGTGCCACGCGCCCTCGAGCGGTTCGGCGACGCGCAGTTCGCCGGATTCGAGACCGTCGAGCGCGGCGTCGATGGCTGGGCGCACCGTCGAATCGATTTCGTCGTCATTGAGCGTCGCGCGGCGTTCCCACGCGGAGTCGATGACGCTTTCAAGCCGGTGCATGACGTTCCTTGTTCTTTTCGGTTTTTTCGATGTCGGCGATCTCGACGAGCGTGTCGCTGAGCTTGTCGCGCATCGGCGCGTCGAGCGGGCGATCGCGCTCGTCGCTGATGAGGAAATAATCTTCCGCGCGTTCGCCGAACGTCGCGATGCGCGCGTCGTGCACGCGCACACGGCATTCGCGGAACGCGTGCGCGACCGACGCGAGCAAGCCCGGGCGATCCGCGCAGATTAGTGACAACTGCGTGAATCCGCTTCGATCGCGATCATACGAGATGTGCGGCGGAATATTGAAGTGACGCAGCGAGCGCGTCACGGGACGCGGCGTGAGGTCGGCGCGATACGGATTAGTGGACAGCGCTTCGACGAGCGCACGGCGGAGACGTTCGATGCGATATTCGTCGGTGATTGCGTGGCCATCCGAATCGAGCACGAGAAAACTGTCGATGCTCATGCCGTCGCGCGAGGTGACGATACGCGCGTCCTGCACTGACAGGCGCAAGCGATCGAACACGGCGGTGACGGCAGAAAATAATCCGTCGCGCGATTCGGCGTAGACAAAAACGTCGCTGCTGCCGCGCCGACTCGATCCGTCGACCAGCACGAGCGGCATGCCGGGTTTGTCGTGTCGCGCGATGCCGGCGGTCAGCCAGGCGATTTCGTTGTCGGTGAAACGCAGGAAGGCGTCGTCGGGGAATTGCGACCAGATGCGATCGATCGTCGCTTCGTCGATGCCGTCTTCGCGCAGAATCGCGCCGGCCTGTGCGCGACAATCGGCGACGCGTTCGGCGGCGTCGGGTGGATCGGCGAGTCCGCGGCGCAAGGCTTCATGTGCACTTTTATACAAATCGGACAAGAGCTGGTCTTTCCATGAATTCCACAGTTTGGCGCTCGTGCCGGAAATATCGGCGACGGTGAGAACGTAAAGGTAATCGAGGTGTTCGCGGTCGCGGATTTCTTCGGAAAACGCGTGCACGATTTCCGGCGAGGTGATGTCTTTGCGCTGCGCGGTGACGCTCATGATGAGATGTTGCCGGACGAGCCACGCGACGAGGTCGATGTCGCCGGACGACAGTCCGAGTTTCGCGCAGAATTCGCGCGCGTCGATTTCGCCGAGTTCGGAATGATCGCCGCCGCGGCCTTTGGCGATGTCGTGAAAGATGACCGCGAGCAACAGCAGTTCGGGTTTCGGCAATCGCTTCCAGACTTCGTGCGCGAGCGCGAAATCCTTCGACGTTTCGGCCGATGCGAAACGCGCGACATTGCGCAGCACGCGCATGGTGTGTTCGTCGACGGTGTAGACGTGAAAAAGATCGTATTGCATGCGACCGACGACGTTGCCGAATGCGGGCAGATAATGTGCAAGTACGCCGTGACGGTTCATGCGCGCGATCGCTTCGACGGCCGGCGCGCCTTTGCGCAGCAGGCGCAGGAAGGCGGCGTTCACATCGCGATCGTCGACCAGTTTCGGTCCGATAAGATCGAGCGCGGCTTCGATGCGGATAAGCAAATCGGCGCGCAGACCTTTGACTTCGGGATGTTCGATCCAGACGCGGAACAGATCGATCAGTGCGGATGGGCGTTTGATCAGCAGATCGGGTGAATCGCAATCGAGGCGATCGCCGATGGTGACGAAGTCGAGCGTGAGACGTTGCTCGCGTTGCGCACAGGTGTCGAGTGCTTCTTCGCAGCGCGACAGGAAACGTTCGCTCAGGCGCTCCGTCGTGATCGCGGCGCGGTAATAGCCTTGCATGAATTGTTCGACGGCGAGATTTTGCCGGTGTTCGTCTTCGAAACCGAACTGTTCGGCGAGCGTGCGTTGATAATCGAACAGCAGGCGTTCCTCGGCGCGCCCGGCGGCGAGATGCAACGCGAAACGGATGCGCGAAAGTTGACGACGCGCATCGTCGGCGCGTTCGACTTCGCTCGTCGTCAGGAAACCGCAGCGCGCGAGCGTGTCGAACGTCGGCGCGGCGAAAAGACGGCGACCGAGCCACGCGATCAGATGTAACGCGCGCAAACCGCCCGGCGCATCCTTGAGATTCGGTTCGAGGTTGTACGCGGTGTCGTTGAAACGCGCGTAGCGTCCGAGCTGATCGGCGCGTTTCGCGGCGAAGTAGGCGATCGGCGGCCAGATGGTTTTGTCGGTGATCATCGCCGTCAGCGATGCATCGATGATCGCATCGCCGGCGATGCGGCGCCCGTCGAATAGATTTGTATAAATTGTCGCATCGGCCGCGGCGAACTCGCGGCACTCTTCGATCGTGCGGACGGCGTGACCGGGTTTGAGTCCAACGTCCCACAGGCACGTGAAGAATGCTTCGAGCGCGTGGCCGACGACACGCGAAGGCGTCTTGTCGCAGAGCGCGAGCAGATCGACGTCGGAATGCGGGAACAGTTCGCCGCGCCCGAGTCCGCCGACGGCATACAGCGCCAATCCGGCGCGTTCGCCGACGGTGGCGGAGAAAACGTGGGCGACGATGCCTTCGACGAAATGCGCTCGCGTTCGCAGGAGTTCGTCGATGTCAACGCCGTCGCGAAAGGCTTGCGCGATTCGGCGATCTCCGTCGCCGAGCAGTTGTCGCAGGGATGTGCGCGCCGCTTCGGAAACACCCGCGCGCGGAACGCTGCGCGGCAGTCGCGGAAGCGACACGACCGACGCGGCGATGGCGTTCATCGGATGCTTAGGCCGCTTTCGGCCAGGGTGTCAGGATTTCGAATCCGCTCTCGGTGACGGCCACCGTGTGTTCCCACTGCGCGGACAGCGAGTGATCGCGCGTGACGACCGTCCATCCATCCGGCATCAGGCGCGTGTGCGGCTTGCCGGCGTTGACCATCGGCTCGATGGTGAACGTCATGCCGGGCTCGAGGCGCAACCCCGCGCCGCGTTGTCCGTAATGCAGCACTTGCGGATCTTCGTGATAGATCGTGCCGATGCCGTGTCCGCAATATTCGCGCACGACGGAGAAGCGATTCGATTCGACATGCTGCTGCACGGCATAGCCGATGTCGCCGAGCGTCGCGCCGGGACGAACGGTTTCGATGCCTTTCATCATCGCGTCGTAGGCGACGGTGCACAGCCGTTTCGCGAGCACGGACGGTTCGCCGGCGAAATACATGCGGCTCGTGTCGCCGTGCCAGCCGTCCTTGATCACGGTGACGTCCATGTTGACGATGTCGCCCGTCTTGAGCACTTTGCCGGGTGACGGAATGCCGTGGCAGATCACGTTATTGACCGACGTGCAGAGTGTCTTAGGAAAACCTTTGTAGCCGACGTTCGCCGGAATCGCCTTCTGCACATTGACGATGTGGTTGTGCGCGATATCGTCGAGTTCTTCGGTCGTCACGCCGGGTTTCACGTGCGGCACGAGCACTTCAAGTACCTCGGCGGCCAAGCGGCCGGCGACGCGCATGTGTTCGATCTGCTCAGGAGTCTTGATGCTGACGGGCATAGCCAACGTATCGGTGGAACGGTCGGAAATAGTGTAGCTCAGGTGAGGGTTTTCGTCGGAAAAACAAGCGGATGATTGCGCCAAACGGCTGATCGTCCTATAATTTCGCGGTTCCCCGCCGCTGTTTCGGATCGGGGGAACAAATCCGCACACGTTTCGAAACCGTTGTCGGGGTGCTTCGCCGGACGCTTCGCCGTCCCCGAGGTCGCCAACGCTGGGAACGTGGAGGTCTCAACCCCGGACGTCATCCGCCCTCGAAGTCAGCGCGGTTTCGT
>DATBAU010000290.1:0-1513 GCA_036271355.1 Rudaea sp. | reverse complement strand
TGGCTCATTGCGTTCCGTGCGTGGTGCGAGAACGCAATTCTAGCATCCGTGGTGGCGGCGACTATTTCTTGCGGTAAATCCCATCGAACGCCGCTTTCCAGCTTCCGTCGGGATTGGCCGATTCCCAGAACTGGCGAACGCTACCATCGGCGTTCGGCGTCCACGTGACGCGCTGTTTCGCGGCGACGCCGTCTTTCCCGATTAACGTTCCCTCGAGCAGCATGGCGTTGCCGTGCAAATTACCCTCGAGCGTGAGCAGCGTGCCCTGCGAATCGACCCACGTCTGATGCCAGACCTTGCGCGTGGCGTCGAACGTGTTGAGGCTTTCGCCGGTGTATCCCTTCGTGCCCGTGTAGTGTTCGTGGATGACGCAGCCGTCGTATTCACGCGTGACGACGTTGTGCGTGTGGTTGTTGTTCGCGCCCGTCACGTTCCAGTCGCCGACCCAGAAATCGAACGCGCGATGATCGGCGCTGTCGCACGCGCCCGCATGCGCGAGGCCGGACGCGACCATCGCGACGAACAGCAGAATGCCGGATTTCATGTCATGTCTCCCTCAAGGACGCTTGCATTGCAGCATCGCGGCGTGATGCGCGAATCCCTCGTTCGAGGTATTCAGCCGGCGATCGCGGCGTCTTCTTCTTCGACTCCTTCGTCCGCGTCGGCGACGAACGTGCCTTGCTGCGCCAACTCGCTGAACAATCCGCCTTGCGCGACGAGAGCGTCGAAGCGACCTTGTTCGACGATCTCGCCGTTCTTCAGCACGAGAATCAGATCGGCATTGCGCACCGTCGTGAGCCGATGCGCGATGACGAACGTGGTGCGGCCTTTCATCGCGGCCGTCAACGCGCGCTGGATGCGCGCTTCGGTCGCGTTGTCGAGCGCGCTCGTGGCTTCGTCGAGAATCAGGATCGGCGCGTCTTTCAGCATCGCGCGCGCGATGGCGAGTCGCTGGCGTTCGCCGCCGGACAGCGATCGTCCGCGTTCGGAAACGAGCGTCGCGTAACCTTCGGGTTTCACGACGATGAAATCGTGCGCCTCGGCCGCGCGCGCGGCGCGTTCCATGTCCGCATCCGTCGCGTGTGGATCGCCGATGCGCAGGTTGTCGGCGATCGAGCGGTACATCAAGCCGGGATCCTGGAACACGACGGCGATATTTTCGCGCAGCGAATGCAGGGTCACCGTGCTGATGTCGATGCCGTCGACGGTGATGCGTCCCGCGCTCGGATCGTACGTGCGGTATAGCAGCGACAACGCGGTGGTCTTGCCGGCACCGGTGGGACCGACCAGCGCGATCGTGCTGCCCGCCGGCGCGGTGAAACTCATGTTGCGCAACGCCGGATGCGATGCGTCGTAGCCGAACGAAATATCGTCGAACACGACTTCGCCGCGCACGTGCGGCAACTCGGCGGCGCCGGGCGATTCGTCGAGGATCGCTTTGGTATCGAGCACCTCGAAAAAATCGGATAGCGAATGCGTCTGGAAAAACAGATTCGAGATGAAGTTCGCGAAC
>DATBAU010000289.1:0-25880 GCA_036271355.1 Rudaea sp. | reverse complement strand
TTGGCTGGGTTATGATCTTTATTTAAGAAACACCGCTGAAATCAGCGCCGGTTTGGGCATAATCACGGCAGCTTCACGCCGCACTCGGGGAGGAGTCGCGATGGGGAATCGGTTTCGCTGGCTGAGCTTCGCTGCGGCGCTGGCACTGACGGCATGCGGCGGCGGCAGCAACTCCGGCAGTTCCGTCGGCACGTCTCCGGCTCCTCCGCAAAGCACACCGGATTCCGGCTGCAACGGTTCGTGCGCGACGGCCGCATCGTTTCTCTCGGCCAACGACGTTCAGCAAGCCATCGCACAGGCGGCGGCCGAAGCACAAGCGCAAGGCAAACCCGCGACGATCGCCGTCGTCGATCGCGTCGGCAACGTGCTCGGCGTGTATCGCATGAACGGCGCGCCGGTGCTGACCACGATCACCTCGCAACGCGGCGTGGTCGGCGGTCTGGAAAATCTTCAAGTCCCTTCCGAACTCGCGGCAATCGCCAAGGCGGTCACGGGTGCGTATCTCTCGTCGGAAGGCAATGCATTCTCGACGCGCACGGCGAGTCAGATCGTGCAGCAGCATTTCAATCCGGGCGACTTGGGCACGCCCGCCGGTCCGCTGTTCGGCGTGCAATTCTCGCAGTTGCCGTGTTCGGACCTTTCCTCGCGATTCAACGGAAGCGGCGTCAGCGGCGGCCCGCACCGTTCGCCGCTGGGTCTGTCGGCCGATCCCGGCGGTTTCCCATTGTATAAAAGTGGAACTCCGGTCGGCGGCATCGGTGTCGCCGCCGATGGCATTTACGGACTGGATCCCGAAGTCACCGATATCGATCGCAACATCGACGAGTTGATCGCGACTGCAGGAACGTACGGTTTCGGTGCGCCGTCCGATCGCCGCGCCGACACGATCACCGCCGGCGGCATCACGCTGCGCTACAGCGACGTCGATTACACCTCGCTGGCGACGCAACCCGCCAGCGCGCCGCCGTTGTCGTCCGTGAACGGCGCGGTGATGGCCGTGCCCGGCTATGCGGCGGGGACGATCATTGCGGGAACGGCGTTCGGCCAAACCCCGTCCGGCATTCGTCCGGACACCGAATTCTATTCCGGGCTCGATGCATTCGTTCTCGACGACGGCACCGGCAACAATCGCTACCCACCGATCGCCGGCACCGATGGCGCCGACGCGCTCACCGCAACCGAAGTGCAGACGCTCGTACAAAATGCGCTAGCGATTGCGAATCGTGCGCGTGCGCAGATTCGTAATCCGCTCGGGAGTCAGGCACGCGTGTCGGTTTCGGTCGTCGACACGAACGGTGTCGCGCTCGCGGTCGCACGCACGCGCGACGCGCCGATTTTCGGCACCGACGTGTCGCTGCAGAAAGCGCGCACAGCGATGTTCAATTCCGGCGCGTACGCCGCGAACGATCTCGCGACGGCCACCTCGGCCGCTGACGGCGTGTTCACACCCGCCGCCGCGGATTACCTCGCCGACGTGCTCAACGGCACCACCGTCGCGTTCACGATCGTGCGCACGCATGCGCTGTTCGACTACGTGACCGCCGTGCGCGCATTTCTCGGATTGCCGAGCGCATTAGGCGACGGCAAGTTCGCCTTCACCGACCGCGCGGGCGGCAACATGGCGCGGCCGTTTTATCCGGATGGCGTCGACGGCACACCGCCAGGACCGTTCAGTTTTCCGTTCGATCAATGGAGTCCGTTCCAGGATGGCGAACAGCTGGACCTGGTCTACAACCGCCTTGCCTTCCACGTCGCGTTCTATCTGCAGCAGGCCGGGCTGACCGTCTCCATCGGCGGCACGACATTGCCTACGCTGCCCGACGTGCCGCAGAACTGCACGGGAATCGCGCGGCTTCCCAACGGCATCCAGATCTTTCCGGGCAGCGTGCCGATTTATCGCGGCAGCACGCTCGTCGGCGGCCTCGGTGTTTCAGGTGACGGCGTGGATCAGGACGACATGGTCAGCTTCCTCGGCCTGAACAACGCGGGTGTCGCGCTCGGCGGGAAAATCGCCAATGCGCCGCCGGCGATGCGCGCCGACCAGCTCGCGCCGGGCGGATCGCATCTGAAATACGTGGAGTGTCCGCAAGCGCCATTCCTCGACACCAACGACGCCAACGTCTGCGGAGGCAAGTGACGATGCACGCGAACCTTCGCCGCTCCGCGCTCGCCTTCTCGGTCGCATTTGCCGCATTTGCGGCATTCTCCACAAATACACGCGGACAGGACGCCGCCGACATCGCGCCGGGCGTTATGGAGATGCTCGGTGTCCTTCCTGCGCCGACGTACGATCCGGCGCAATCGGAAATTCCGCGACGCCGCCCCGGTCACGCGTACGAACCGCCGCCGGAATTCACGGTGCAGAATCCGAACGGAATTCCGCCCGCGCCCGTGGATCAGGCCGGTGATTTCCTGCCCGTGCCGGATCGCTGGCGCATCATGGAAACGCTCGGCTTCAAATTTCCGTGGTACGACCCGTACAACCAGAATCTGCTCAAAGGCGACAAACCGATCGACGGCAAGGATCATTTCCTGAGCCTGAGTTTCATTTCCGATTCGATCCTCAAGGCGCAGAGTTTCCCACTGCCGATCGGTCCGCAAGGCACCGGCAGCGCGGGTGAGTACGATGTGCTCGGCCGCATCAACTCGCAGGCGTTCGTGCAGAACTTCATCGCCAGCGCCGACTACTACAAGGGCGACACGACGTTCAAACCGCCCGAGATCGAATACAAAGCCACGCTCGCCATCAACTACAACCGCGTCGACACGAACGAGGCGCGCTCGCTACAGATCGATCCGCGCCGCGGCACCGACCGCGATGACAGTTACGTCGGCGTGCAGGAACTGTGGGTCGACAAGCATCTGCGCGATGTCGATTCGCGCTACGACTTCGATTCGCTGCGCGTCGGCATCCAGCCGTTCTCGACCGATTTCCGTGGATTCCTTTTTCAGGACAGCGAACCGGGAATCCGGCTGTTCGGCAATCGCGACAACAACCGCTGGCAATACAACTTCGCCTATTTCCGGCGTCTGGAGAAAGACCTCAATTCCGGCCTCAACGACATCAGCCGCACGCCGCGCAAAGACGACATCCTGCTCGCGAACGTTTATCGACAGGATTTTCCGTTCCCGGGTTTCACGTCGCAGGGCACGGTGGTCTACAACAACAATCGCGACGACCGTTTCTACGATTCCGATGGATTCGTCGAACGACCGGCGGCGATCGGTTTGCAGTTGCCGCGCACGTACAACGTCACGTACGTTGGCTACAACGGCGACGGTCACATCGGCCGCATCAATCTCACGGCGTCGACGTATGGTGTTTTCGGCCATCAGTCGCACGGCGTGTTCGTCGAGGAATCCACCGACATCCGCGCCGGATTCGCGGCGGCGGAAGCATCGATGGATTTCGACTGGATCCGCGCGCGCCTGTCCGCCGCGTACGCCAGCGGCGACAAAAACGCGTACGACAATCGCTCGACCGGTTTCGATGCAATCTTCGAGAATCCGATCTTCGCCGGCGCCGACACGAGTTATTTCATCAGCCAAGGCATTCCGCTGATCGGCGGTGGTGGCGTGTCGCTCGTACAACCCAACGGCATGCTGCCCGACCTGCGCACGTCGAAGGAACAAGGTCAGTCGAACTTCGACAATCCCGGCCTGCGTCTCGTCGGCATCGGCGCGGATTTCGACCTGACGCCGCGCTCGCGCGTCAGCGGCAATCTCAACGAACTGTGGTTCGACAACACCGCCACGCTCGAAGCGGCGCGGCAGCAGGCCAATATTGCGCGCAGCATCGGCACCGATGCATCGATCGCGTGGATTTACCGTCCGTATTTCACGCAGAACATCGTGCTGCGATTGTCCGGCGCGGCGTTGCGACCCGGCGACGGATTCAAGAGTTTGTACGGCACTGATCATCCGTACTACTACTCCGTGCTCGCCAACGTGATTCTCACCTACTGAGGAGGCCGACCGATGACCCTGACCTCCCAACGAAACTCGTCATTCTCGCGAGCGCGGGAATCCAGTGACTCTGCGTCACTCAAGAAAAAACGCTGGATTTCCGCGTTCGCGGGGATGACGGCGATTTCGATTGCAGCGGTGAGTTTTTTCGCCGTCGCCAGCGAAGAAGAACCCGTCGAGCGCGTTTACACAACGGCGGCTGCAGCACCGGCGTTCCAGTCGTGGGAAGACGCCGATCGCAAATCGACCGGTTGCGTTACGTGTCACACGCAATCCGATCGCAAGACGATGCACAACAATTCCGCCGTCGTCCTCGGCTGCACGGATTGTCACGGCGGCAACGCGACCGTGACTACGCCGAACGGCGAGGCCTACAACGCCGACGATCACGGCGGCGATCGTAAATGGTCCGGCGGCTATCAGTCGGCGATGGATCAGGCGCACGTGCTGCCGCGTTTTCCGGATCACTGGAAAACCAGCGCGAACCCGGAACGCAGTTACACGTGGTGGATGAAGGAATCGCCGGAATTCGTCCGCTTCGTCAATCCGGGCGACTTGCGTGCGGCGGATGCCGCCTGCGGCGCGTGCCATCTGCCGGTGATCGAGGCCAACAAGAAAAGCCTGATGGCCAACGCGGCGATGTTCTGGGGTGCTGCTTCGTACAACAACGGCATTCTGCCGTATAAGCATTCCGTTCTCGGCGAGGCGTACACACAAGACGGACAACCCGCCGCGACCGATTCGCAGATCACGCCCGACGCGAACATGATCGCGCACGGCGTGCTGCCGAAAATATATCCGCTGCCGAGCTGGGAAACCACGCCGGTGGTCGACATTTTCCGCGTGTTCGAACGCGGCGGACGCAACATCGGCACGCTGTTTCCGGAAATCGGTCTGCCCGATGAATCGGGATTGATCCAGCGTCTGGAAGAACCGGGTCGTCCCGACATCAAGCAATCCAACCGCGGTCCGGGCACCGGCAGCCGCGTCGCAATCCCCGTGCTCAATATCACGAAGACGCGCTTGAACGATCCGTTCACGTGGTTCCTCGGCACCAACGACAATCCGGGCGACTATCGCGCATCCGGTTGTTCGTCATGCCATGTCGTCTACGCGAACGACCGCGACGTTTTCCATTCGGCCATCTACGCGAAGTTCGGCAACATGGGCACGTCGCAGCAGATCGATCCGACGATTCCGCACAACGAATCCGGACATCCGCTCAAGCATGCGTTCACACGGCAGATCCCAACCAGTCAATGCATGATCTGCCACATGCATCAGCCGAACATGTTCATTAACACCATGCTCGGCTTCACGATGTGGGATTACGAGTCCGACGCGCCCTTCATGTGGCCCGAAAAACAGAAATATCCGACCGACGAAGAAATCCGCAAAATCGAAGACCGCAATCCTGAAGAAGCGGCGATTCGCGGCAAATGGGGCGACGTCGATTTCCTCAAGGACGATTCGCTGCTCAATCCGCAACTCAAGGACACGCAGTTCGCCGACTATCACGGCCACGGCTGGAATTTCCGCGGCGTGTACGCGCGCGATCGCAAGGGCGACTTGCTCGACAAGAACCGCCAGATCGTCGACGACACCGATCCTGACAAGTGGAAAAAGGCAGTGCACCTGCAGTCAATCCACGTCGACGTCGGCATGCAGTGCGTCGATTGCCATTACGCGCAAGACGCGCACGGCGACGGTTACGTCAAAGCCGAAGTCATGAGCTCGGTCGAAATCCAGTGCCAGGATTGCCACGGCACGGTCGACAAGTATCCGACGCTGAAAACATCCGGCCCGGCGGCGTCGCAATACGGCAAGGATCTCCTGCTCATCCGCAATCCCGACGGCAAGAAGCGTTTCGAATGGATCGGCGGAAAACTCATCCAGCGCTCGGCGGTGACGCCGGGTCTGGAATGGACGATGGCGCTGTTGAAAGACGACTCCCTGCCCGGCTCGCCCGGCTACGACGCGAAAGCTGTACGCGCGCACACCGTTTCCATGAACGCGGATTCGCAAGACTGGGGCGCAAGCGTGCCGAAAGAACAACGCGCGCACAGCGAAGACAAGATGCTTTGCTACACGTGCCACACCTCGTGGACGACGAGCTGCGGCGGTTGCCATTTGCCGATCCAGGCCAACTGGAAAACCGAACGCCACAAATACGAAGGCGGCGATACGCGCAATTTCGCCACGTACAACCCGCAGGTCGCGCGCGACGACATGTTCTTCCTCGGCGTGCATGGCGAAATCAAGGATCACAAGATCGCGCCGGTGCGTTCCTCGTCGGCGTTGGTGCTGTCGTCCACAAATATAAATCGCGAGAAAATATACATCCAGCAGCCGCCGATTTCGGCCTCGGGCTATTCCTCGCAGGCTTTCGCGCCGCACTATCCGCACACCGAGCGCAGGACCGAAACCAAAGACTGCGACGACTGCCACGTGTCGAAGAACAACGACAACAACGCCATCATGGCGCAGACGCTGTTGCTTGGAACCAAGTTCATCGATTTCATCGGATATCACGCGTGGGTCGGCGAAGACGGCGGCGTGGGCGCGGTGCAAGTCACCGAATGGGACGAACCGCAGGCCGTCATCGGCAGTTATCTGCACCGCTACGCGTATCCGGACTGGTTCAAGGCGCATCAGGATCATGGCCAGAAACTGCAGACCGCGCAGGAACACAGCGCCGGCACGGCCAACTGCGTCCAGCTTCGCGGCGAATACCTCTATGTCGCCGAAGGCGCCAAGGGCATGCGCGTGTACGACGTGGCCAGCGTCGCCAACAAAGGATTCTCCGAAAAATTGATTACGGCGCCTTTCTCGCCGCTCGGTCAAGACACGCACATCGGCGCGAAGAACGCGACGTGCGTCGCGCTCGCCACGACGCAGCCGGTCGATCCGGGACGGAACCAGAGCGAGCTGATGCAAGGTCCGAATCAAGAGCAGGTGATGAACGGCATTTATCGATACGCCTACATCACCGATTCCGAGGAAGGCCTGATCGCCACCGACATCGACACGTTGCAGGATCGCGAACCGCGCAACAATTTCCTCAAGCGCGACATGACCTGGAACGATAACGGCGTGCTCAACGGCGCGCGCCACGTCGCCATCGCCGGCAACACGTTCTATGTCACGACCGATCGTGGCGTGGTCGTGCTCGACATGACCGATCCGATCAAGCCGGTTTACGTGACCACGGTGGCCATCGCCGACGCGCAATCCGCGCAGGTGCAATTCCGCTATCTGTTCGTCAGCGCGAAAGACGGTTTGCACGTCGTCGACATCACGGTTCCCGCCAAATCGCACGAGGTGACGTCAGCGCATATTCCGTTGCGCGACGGCCACAAGCTGCACGTCGCGCGCACGTATGCGTACGTGGCCGATGGCGCCGACGGCATCGCGATCATCGACGTGACGAATCCGGAAAAGCCATTCGTCTACCAGATGTTCAACGCCGACGGAAAGATCAACGACGCGCACGACGTCGTCGTCGCCACCACGAACGCGTCACTGTATGCGTACGTCGCCGACGGCAAGAACGGGCTCAAGGTATTGCAGATCACGAGTCCGGAATCGCAGCCGAAGTTTTATGGGTTTTCGCCCGATCCGAAACCGCAAATGATCGCGTGGTATCCGACCCGGAAAGCGGCGCTGTCGTTGTCGCGCGGTCTGGAGCGCGATCGCGCGGTCGACGAATCCGGCAATCAGATCGCCGTGTTCGGCCGCATCGGTTCGCGTCCGTTCCATCTCGACGAAATGCAGCGGTTGTTCCTGCACAAGGACGGCACGCCTTGGTTCGTCGACGTCAACGGATGGAAATCCGGCGACACCGCGCCGCGCCGCACCGCCGAAGAAAGCACGCACGCCGCCGCGCCCGCAGCCGGTGCGCCACGCTGATCGGATGACGTCGGAAACCGGAAAATCACCAGCGATGCGGACGCCGGACGCATCGCTCAGAGCATCGCCGAAAGATTTTCTTTCTCGCCTGCCCGGCCCGAAAACGTCGCGCTGGCCCGACGGCGAACGCTTCGTGGAAATTTTTTCGAGTGGCGCCTTCAGCGTCGAGCTGTATGCGCCGGTCGGAAAAGATCCGCAGCAGCCGCACACGCGCGACGAAGTGTATTTCGTGGTCTCGGGCTCCGGAGGATTCGTCAGGAACGGTGAACGCACGACGTTCAGCGCCGGCGACGCCCTCTTCGTCGGCGCCGGTGTGGAACATCGTTTCGAAAATTTTACGGACGACTTTACGACCTGGGTCGTATTTTACGGATCGTCATCCGGCGGCCAACGCCACGCATAAGGAGATCACCATGTTCGTCCGCACCGTTCTCACTGTCGCGGCGCTGCTTTGCGTCGGCGTCGCGGAGGCGCGCCAGGTCAAGAGCGTCGGCAAGATCAAGACCGCCAACGAAGCGCCGCTCGACCCGGCTGTCTCGCGCAAGGCGATCGAGTCGGCCAATCAGGATTTCATCGTCGCGTTGAAAAAGAAGGACACCAAAGCGCTCGCCGAAGCGTTCGAGCCCGAAGCGATCCTGATGCCGGCCGGCGCCGACGCGCTGCACGGACGCGATCAGATTTCAAAATACTTCGCCGCGATGGTCGCGAACAGCACGATCGACGAAGCCAGCTCGCTCACGCAGGACGTCACGATCGCCGCGCACACCGCGTACGAAACCGGTCTGTACACGTTCACCACGCGCACCGGCGGCGCGGCGGCGGTTGCCGATCACGGAAAATATCTCATCGTCTGGCAATTCGACGACGACAAGAAATGGCGCATCCTGCGCGAAATCGCCAACACCAGCGTGCCGCCGCAACACTGACATCGCGTTCGGCTAAACTCTGCGCATGGCAGAAACCGCAGAGGCGCTGGCCGCTCAAACCAATCCCGCCGCGCAACTCATCGAGCGCGCGCTCAGCCGCGCCGGCGGAACGCCGCTGGTCGAAGGCAACACGATCGAGCTGCTTATCGATGCGCGGCAGAACTTCGACGCGTGGCTCGCGGCGATTCGCGGTGCGCAACGCAGCATTCTGTTCGAGAACTACGTCTTCAGCGACGACGACATCGGCCGCGAATTCCGCGCCGCGTTCGTCGACGCGGTTTCGCGCGGCGTCAAAGTGCTCGTCATCTACGACTGGCTCGGTTGTCTCGGCAGTTCGCGCGCGTCGTTCTGGAAACCGCTGATCGATGCCGGCGGATTCGTGCGCGTCTACAACCCGCCACAGTTCGATCGGCCACTCGGCTGGCTGTCGCGCAACCATCGCAAACTGATCGTCGTGGACGGCAACATCGGTTTCATTTCGGGCATTTGCGTCGATGCGAAATGGCTCGGCCGCCCGGCGAAACATGTCGATCCGTGGCGCGACACCGGCGTGGCCGTTTGCGGTCCGGCGTGTCACGACATGTCCGTCGCGTTTTGCGGAAACTGGTCGACGCTCGGCGATTCGTCGGATTTCGATCCCGGCCCGACGCCGGCCCGCATGGGCGATGTCGCGCTGCGTGTGATCGCCACGCAACCGCGCAGCGCCGGCGTCTTCCGCACCGATCAACTCATCGCCGCGATGGCGCGCAAAACGTTGTGGATTTCCGACGCGTATTTCGTTGGACTCGCGCCTTACGTGCAGGCGCTCGGGGCGGCGGCGATGGATGGTGTCGATGTGCGCTTGCTCGTTCCGGGAAGCAGCGATTTGCCGCTCGTCGCGCGATTGTCGCGTGCCGGTTATCGACCGCTACTGGAATCGGGTGTGCGCGTGTTCGAATGGAACGGTCCGATGCTGCACGCGAAGACAGCCGTCGCCGACGAGCGCTGGGCGCGTGTCGGATCGAGCAACATGAACATGTCGAGCTGGTTCGCGAACGCGGAGATGGATGTCGCGGTCGAGGACGAATGCTTCGCGCAATGTCTCGCGCGGCAATACGAAAAGGATTTGCAGAACGCGACGGAAATCGTGTTGTCGAACAAGCGAATTTCCAAAGCGCCAAGCGCGACGCCGCGCGCGCGCCGTCCGATGCGCGGCGCGGGCAGCACCAGCCGCGCAGCCGCGGGAACGTTGCGACTGGTCAACACCGTCGGTGCGGCGCTGGGCAACAAGCGCGTGCTGGGGCGATCCGAAGCCGGCATTTTGCTGATCGCGGGAACGCTGCTCATCGCATTCGCTTTCGTCACGGCGATCTGGCCGCGGATTCTCGCGTGGCCACTGTCGTTGATCATCGTATGGATCGGATTCAATCTCGTCGCGGGCTACATGCGTGCGCGGCGTCGATCGAACAAACCGAAACCGTCGGATCAGTCCATCGTGTGAAGCGTCCGTCGCCGACGCTTCCACGCGCACGGAATGCAGAGTAGATTCCTCGATTCCCATGACCGATTCCAACACCGCCTTCGTGGCGGAGCGGCAAGTATTCTCTCCGAGCGCCCTCGTCCGCGAGGCGCGCGCATTGCTGGAGGAAAACTTCCCGTTGCTGTGGATCGAGGGTGAGATTTCCAATTTCTCCAAGCCGGCGTCGGGCCATATTTACTTCAGCCTGAAAGACGCGAACGCGCAAATCCGGTGCGCGATGTTCAAGCCGAAAAGTACGTTCCTGCGTTTCAAACCTACCGACGGCCTGCGTGTGCTCGCCCGCGCTCGCGTCGGACTGTACGAAGCGCGCGGCGAATTCCAGCTTATCGTCGAGCACATGGAGGAATCGGGCGAAGGCGCGCTGTTGCGTCTGTTGCAGGAACTGAAAACGCGGCTCGCCGCCGAAGGATTGTTCGACGCCGCACACAAGCGTCCGCTTCCGCCCGCTCCGCGACGCATCGGCGTGATCACCTCGCCCACCGGCGCGGCAATTCGCGATGTGCTGAGCGTGATCGCGCGGCGTTATCCGCTCGTCGAAATCGACATTCTGCCGGTGCCGGTTCAAGGCCGGGAAGCCGCGCCTGCGATCGTCGCCATGCTGACAGCGGCGTCGATCGCGCAACGCCATGATGTGCTTCTGCTCACGCGCGGTGGTGGTTCGCTCGAAGATTTGTGGTCGTTCAACGACGAAGCACTCGCGCGCGCGATCCGCGCCAGCACGATTCCGGTCGTGTCGGCGATCGGACACGAAATCGATTTCACGATTGCCGATTTCGTCGCCGACCTTCGCGCCGCAACGCCATCCGCCGCCGCGGAATTGCTCGTGCCGGACGTGCTCGCGATCGGCAACGCGCTGCGACATCAGGCGCACCGTCTCGATCAGGCATTGCGTCGGCGATTACTCTCCGCGAATCAGACGCTCGATCACCTCGTCGCTCGATTGCGCACGCAGCATCCGCGTTTGCGGCTTCGCCTCGGACGACAACGCCTCGATCAATTGCGCGCGCGTCTGCTGCGGCAACGTCCATCGACCGCACTGCAACGCCGCAACGATCATCTCGTTCGACTGCGCCGACACCTAACCACATGCATGACCACGTCGCTGCGCCGACGCGCCGGCAAAGTCGACGAACTCTCGCGCGCGCTCAATGCGATGAGTCCGCTCGCAACGCTGCGTCGTGGTTATGCGATCGTGCTCGACGCCGAATCGGGCGTCGTCGTGAAATCCGTCGCGCAGGCGCAAACGACGACCCACTTCATCGCGCGACTCGCCGACGGCGATATCGCATTGCTTCACGACAAGGAAAACCGAGATGCGCCGAAGTCCGCGCCGTCATAGCGAACATCATGTAGGCAAACGCGCCGGCTGGTTGCGCGCGGCGGTGCTCGGCGCGAACGATGGCGTCGTCTCGACCGCGAGCCTGATCCTCGGGGTCGCCTCCGCGCACGGAACGCCGGCAGCGATCGCGACCGCCGGTTTCGCCAGCCTCGTCGCGGGCGCGATGTCGATGGCGGCGGGCGAATATGTCTCGGTGAGTTCGCAGGCCGATCTCGAAACCGCGCAGATCGAAGTCGAACGGCGCGAACTGGCGGAAGACCATGCCGGCGAGCATCAGGAACTCGCGAACATTTACGTCAAGCGCGGGCTGCAGCGCGAACTCGCCGCCCAGGTTGCTGATCAGCTCATGGCGCACGATGCGCTCGATGCGCACCTCCGCGACGAACTCGGCATGTCCGAAATGTCGAAGCCGCAGCCATTTCAGGCGGCGTCCGCATCGGCGATCAGCTACGCGGCCGGTGCCGTCTTGCCGTTGCTCACGGTGTACGTCGCGCCGGCGTCGATGCTGATCGTTTGGGTCGCGGTCGTGTCGCTCGTCGAACTGGCCATTCTCGGCGCGGTTGCCGCGAAGACGGGCGGCGCGAAGATCGGTCTGGGCGCGATTCGCGTGCTGTTCTGGGGTGCGCTGGCCATGGCGGTCACGGCGGCACTGGGCAAGCTGTTCGGCGCCGTCGCCTGACCGCACGATTTACTCAGCCGTCGATTGACGCGCCTGTGCGGCGCACCGACAATCGCTGACTCGACGACGTGGGGAGACGTTCGTGAAAGCATCCGATCTGTTCGTGAAGGCGCTCGAAGCCGAAAACGTTGAATACGTGTTCGGCATTCCTGGCGAAGAAAACCTGGATCTGCTCGAATCGCTGCGCACCTCGTCGATCAAGCTGATCCTCACTCGTCACGAACAAGGCGCCGGTTTCATGGCGGCCACATACGGCAGGCTCACCGGTCACGCCGGCGTGTGCCTCGCCACACTCGGACCGGGCGCAACCAACTTCGTCACCGCGGCCGCGTATGCACAACTCGGTGGCATGCCGATGATGATGATCACCGGACAAAAACCGGTGAAGGCATCGAAGCAAGGTCATTTTCAGATCGTCGACATCGTCGACATGATGAAGCCGCTGACGAAATACACGCGGCAAATCGTTTCCGCCGACAACATTCCCGCGCGCGTGCGCGAATCGTTTCGTCGCGCGGAAGAAGAACGTCCAGGCGCGACGCACCTGGAGCTTCCTGAAGACATCGCGCACGAGCATACCGACGCGATCCTTATCAAGGAAAGCTATCACCGCCGTCCGATCGCCGACGAAAAAGCGCTGGTGCATGCCGCCGAAGCGATCACGGGCGCCAAGCATCCGTTACTGATGATCGGCGCGGCGGCGAACAGAAAACTGTGCAGCAAGATGCTGCGCGAATTCATCGACAAACTCGGCATTCCTTTTTTCACGACGCAAATGGGCAAAGGCGTCGTCGACGAAACGCATCCGCTGTGGCTCGGTAACGCGGCATTGTCCGACGGCGATTTCGTCCATCGCGCGATCGAGAATGCGGACTGCATCATCAACGTCGGGCACGACGTCATCGAGAAACCGCCGTTCTTCATGCGCAAAGGGTTGCGCACGGTCATCCATGTCAACTTTCTCAGCGCCGAAGTCGATACGGTTTATTTTCCACAGGTCGAACTGGTCGGCGATATCGCCAATTCCATCTGGCGCCTCAAGGAAGCCATCGAGCCGCAGAAACACTGGGATTTCGAATACTTTTCCAAAGTTCGCGTCCACTTGGACAAGCATCTTGTCGAAGGCAAGGACGATGCGCGTTACCCGATGTATCCGCAGCGTCTCGTCGCCGACGTACGCCGCGTGGTTCCGAGTGACGGTATCGTTTGCCTCGACAACGGCATGTACAAGATCTGGTTCGCGCGCTACTACCGTTGCCGCGAGCCGAACACGATGCTGCTCGACAACGCGCTCGCCACGATGGGCGCCGGCCTGCCCTCCGCGATTGCCGCGAAGATCGTCCATCCGGACCGCAAAGTCGTGGCCGTCGCCGGCGACGGCGGATTTATGATGAATTCGCAGGAAATCGAGACCGCCGTTCGCCTGAAACTCGATCTCGTCGTGCTGCTGCTGCGCGACAACGCCTACGGCATGATCAAGTGGAAACAGGCGAACATGAAGTTCGAGAATTTCGGCATGGACATGGGCAATCCGGATTTCGTCGCCTACGCCGCGAGCTACGGCGCGAAAGGACATCGTCCGTCGTCGTCCGCCGAATTCGCGCCGATGCTGCAGAAGTGTCTCGACACACCCGGCGTGCACCTCATCGACGTACCGATCGATTATTCCGACAACGATCGCGTACTCAACCGCGAAATCAAGGAATTGAGCGCGAAGGTCTGACCGAGCGGTGCGTGATCGCTGACACAACACGATGTGGGTGGATGCGTATCGTCTGTGCATGCGTTTAGCACTATCCACTTTTTTCTTTTTTTTGATACAAACCGCTGCGGCACATGCGGCGGCCATTGGTGTGTGGACCGACGTCACGCCAGCCACCATCAATCTTGATCCGGCGGCGTTCAACAACGACAACTTCGGCATGCAGGATGTCGTCGTCGATCCCGTCCGACCGAGCGATCTGTACGCGTTCACTTGCCATCAGGGCGTGTGGAAATCCGTCGACTTCGGCCAGACATGGCGCAAGATCAATACCGGCACGAACGGCATGTCACTCGATGCCGGAAAGTTATGGACAGCGATCATCGATCCCGACACGGCGCGTGATCCCGCGACGCTGCCGATATTGTGGACAGCCTCAGGCGATGCCGCCGCCGGCGTCTGGAAAAGCACCGATGGTGGCGTGAGCTGGATGTCGTATGCCGTCGACAACGCGACGGCGGTCGCGGCGTCCGACGGCAACACCTATTTCGGCAACGACGTCTACGCACTCGACATCGATCCGAACGACAGCTCGCACCTCATCGCCGGATTTCATGGCTATCCGGGCATTTCCGAATCGACGGACGGCGGCGAGCATTGGGTCACGGTCACCGTACCAGCCGGCATCGGCGCATCGCTCTATCCTTTCTTCGTCCATACCGGCGACACGGCGACGACACGCACGACCTGGCTCACGCAGGCGCAATGGGATTCGAACACGGCGGGTATCTGGCGCACCGAAAACGCGGGAGCGAGCTGGACGCACGTCGCGCCGACGCTCGAACACAAACACGGCAGCACGCAATTCTTCCAGCCGGGCGATGGCGTGGTCTACGCGCCGTCGGTCAATCCGAATGGGATATTTCGCAGTATCGATGCGGGAAAAACGTGGACGTCGGTCAGCGGATCGCTCACCAACGCCGTATTCGGCACCCGCGACACGCTGTATTCCATGGATTCATTCGCGACCGGCGGAACTTACGCGCCGGATATGCAATCTTCGTCGCCCGACGGCGATGCGTGGTCACCGATGCCGATCGTTCCGGCTATGACGAACGGAACCAAACGCGCCGCGGTGACGTTCGATGGATCTCATTACGTGATCGTCTCTGGGAATTGGCTCGGAGGCCTCTGGCGTTTTGTCGAAAGCGACGACATTTTCGATAACGGATTCGAGTGACAACTCACTCACGCTACGCACAATTCGATCCGCACATTTCGCCCAAGCGCGCGCGCGGCTTTCCCGAGTGTTTCGATCGTCAAGCCGGTATCGCGTTCGTCGAGAATCCGATCGAGATGCGATCGGCTCGTATGCATCTTTTCGGCGAGCGCTTTTTTCGTCACGCCCGCCGCTTTCATCGCTTCGGCAAGTTGCCATGTGACAACGCGCTTGATCGCAACGGCGGTGGCGCCTTCGAGCAGATCGTGCTCGGCCAGGAATTGATCGAAGTTGGATCCGATCGCGGGATTTTTCTTCTTTCTCGTCACCGTTTCTTCCGGATATTCGCCGTCGCTCGAAGCGTACTTATTTCGGTACACAATAGCAAGCCGCCAAGTGTTCTCGTCTCAGAACGCGACGTTGCATATCGTCGGTTGTCAGGCGGACGTCTTACACGCAATTTCGCCACGATTCCTCCTGCGAGCGTGCACGTGCTCGGAGTAGAATGCGGCGATCCGCCGGCTTAAGGACTCGTCATGCTGAAAGAGAAATATCCGTACTTTCTCGCCAATGAGGCGCAGCAGCCGAACACCGATCTGGAAGTGACCGACAAATATTCGGGCAAGGTCGCGACGCGCGTTGCGCTCGCCGACGCGAAAGCGATCGACGCGGGCATCGCCGCTGCGGTCAAGGCACAGGATGCATGCCGCAAGATGCCGGCCTACGAACGGCAAGCGGTGCTCGAACATTGCGTCAAACGGTTTCGCGAACGCTTCGACGAACTGGCGATGGCGCTGTGCATCGAAGCGGGCAAACCGATCAAGGACGCGAAAGGCGAAGCGACGCGTTTGATCGATACGTTCAAAGTCGCCGCCGAGGAATCGGTGCGCATCGACGGCGAAGTGCTCAATCTGGAAATATCGCCGCGCGCGAAAGGCTATCGCGGATTTACGCGACGCGTGCCGATTGGCGTGTGCTCGTTCATTTCACCGTTCAATTTCCCGCTGAATCTGGCCGCGCATAAAGTCGCGCCAGCGCTGGCGGTCGGTTGTCCGTTCGTGCTGAAACCGGCGAGCCGCACGCCAATCGGTGCGCTGATCATCGGCGAAGTGCTGGCGGAAACGAATTTGCCGAAAGGCGCGTTTTCGATTTTGCCCGCGCATCGCGACGGCGCCGATCTGTTCACGACCGACGATCGCTTCAAGTTGCTTTCGTTCACCGGCTCGCCAGCCGTCGGTTGGGATTTGAAAGCCAAAGCGGGCCGCAAGAAAGTCGTGCTGGAACTCGGCGGCAACGCGGCGTGCATCGTCGATTCGGATCAGGGCGATCGGCTCGATTTCGTGGTCGAGCGCATGATCTTCGGCGCGTTCTATCAGAGCGGCCAGAGTTGCATCGGCGTGCAACGTATTCTCGTGCAGGCCGATATCTACGACAAATTCCGCGACGCGTTCATCACCGCCACGAAGAAGCTCGTCGCGGGCGATCCGAAGGACGAAAAGACCTTCATCGGCCCGATGATCGACGAGAAAGAAGCCAAACGCCTCGACGACTGGATTCAGGAAGCCGCGAAAGCCGGCGCGAAAATCCTGTGCGGCGGCAAGCGCACGGGCGCGATGCTCGAGGCGACGGTGCTTGAGAACGTCGACTCGAAACAGAAAGTGAACTGCATGGAAGCCTTCGGACCGGTCGCGATATTGCAAAAGTATACTTCGTACGACGACGCGCTGCGCATGGTCAACGACAGCGAATTCGGATTGCAGGCCGGCTTGTTCACCTACGACGTTCGCAAGGTCATGAAAGCGTGGGACGAACTCGACGTCGGCGGCGTAGTGGTCGGCGACGTGCCGAGCTTCCGCGTCGACAACATGCCATATGGCGGCGTCAAGGATTCGGGCCTCGGTCGCGAAGGCATCCGCTACGCGATCGAAGACATGACCGAAATTCGGCTGATGGTGATGCGCGATCCCTAATGCGTTGTGTCATTCCGTGAAAAGCTGCCGCGTGCGCGCGTGATGGATGTCGCAATCGGGTGGCAGTTCTCGTTCTACGCTTGCGACGGCATGGCTTAAAGGCGCGGATCACATGGCAAATCGTTTTTGGTTCGGAACGTTCGCTGCGCTCGTTTCAACGGCCGCGTTGGCGCAATCGACAGTCCCCCACCCGCGTCTGATCCTCGACACCGCAACGCTCGACAGATTGCACGCGAAAATCACCGCGAACTCCGCGCAATGGCAAAAGCTCAAGCACTACTGCGATTCGTTCATCAGCGGGACGGTGGACTATCCGGCGGTCGGCGGCGATCAGAACGTCGGATCCAACGATTATCCCGATGCATTGGACATCGGCCAGGGCTACGAAGGCGACGGTTATTGGGCGCCGCTGATGAGCGAAGGATTGTGCTATCGCGCGTTGTCCGCATCCGATCCGACGACGGCGGCGAAATATGGTCAAAAGGCCGCCGATATCGCCGTGACGTTGTCCACGCCGACATCGGACACGATGCGCAGCGAAGATCCATGCACGGACGATGGCTACGTCATTCGTTTCTACGGCGTCGGCATGGGCATTCTCTACGACTGGGCGTACGACAAACTCACGCCGACACAACGCACGCAAATCTACACCACGGCGAATCAATGGCTCGGCATCTGGGATTCCAACGGTGCCTGCCCGAAGATTCCTGATGGCGATCCGGCCTTCGCCTACGGCAATCCGCTCGGGAACTACTTCGCCGGATATTTTCACGCGAAGACAGTCGTCGCGCTCGCCACGGCCGGCGACAATCCGTCCGCGCCGGCGCAATGGACGAATTGGCAAAACGTGCAGTACAACACCGCGCCGAGCAATCCTCCGCACATCGGCGTGCAACCCTATTTCGCCGCGAACATGAGAGGCGGCGGCTGGCCGGAAGGTTTTGGTAACTACGGCCCGCTGGCGACGTTGAACATGAGCCTGCCCGCGTGGGAAGTGAAAACCGCGACGGGCACCGATCTGATCAACGCTGCCGCGCCGTATACATTTCCAATCGACGCCGCCGATTACCTGATGTATTTCACGTGGCCCAATCGCGCGTACATCGACGACCGCGACACCAATCATTCGAACGGCGATTCCGACGCGCCTCCGCCGAGTTCGACGAACGTCGGCATGTTCATGCAAGTGCTCGGCGTGTTGCGCTACTGGAACGCGGCGCACGCGAATGTGTTTCAGGAATACGTCAACGAAGTTCTCGCCGCGCGCGGCGACGACGACGTCGACGCATGGGAAGAATTTCTTTTCTACGACCCGAATGGCACGACGGCACCGCTCGCAACGTTGCCGCTTTCCTATTTCGCACCCGGCCCGAACGCGATCGCCGCGCGATCGGACTGGACGACGAGTGCGACATGGATGTCGTTCCGCGCCGGACCGTACATCGAAGGCGGCGGCGGCGAAGAAGGTTTCGATCAGGGAAGCCTCGCGCTCGTTCGCGGCGGGGTGCCGCTACTGGTCAACGGTACGGGCTGGGCCGTGCATGAACCCGGCGGAGACGATGACGAAACGCGCGTATACAACGACGAATACGGCAACTTCAACGCCAACGACATCTACTTCGGCAACCGCACGATCTACAACATTTTCTATGTGCGTCACATGAGCGGCGCGAAACTGCTCGATCGCTACGGTCAGGCGGGATTCGATTCCACCGACGCACACACCAAAGTCGCGACGTACGAAGACGGTTCGAACTATGTGCTCACGCTCGCGACGAATCTGGAAGACATGTACGTGAAGGACAGCGCGAATCACGCGCAAGTCGCGGCATGGTCGCGCGAGGTGATGTATCTGCGCCCTAACCGCTTTCTCGCCTACGACAGAACGACGGCAGGCAACGCCACCGGTGGCAACACCGCCGACGATCAGTTCCTCGCGTTTCACTTCCCCGCCAATCCGTCGGTCGGTTCGGCGCCGTCGGGCGAGAAACGTCTCGACGTGACGTACGACGCGACCTACGCCGGCGCGATGACGACGATTCTTCCGGCGAATGCGACGACGACGACGATCGGCATGTATCCGCCGAACGGCAGCGATGCCGGAAGCGCGCCGGTGAAAGTCTGGCAGGTGCAGGTTCGCGCGCCGAACGCGACGGCGTCTCAGCACTGGCTGACGGCGTTCGATCTGGATGCGACATCGGGCACCGTCGCGACAGCCAGTGCGATCAACGTTACCTCCGGCAACGCGATCGGTGGTTTGTTCGCGAGCGGCGGCAGTCAGCAAGCCGTGCTGTTCAACAGCGGCGCGGCGGGCACGACGATCGCCGGATCGATCAGCTACATCGTGCCAAAAGCGCAGACGGCGCACACCATCGCCGAATTACCGGCGAACGCTGGATACGCTGTGTCGGTGACGATCAATGGAAGCAATCAAACGATCACCGTCACGCCCGGCGGTTCGTTGACGTCGTCGCCGAAAGGCGTTCTGTCGTTCACGGTTTCCGCGAATGGCGTCATCAGACCGTCCGACCGCATTTTCGCCGACGGCTTCGGCAACTGACGTTTCGTCCCGAAAGCCACTCGTGCGAAACTCGGTCTGCTCGGGTTTCGCTTAGGAGTGATCGCATGAAACGCTTCGCCTTCGCGGCCGCCGCCGCTCTCGCCTTTTGCGCGACGTCATTCGCAGCGAGCACGTATCCGACGCCGACGGAAGGCGATTACGTCATCCGCAATTTCGCGTTCACCGGCGGCGGCACGTTGCCCGAACTGCGCATGCACTACCGCACGCTCGGGACGATTCACAAAGATCACGGACACGTCGACAACGCCGTGCTCATCATGCACGGCACCGGCGGCGACGGAACGCAATTCCTGCGCGACATCTTCGCCGGCGAACTCTTTGGCGCCGGCCAGCCGCTCGACGCGACGAACCATTTCATCATCCTCATCGACGATATCGGCCACGGCAAATCGAGCAAACCGAGCGATGGACTTCGCGCGAAATTTCCGCGCTACGGCTACGCCGACATGCTCAAGGCCGAGCACGCGGTGATCACCGAAAAACTGAACGTCGATCATCTGCGCCTGGTGATGGGCACGTCGATGGGTGGCATGCACACATGGCTGTGGGGCGAAACGTATCCGGACATGATGGACGCGCTGATGCCGCTCGCGTCGCTGCCGATTCAGATTTCCGGACGCAACCGCATGATGCGCAAGATGATGACCGATGCCATCCGCACCGATCCGGAATGGAAAAACGGCGACTACACGCAACCGCCGCACGGCATGGTCAACGCGCTCGACATTTTGTTGATCATGGGATCGAGCCCGCTTCAATGGCAGAAGGAAGCGCCGACGCGCGAAGCCGCCGATAAATTCCTCGACGACCGCATCGCGCGCTATATGAAAGACGACGACGCGAACAACCTGCTTTATCAAATCGATTCGTCGTACGACTACGATCCGCAATCCAGACTCGGCGCGATCAAGGCGCCGCTGCTCGCCATCAATTCCGCCGACGATCAGATCAATCCGCCTGAACTCGGCATTCTCGAACGCGAGATCAAGAACGTGCCGCACGGAAAATATTTCATCATTCCGATCAGCGACGCCACGCACGGACACGGCACGCACACGTGGGCGGCGGTGTGGAAAGACAAGCTCGTCGAATTGCTCGACGAGACCGCGAAACGCTGATCAGTCGTCCGCGTTCGGATCGAGATCGGGAAAAAGAATGTCGGTGAATCCGAATTTCGAAAAATCGGTGATGCGCGATGGATACAATCGACCGATCAAATGATCGCACTCGTGCTGCACGACGCGTGCGTGGAATCCGTCCGCGTCGCGATCGATGACGTTTCCGTCCGGATCGACGCCCGTGTAGTGGATCGACGCGAACCGATCCACCGCACCGCGCATGCCGGGAACGGAAAGACACCCTTCCCAACCCTCTTCTTTCACATCCGATAACGGCGTCATGTGCGGATTGAGCAGAATCGTGCGCGGCACCGACGGCGCATCCGGATAACGCTCGCTCGTGTCGAATCCGAAAATGACGAGCTGCAGATCGACGCCGATCTGCGGCGCCGCGAGTCCGACACCGCCGGCCGATTCCATCGTCTCGAACATGTCGTCGATCAGCACGCGCAGTTCGTTTGTACCGAAACGTTCCACCGGTTTGGCCACGCGCAGCAAGCGCGGATCGCCCATTTTCAGAATCGGATGAATCATCGTTGCCTCGCGTAACCCCGAACCGGCATCCCGTACGTTACATGAACATGGACGCACACCGGCTCATTCCAAGACCTTACCAGCCGCAGCGGTTTCCCGTAACCTCCGCAGCATGGGGGCCGACACTACGGACGAAGCGCTGATGCTCGCCTACGCACACGGCGACGCGCGCGCATTCGAAACGCTGTACGCACGCCAGCGCGGCATGTTGTACCGTTTCATCCTGCGTAGCGTGGCCGACCGCAGCGCCGCCGACGAGTTGTATCAGGAAACGTGGAGCCGCGTGATCGCATCGCGCGAACGTTATCGGATCGAATCCAAATTCACCACGTGGCTGCTGCAGATCGCGCACAATCTGATCATCGACAGTTTTCGCCGCGCGCGTCCACAAGCCGGAGCCGAGGAAACCGAAACGATCCTGCGCGAACTCGACGCGCCCGAAAGCGAGCAGCCCGAACGCGTGCTGAGCGATTTCGAGGAACGCCGGCGCCTGCAGCGCGCGCTCGCGGAATTGCCGCCGGAACAACGCGAAGCGTTTCTGCTGCGCGTCGAAGGCGGACTCGGTCTCGAAGAAATCGCGCGCACCACGGGTGCTGCGCAGGAGACGGCGAAATCGCGATTGCGCTATGCGCTGGCGAAAATCCGGGAGAAACTGGCCGAATGACGAGTGGCGACGACAAACTCGAACGCGAACTCGAATCGTTCCTCGCGGACGATTCGCGCGTCGCCGCGCTTTATCGCCGACTGCCGAAAGACGAGCCGGACGCGAAGCTCGATGCGGCGATCCTCGCGCGAGCGCGCGCCGCGGTGACGACGCGTCGCGCGCGTCCACGCTGGTTTCCGGCGATGAGCGCGGCGGCGGCTCTCGTCGTTGTCGCGGGGCTCGCCTATCGCTTGAGTCCGCGCGTGTGGAACGAGCGCAGCGCCGTGTCGGAAAAAGCGGAACAAACGATCGCCGCGCCGGCTCGGCCTGCAGCACCCGCGCCGACCAACGCGCCACAGCAGTCCGCGGAAACGGCCGGCGCTGCATCGTCGCGCGCCACGCCTGCGCCGATGCCGCAACCGACGAGAGTCGAACGCGAACGGAGCACCACGGAAGAAAAAACACGCGGCGAACTCGGCAAAGTCGAACAGCCGAAAACACCAGCAGCCGCTTTCGCGACGCAATCGGCTCCCGCGAAAAACCTTAAGAGCGCCGACAAACAATCCGCGCGCGACAGCGTCGATGCCGCGACCGCCAACTCGAATGTTCTCCAGTCTCAATCGGAGGCTAGGATGAAATCCGTCGCGCCAGCACCGCGAATCGATGCTGTACCCGTGCCGGAATCCGCACCGCAGACGGCCGCGAAACCGAATGCTTTTCCCGGCGCAGCCGCTAGCGCTGCTTATTCGCCACCGCCGGCGGCGCCATCCGCCGCGATGGCGCCCGCTCGCGAAATGGCTAAACCGTCGGCGGCGGATGTCGAAGTAAATTTGTATCCGGAACACTGGATCGCGGATATCCGGCACATGCTCGAAGGTGGCCGTCGCGACGATGCCATCAAGAATCTCGCCGCGTTTCGCAAACGCTATCCCGACTACAAACTTCCGGACGATCTGCGCGATCTGAAATAAACGATTTCCGCGCGCCGCATTGAATAGCGAGCGTGCGCCTCCATTGCATCCGTAATTCTCTTGTTCCTTCACGATGACCGATAACACGAAAAGCCGCGCACCCGGCCGCCTATCCGCATTGCGCGTGATCGTTCCGTATCTGCTGCGTTATCGCGCGCTACTGTTCGGCTGGCTCGGTTTTCTTGCACTGTCGTCGCTGGCAACGTTATCGCTGCCGCTCGCGGTGCGCGTGATGATCGATCGCGGTTTTGCGCACGCGGATCCGAGCACGGTCAATCGCAGTTTCGTCGGATTGCTCGTCGTCGCGAGCGTGATGGCGATCGCGACCGCCGCACGCTATTTCTGCGTGAGCATGCTCGGCGAGCGCGTCGTCGCCGACATCCGGCGCACGTTGTATGCGCATCTGCTCACGCTCGATCAGGCGTTCTACGAACGCACGCGCGTCGGCGAATTGATCTCGCGCCTGGGCAGCGACACCGAACTCGTGCAGACGGTGGTGAGTTCGAGCATGTCGGTCGCGTTGCGCAGCGTGGTTACCGCGATCGGCGGCGCAGCGATGCTGGTCGCGACGAGTCCGAAACTCGCCGGCTACGCGGCGCTGGTCATTCCGTTGGTGATTTTGCCGATCGTGCTCGCCGGGCGTCGTCAACAGAAACTCGCGCGCGCGAACCAGGATCGCATCGCCGACACCGCGGCCATCGCCAACGAAACGCTCAATGCGATGTATGCGGTGCAAGCGTACGCGCGCGAACCCGTCGAAAGACAACGCTACGACGCCGCGATCGCACGCGCTCTGAAAGCCGCACAGCGGCGCGTCGGACAACGCGCCGGTTTGACCGCGCTCGTGATCCTGCTCATCTTCGGCGCGATCACGCTCGTGCTGTGGGCCGGCGCGCGCGCCGTGATGGACGGAAGTCTGGATGCCGGCGTGCTCGGCCAGTTCGTTTTGTATGCCGTCATCTCGGCCGGATCACTCGGCGGGTTGACCGAAGTGTGGAGCGAAATCTCGCGCGCTGGCGGATCGATGGAACGCATCGGCGAATTGCTCGACGCGCGGCCAGGCATCGCCACGCCTGCCGATCCGATCACGCTCGCAAAACCCGTGCGCGGTGAAATCCAGTTCGATCACGTCGAATTTCGTTATCCCTCGCGTCCGGAAGCGCCGACGCTGCACGATTTCAATCTGCGCATCGCGCCGGGCGAAACCGTCGCATTGGTCGGGCCGTCCGGCGCTGGCAAAAGCACCGTGTTCCATTTGCTGCTGCGTTTCTACGATCCGCAACACGGCACGATCCGCGTCGACAGTACCGATCTGCGCGCGCTCGCGCTGCCCGATCTGCGTGGCGCGATTGCGCTCGTGCCGCAAGACACGGTGATTTTCGGCGCAAGCGCTGCCGACAACATTCGCTTCGGACGCACGAACGCGGACGACGACACCGTCATCGCCGCCGCGAAGGCAGCAGAAGCGCACGACTTCCTTGCCGCTCAACCCGAAGGTTACGAAACCTATCTCGGCGAACGCGGCGTGCGATTGTCCGGCGGACAACAGCAACGCGTCGCCATCGCGCGCGCATTGTTGAAAGACTCGCCGATCCTGTTGCTCGACGAAGCCACCAGCAATCTCGACGCGCAATCCGAGCACGCGATCCAGAGCGCGCTCGAACGCCTCATGCGCGATCGCACCACGCTCGTCATCGCGCATCGCCTGGCGACAGTGCAGATGGCCGATCGCATCGTCGTGATGGACGGCGGACGCATCGTCGCGCAAGGCACGCACGCCGAACTGCTGCGCGAGGGCGGTCTGTATTCGGAACTCGCCCGGCTGCAGTTCGCGGCCTGATTACGGCGAAGTCTCGAGATTGTCGTTGAAGATGGTGTCGACGTAAGCGCCGACGTCGGTCGTTCCGGTCAACGGCAAATTGTGGCCTTCGATGTCGTTGTCCGAATCGCTGTGCAGATACGTGCTCACCGCCAGCAGCGGCGAGCCGTCGCCGAGATGGTAGTTGCCGGTCGCGGGATCAGCGAACAGCGGGTCGCCGACGATCGGATTCGCGTTCGTCGAAGGCGTGTTGCCGGCGATCTGGGTCACGTCGTCGAAGTACATCACCGCGTCGTAGTTCACGTACAAGTCGGCGTTCGTGTTCTGCCAGAACACGCTGTTGGCGATCTCGCAATTCGGCACGCCGGCGCAGAGCAAACCGCCGACGGTCGAGCCTTGCGCGATGTTGTTCGCTATCGTGTCGTAGCGCACGTAAATCTGCGCTTGACCATACAGCTCTCCGGCGCCGTAACCGCGGTCGGCACTGTTGTCGACGACCAGATTATTGTCGAAGTACATCATGTGCGTGCCGCGTGCGAAAGCGCGAAAACCGCCATGGTAGTAACTCGTATGATTGTTGCGGATTATCAGATCGCGCAGCAGCACGTCGCCGCTCGTCGTCACGTTGGAATCGTTCACGGCAATGCCGGCGCCGTATTGGTCGGTGTTCGCGTTCTGCACGGTGAGGTTCAATATGTCGACATCGCCCAGCGCGCTGCGCGCGACCAGCACTTGCGTTGCGTCGTTGCCGTCTAGGATCGTGGCAGAGGCATCGTCGACCCGCTGGGTACAGTCGGCGTTGTAACCGCCCCACAAATGCAACGAAGCCGTCGGCGACGTATTGAGGTAGAAGAAACGCCCGAGGCCATCCGATGTCGAATAGGTGCCGGTAGCGAGGAAGATGTCGGTTCCATCGTCCTGGTTTGCGCCACCGTCGGACGCGGCGCTAAGCGCGCTCCGCAATTCGGCGGTCGTCGTCACG